>CAZPAX010000198.1:2193-4076 GCA_964584535.1 uncultured Eubacteriales bacterium
ACAAAAACAATATGATCGCTTCCACCTCGGAAACGAGTCACCAAATAATAAAAGGGATCGCGAGTTCCGGTTGGAGAGACGATGGGCATAAACATATCCTCAAAACCGATATCTTTCGTCTGGGTTAACCCGACCCATTCTATAAGGGCTTCAAGGACATCACCCAAAAAACTGGGAAGAGAATAGGGCGATCTTTCCAGGTTAAAAAACGTCTGATTTTTTATCAATGCTTCGCCAACCATATCCTCATTGATGTTGGCAAAAAAGCGTCTGGCGATCTCAGGATATTTCTTGATATAGGTTGAAGTCCCGTAAACTTCAGGGACAAAAAGGAAGCGAATCGACCTCTTCAGAGGAGGAATCTTCCCTTTATCAACAAGCTCTTTGATTACTCTTGCCGTCTCTAAAATGGCCACACAGCCACTAGCATCATCATTGGCTCCCTGCTTGGCAAATCCTTCGAAAAGATGGGCGGTGAAGATAAGCTCTTCCTGAGGATAATCTTTTCCGGGAAGAAGGGCAGAAACCATCTCCTCCTTGTAGGGGACATTCTGAGTCTTACAAACGGCCTTGACCTCTACTTTCGTCCCTTTTTCCAGAAGATCCCTTAACTCCTCTCCCTTCCTTGTGGAAATCATAAAGGCAAAAGTCTTTTTCTCTTTTTCCAGAGGCCGAATCGAACCCCAGCCCACCTGGTCAGGGTCAAATTCAGGGTGGCTTGAGGAATAAGCGACAAGGCCTGCTGCTCCAAATTTTTCGACGGCCAGTCTTCTGGCAATCTCAGGAAAGCCATTGACCAAAACTATTTTGTCCTTGATTTCTTTTCCTTCATAAAAGCTCGCTCTATTTCCAGGGCCGACATAGACAAGCTCTCCAGTGACATCAACCGATGAACTTCCAGAACAGAGGGAGGCAGCGATTTCTTTAAGGTCGGCGATTTTCATTTTTTCTGGCTTGAGAAGCCAGAGCTCAGCCATTTCTGCGTCCCAGGTCGTTTGCGACCGAGTCGGGAGATCAACAATTTCCGACTCTTCGATTCCATATTCCTTGAGCTTTTTGAGGATGAAAGCAGTCTCAAAATAGCCCTTTGTGTATTCTTCAGGTAAGCGGTTGCGGTTCGTTGCGGTGAGGAATATCTCATTCTGGAGGGCTAAATCTCCCGAGGCCTCATTGCTGATTTCCTCAAGCAGACCAAGGGAGAGCAGAGTTTCTGGAATTTGTTTCTTCGCCTGAGATAAGGCCAACGATAAGAGCAAGATTAAAAGGCCAAAAAGAGCAACGATTTTCTTCATGACTACCTCCTTGAATCTAGTATTTTATATTTTTCCTTTTCAAAGTAAATACAAAAATTTTTTGAAAATATTCCTTCAATTTTTATTTTTTGATAAAATAAGAGCAGATTAGGCAGAATAAAATATGTGGGAAACATTAACTTTAAAAACTGTGGTCAATATTCTTCTCGCTCTCTCCCTTCTCTGGCTTATAAAAATTATCTTCGAACAAGACCGCCAAAATCTTTTCAAGGCACTGCTGGCAAGCGCTTTCTTTATTGCGGCTTTGCTTTTTATCCAGAACAAGCACTGGGAAAAAATGACTCTATCGGATTTAAAAAAACAGGTCTTCTCTGAAAAAATAACTGAATACAATTATCGCATCGAAAAGGGAAGTGCAAAAGGAATCGATTACATCCGTTATATCTTTGACGAGCCCAGACCAAAATTATCCCTTGAAATTGACTCTCATGGAGAATATCTCCATATTTCTGATGTCTCTTCAATCAACAAGATCCTGGATATATTGGGCCTTCCAAGATTGAGTGAAGGCGTGCCTGAGCTTTCCTGGATTACAGGATCGCACTCAGATATCAACCAATATCGCTGGGA
>CAZPAX010000199.1:0-4059 GCA_964584535.1 uncultured Eubacteriales bacterium
CATTGGCGCAAGTCCCCCATATCTACCAAATACAATCCTCCCTGCCTCTGGCCCTTCCAGTGGAAAAGGAGAAAGAGAGAGATTTCGAGCAGAGAATTATTTTTAATCCAGCGCCATACCTCATAAATTCTATTCTATAGAGTTGACTTTACAAAAAAAATTTAATGTGTTATTATTAAAAAAATTTAAGGGGGGGAAGATGAAAGAAAAAGAAACTAACCATGAAATCATTAGTATACCTAAAACTATCAGCCAATCCATCTATAATTATCTCAAAAAGTCCATTATTGAAAACAAGCTCAAGGTAAATGAAAGAATAAACGAAAAGGAGATCGCTGATATTTTCCGAGTCAGTAGAACGCCGGTCAGAGAGGCCGTTGCTCGGCTGGCAGCTGAGGGATTTATCAATATAGATTATCACCGGGAGGCAGTTGTTAAAGAAATTTCTTTCAAGGAGATTCAACAAATTTTTGAGGTGATAAGAATTCTGGACAGTTCGACAATTGACTTGGTTGTGGATAATATCGATATTGCAGCTTTAAACAAAATCGAAAAAATGACATCTAAATTGGAAAGTTATTTCCTTATGAAAGATATTAATAAATATATAGATACAAATATTGCCATTCATGAAAAGATGTGGGCTTATGTTCCCAATGATTTTCTACAAGAGCTGCTGTTCCATTGCAGCATTAAAATTAAAAGGTACACTTTTATTCTTAACCAAGCCCTAGCTAATTCGGAAAATCTTAGCCGCTCAATGAGTACGCACCAGGAGATCTTGAAGGCCTTAAAGAATAAAGAAAAAGAAAAGCTAAAAATTCTGATCTCAAAACATTGGGTTCCTCCCTTACCTTGAAATAAAGAGTTTATTCCTGACATCCAAAATATTGGATAGAAGCCAATATTTTTATATAAAGCGGCTTTTCCTTGAGTAGAGCTAATTTATAATTTCTTGATTTATAAGTTAAAAATCTGATCAGTTTTCCCCCGCTCTGGTTAGTTTGCCAATGTGGCGATATTTTGTTAGAATTTTTCCTCTGGAGGCAATATGAAAAAGTTCATAGCTTTAGCTGTAGGAGCATCATTCCTTTTCGTTTTTTCCGCAGTTGGGGCCACAAAAAAAGAAAAAGCAGACAAGTATGAGCAATGGCTCAAGGAAGAAGTGAAATTATTGATCAGCCAGGAAGAGGAAAGGGAGTTCAAGAAACTCAAGACCGATGAGGAAAAAGATAAATTCATCGAGATATTCTGGGCCAAAAGAGACCCTTCGCCCGCAACCAAAGAAAATGAATTTAAGGATGAGTGGTACCAGAGATTAGATTATGTGAACAAGACCTTCACCAGCGGCCCTCGAAAAGGATGGCGCTGTGATATGGGAAAAGTCCACATGTTTTTTGGACCCCCCTCCTCGACGTCAGCAACAGCAGGAACAAAACGAGATGATCCTATGGGTGGGTCTCAGATTGAAGCAAGCTCCGAGACATGGATTTATCAACCTATGCCAGATTTAGGACTTCTCGAAGCATTCCGCGTGACCTTCAGGGAATACCAATTTGGCTATGACCTTGACCAGCAAACTCCTCAGAGTATCCTCAGAGCCCTTGAAATTTTTCCCCAGAGAGTCATTTTCAGCGCAGATTTAAAGGCTCTCCCTCGCTACAAATTTAGTTTTGATGAGAACTCTTTTGAAGGAAAATTGATCAAGGACTTGATGACCACAGGAAACGAAGTCAGTCAGATTGCACTGGCTTGGGTGCCAATTTTTAGCAGAGCTCAAAATCAAAGCACATATGTCTCTTTCCTGGTGCAGATCGATCCCCAAAAACTGGATAAAAAGAAATTCAAAGAAGTTTCCATTTTTGGAAAAATGAAAGGGGAAAGCGGGGAAGAAGATTTTCTGAGTTCTGTTAAAACAGAGAAAGGGACAGAGGACAGATTTTTAGCTCTGGGTGGAGTTCCGCTAAAAGCAGGTAAATACAACCTTTTTCTGGGGATAAGTGATAAGGATAAACAGATCTATTCTCTCCTGAAGTCTGAGCTGGATGTTGTTGATTTCTGGAATGGCCAGCTGAATACAAGTTCTCTCATTCTTTCCCCCCAAGTTGTCAGCGCCGAGAAATCGGACTCTGAAGCTGGATTCAATCCTTTTCTGATTGGCGAGTACAAAGCCTTTCCTCGTTGGGGAAATGTCTTCAGGCAGAGCGAGTATCTTAATGTTCTCTTCCAGATTTATAATGCCCAACTGGAAAATGGTGCTGTCTCTCTGGTCATCGAATATTTTGTCATCTCCCCCCAGGTCGGCTACAAATTGAATCCCCAGGAGATCAAGGAAAAAATTGAACCTGAGAAGGCTCTGGCTGGTGGAACTCAGATTCCCCTAGAACCTTTGAAGCCAGGAAAATACACTTTCAAAATCAAGATTACTGATAAAATTGCCAATAAATCCATCGAGAAGAGCGCGGATTTTACCGTGGAATAAATCTTAAGGCCGACTCTTTAAAGGAGAAAAGAAAATGAAGAAAATTTTTTGCCTCGTTGCTGTTTTTTTCTTTACGGCCTCCTTTTCAAGCTGCGTCACAGAGAAAGTCCAAATTTCCGGTCTCGACAAAAAATTTGGTGCTTTTTCTTTTATCAGGGAAGATAGCAATTTAGTGATGATTGTTGATGTGGAGTTGGCCAAAAGTCGAGTGGATGAAAATTTTTTCCCTCTAGGGATAAAGATAGCTAATAAGAAGCTAGAAAGCTTAATTGTGGATAGAAAAGGTCTCCTTTTGGTTGATGAGAATGATGTGGTCTATTACATGCCAGATATCCTCGAGCTCCAGAAAAGTTATGACAAACTGGCTCCAGATCACAAGTTTAAAATACAAACAGGCTTGCTGGGCGATAGAATGGTAACAAGCTTCTCTTTTTACAGGCAAGCAGAGAGCAATTTTTTCCCCCAGACTCAGGGAGCAGCCAGAGTCATCGATTCCGTCTATCTCCAAAAGAATGGCTTCATGGAAGACCTTATCTATTTTCCCCGGCCTCTAGGAGGGATAAAGGGGAAAAGGTTGAGATTGCGGCTCGATGTTTTTGGTTATGATCAACCCTTTGAGGTTGCTTTCTCTGTCGATTAAGAGACTATTCTAATTGCTTAATTTTTTGAGCATAATCTGAAGCAAGCCTCTCTTTTCCCTGCTTAAGATAAATCTTGGCTAGAAGATAATAAGCCAGCTTGAGATGTTTCTTGTCCAGGCCAAGGGAGAGGGCCTGCTCGAGATGGGAAATTGCCTTCTCTTCCAGCGCTTCTTTGCCCGAGTAGAGCTCGCCTAAGAAGAGATAGCCAAGGGGAAAGCGGGGATTTGTCTCGATTGTTTTTTTCAAGAAGAGCTCTTCCTTAAGATCATCTTTCATCCTTCTGTAAAGAAGAGCCAGATTAAAAGAGGCATTAAAATTATCAGGATAAGTTTCAATTTCGGCCAAATATTCAGCTTCTGCTCTCAACAGTTCACCCTTTAACTCATAGATCTGGGCTAGATTGTAGTGGAGATTTCTGAGCTCTTGAGAGAGCTCCTTTGCCTTCAAGGCATAGAAAAGTGCCTTCTCCGCATTATCCAGAATGATATAGACCCTAGCCAGACTGTTATGAGCTTGAGGGGAGAGAGGATTGAGACGGAGACATTCTTCCAAATATTTGATTGCCTGGGGATAATCCTCCTGTTTGAGATTGATATCTCCCAGAGTCAGATAGAGAAGGGAATCGGCCTCAAATCTGCTGATAAAACGAGCCAGAATGGCCTCAGCTTTGTCCAGATCGTTCATTTCGATATAGGAGATGGCCATATTGAGGATAACAAAATCATAATCTGGCTTCCTCTCCAGAGCTTCAGATAACCATTTTATCGCCTCCGGATAGTTTTTCTGCTTGAAGAAGATATTGCCCAAGACAAAATAGGCGTCAATTATTTCTGGCTCCTCCTGAATGACCTTCATCATGATTTTCTGAGCATCTTCGAGTTTCCCGGCTAAGCTCAGCTCCTTGGCCAGAGACATCTGGTTAAAGATTTTTATTTT
>CAZPAX010000200.1:0-4006 GCA_964584535.1 uncultured Eubacteriales bacterium
TTCTCTTCTCCATGGCAATGTCTGACCCCAAATCTTACCCCAGATGTCTGACCGCCATTATCGAAAATCAATAAGCTTGAAGGCCAAGCTTGAGGAATCAAAAAAAGATGCTAGCTGTTAAAACAGAAAATTTGACCAAAAAATTCAATGGCCTCGCTGCCATCGACAGAATAAACCTCGAAGTCGAAAAAGGGGAAATCATCGGCCTGGTAGGACCTGATGGAGGCGGAAAGACAACTCTTCTCCGACTGTTTGTCGGGCTTCTTCAACCGACATCTGGCTCTGTGCTGGTCGATGGAGTTGATGTCGTCAAAAATCCTGGCCGAATCAAGGACCGCATTGGTTACATGCCCCAGCATTTCAGCCTCTATGGAGACCTGACTGTTGCCGAGAACCTGAAATTTTTCGCCGACCTCTATGGAGTCGATAAAAAAAATTTTAAGAAAAGAAAAAAAGAATTGCTGGGCTTTAGCGGCCTCTCCCCATTTGAGAATCGGTTGGCGAGAACCCTTTCTGGAGGTATGCAAAAGAAATTGGCTCTGGCCTCAAACCTCTTTCACACACCGAGTCTACTCTTCCTGGATGAGCCGACAACTGGAGTAGATCCTGTCTCAAGGAGAGAGCTTTGGCATCTCCTCTATCAACTGAACAGGGAAGGAGTTACACTTGTTCTCACCACTCCTTACATGGATGAAACCTTGAAGTGCCAGCGGGTGGGCTTTATCTCTGAAGGTAAGATCCTCGCCTTTGACTCTCCCCAAAATCTCATTAGCCGGATGAAGGACGAAGTTCTTGAGCTTGCCTCTCCCTCCGAAGAAGCCAAGAAGCTGCTTAAAAATCTTCCTGATCTAAAAAATCTCTACCCTTTTGGGGGCACTCTCCATCTCGTTTTCGAACAAGGGAAAAACGCTGAAGAGAAGACAAGAGAGTTTTTAGAAAGTAGAGGCACAGAAATACAAAGGCTGAGAAAAATAGCGCCCTCTTTTGAGGATGTCTTTCTGGCTCTTGTCCAGGAAAAAGAAAAACATGTTCAGTATTGAAGTCAAAGAACTGACAAAAAAATTCGGGGATTTCACTGCTGTCGATCATATCTCCTTTCAGGTCAAAAAAGGGGAAATTTTCGGATTTCTGGGACCAAATGGCGCAGGGAAGTCAACGACAATCCGCATGCTCTGCGGAATTCTCATGCCGACCTCTGGAACTGGGATTGTCGGAGAATACCAGATTGATACCAGGCCAGAAGAGATAAAAAAAATCATTGGTTACATGTCCCAGAAATTTACCCTCTATCAAGACCTCTCTGTTGAAGAGAACATCGATTTCTATGGAGGAATTCACGGGCTTTCTTCTTCCCTGATGAGAGAGAGGAAAAATTGGGTCCTGAAAATGGCTGGCCTTCGGGGAAGGGAACACTCTTTAACAAAGGAGCTCGCCTCTGGCTGGAAACAGCGTCTCTCCCTCGGCTGCGCCATCCTCCACGAGCCGCAGATTGTCTTTCTGGATGAGCCAACTGCTAGTGTTGATCCTGTCTCGCGGCGAGATTTCTGGGATCTCATCTATGAGCTTAGGGAAAAAGGAACGACCACCTTCGTCACCTCTCATTATCTGGATGAAGTCGAGCGCTGCGAAAGAATAGCCATCATCTATGCGGGAAGAATCATCGCTCTGGGTTCTCCGAAAGAGCTGAAGATAAGATTCACCCAAGAAGAAGATTCCACTCTAGAAGATGTTTTCCTTGCTGCCATTGAAGGAGAACGAAAGCATGACTAATAGAATTTCGCCTCTCTTGAAAAAAGAGACTCTTCATATCCTGAGAGACCCAAGGAGTCTCTATTTGGCCATAGGCTTGCCCATAGTTCTCCTTATTCTTTTTGGCCTGGCCATTACATTTGATGTCCGCCACATCCCTCTTGGAATAATCGATCTAGATGCAACTTTCCTCAGCCGTGATCTTGCCTCCCGTCTCCGCTCGAGTGAATACTTTGACCTTTTCTATCTTGCCAGAGATTTCTCTGATTCAGAAAAACTCCTGGATGAAGGAAAGCTGAAGATCATTGTCGTTATCCCTTCCCGATTTTCTCAGGATTTAGCCAAGGGAAAAGATACTTCCCTCCAGCTTCTCGTTGACGGAAGCGACAATAATACTGCCCTCGTTGCTATGGGCTATCTCTTAAAGATTATCCAGTCCTTTAACACAAAAATTCTTCTTGAAAAATTGAATAAGGAGGGGACTGCGCTTTTGACAGGAATGCCTTCTTTAGATCTCAATTCCCGAGTCTGGTATAACCCAGACCTTCGCAGTAAAAACTTTATCGTTCCTGGCTTGATTGCTGTCTTGATGATGATCTTGGCTGCCATGCTGACCTCACTCACCATTGCCCGGGAATGGGAAACAGGCACCATGGAGCAGCTCATAGCTACACCGGCCAGGCCTCATGAAATCGTCATCGGCAAGCTCATCCCCCATTTTTTCCTGGGTTTTATCCAGCTCTCGCTAGTTGTCTCCATCGGGACTTTTCTCTTTAAGGTTCCCTTCCGCGGGAATCTTTTCCTTCTTATTTTTGTCTCTGCCCTATTTCTTGTCTGTGGTTTGGGGATTGGGCTCTTCATTTCTACGGTCGCCAAATCTCAGCAACTCGCTTTCATGCTTTCCATCATTTTCACTCTTCTCCCTTCTTTTCTTCTTTCAGGATTTATTTTCCCGATTTCGAGCATGCCAAAGATTATTCAGTTCATCACCTATCTTGTCCCAGCAAAATATTTTCTCATCGTCATCCGCGGAATTCTCCTTAAAGGAACAGGCCTCCCTGCATTCTGGTCTGAAGTCTTGGCTCTTTTTCTTTTGGCAACGCTCATTGTCCTTGCTTGTTCGAAAAGGATGAAATTGAGGCTCGAATAAAATGGTGAATACAATTCTTCATATAGTCCGCAAAGAATTTATCCAGACATTCCGGGATAAGAGAATGCTCTTTCCCATCTTTGCTGCGCCGGTGATCCAGCTCGTCCTTTTTGGCTTTGCGGTGACAACAGACATCAAGCACATCACTCTCGCCATTCTCGACTATGACCGGACTCAGGAAAGCAGGCGCTTTATTTCTTCTTTCGGCCAAAGCGATACCTTCGACCTGGATTTCGAGCTCAAAGAATCTTCACAAATCGACGATTTGATTCAAAAAGGAAAGATCAAAGCAGCCGTGGTGATACCCCAAAAATTCGGCAGGAATATGAGCAGAATGGAAAAAACATCCCTCCAGGTTATTCTCGACGGAACAGATGCCAACTCAGCAACTATCATTCAGAGCTATGTTTCTCTTGTAGTCGGGAAATTTTCGGAAAATCTCTTTTCAGAAATTGTAGCCAGAATACCAGGAGGGATGATTATTCCCCAGCCCCGAGTCTGGTATAATCCTGAGCTCAAAAGCTCTGTCTACATGGTTCCTGGAGTTGTCTGCCTCATTCTTCTCTTGACAACTCTTGTCCTGACTTCCATGGCCGTCACCAAAGAGAGGGAACTGGGAACTCTTGAGCAATTGATTGTCTCTCCTATAAAGCCCTGGGAATTGATTATCGGCAAGACAATTCCTTTTATCATCATCGGCCTCTGTGATGTGGTTCTGGTTATTCTGGCAGGCAAAATATTTTTCGCTGTTCCGATAAGAGGAGTGGCTTTTCTTTTCGCCGTCGCCTTCCTTTTCATCCTGACCACCTTGAGTCTAGGCCTTTTCATTTCTACAATCTCCCGCACCCAGCAGCAGGCGATGATGACTGCTTTCTTCTTTATCATCCCGGCCATGCTTCTCTCGGGAATCTTCTCTCCGATTGAGAGCATGCCCAGAGCCATTCAGTATCTCACACTCCTCAATCCTCTCCGCCACTTTAGCAGGGCAGTGAGAGGGATTCTGCTTAAAGGAAACGATATAACGATTCTCTGGCCTCAGGTTCTGGCTCTTTTTCTCTTCGGAACCGTAGCCCTAATCCTCAGCTCTCTGCGTTTCAAAAAACATCT
>CAZPAX010000201.1:0-4003 GCA_964584535.1 uncultured Eubacteriales bacterium
CGGAGTCCATGTCGGCGGGGAATCAAAAAGAGGTGCTCCAGGAAGCGACAACGAAAGAATGATCGACGCTGTGGCTCCTTTTGCTGATTTTCTGGTTGTCACCAATGACAGCAACAAGGATGGCCGGTTCTCAAATATTTCGAAATCCAAGGGAATCCCCTTGACCCAAGTTGAATATGCTCTAAACCTTGTCGACATCCTGAAGCAGGTCTTCCAATAGGACTCTCTCCTTTCATAGATCTCGTCATTGTCTATTTTTGGAACTTGTAGCCCGACCAGGGGATGGTCAAGAGATGGCGGGGTCGAGCGGGGTTCTTTTCAATTTTTTCCCTGAGATTATGAATAAAGGTATCTACAGTTCTGGTCGTGGGGAACTTCTCGTAGCCCCAGACTTCATTGAGAATTGTATCCCGGCTGACCACCTCTCCTTCATGAGTGATGAGGAGTTTGAGCAGGCCAAATTCCTTGGCGGTTAAGTGCAATTCCTTTTTGCCTACAGAGGCAATTTGCTTTTTAAAATTGATGTGAACATCTCCGAAAGAATACTCTTCAAGCTCTGCCGGCTCGGGGCGGCTCCGGCGCAAGACAGCTCTAACCCTGGCGATAAACTCGTGCGGTCCGAAGGGTTTGATCAGATAATCATCAGCACCTCGCTCTAACCCCAAGACCTTATCAATTTCCTCCTTTTTCTTTCCGGAAATTATGATGATGGGCGTTTGAATTTTCCTTTCCCGAAGTCTTTGGCAAACTTCTAGGCCGGATAGAGACGGCAGAACCATATCGAGAACGATAAGGTCAATTTTTTCTTTGACGGCCAGGTCGAATCCTTGCTGGCCGTCTGATACAGAAAGAACTCGAAATCCTTCTGTTTCAAGGGCAGTAACCAAGGTCTTAAGGAAAGCGACGTCATCCTCGATAATCAAAATCTTTTTCATGAATCACTCACAGTTTTGGAAAAAATAAGCCTGAAAGTGCTGCCTTGAGCGGGCGAGCTTTCCACTTTTATTTCGCCTTTATGAGCAGCCATAATGTGCTTGGCAATTTTTAGCCCCAACCCCACCCCTTTTGGGTTAATCTCTTTGGCACTGGAGGCGCGGTAAAACATATCAAAAATCTTCTCTTGATCCTCAACAGGAATTCCTATGCCTTTATCCTTGACCTGAATCTCTGTCACTTCCGGGTTTTCCAGAAGGTTTATCTCAAGCTGTTTGTTTAGCGTCGAATATTTTATAGAATTGTCAATGAGATTAATCAACACCTGCTTTATGGCATCCCGGTCGAGATCCAGGAACGCTGGTTTTTGGGGAAGGTTTAGCCGGAGAGCGAAGCCTTCAGCCTCCAGGTTGAAGCGGAAAACACCTACAGTTTCCTCGATCAGCGGGCCAACCTCTGTCCTTTGAAAATGATATGTTTTCGCCTTTTGCTCTATTCTCCCGAAATCAAGGATATTATGGATAAGGCGAGAAAGCCGGCTGCTTTCAGCGGCCATGATAGCAAGCAATTCTTCCCTCCTTGCTTTATCTTTTATCTTTCCCTCCTGGAGGATTTCAGCTAAGCTCTGGATAGAAGCCATCGGCGTCCTGAGTTCATGAGAAACAGTGGCGATGAATTCTGTCTTAAGGCGGTTTAGCTCATCCAATTTTTCTTTTGAAGCTCTTTCATAAATGACCTCTTCGCAGAGTTTAATTCTTTCCAGGTTTAACGACAGTTCATCGATCAGAGTCACTAACAAATCGATATCCTCACGAGTGAATCTTTCTCCGGATTTCTTCCTTCCTAGAGCTAAATAACCATTAAGGGTGGTGGATTTAAAAGGAAAGGGAAGAACCAACTCTACTTTGCTCTCAGCTAGAGCACTATCCTCGGAAAAATTAAGGTCCGCTTCGGTGGTGGCAGCTCCTCTCCTGGCCCAAATTTTAGCCGAAGGGAAGCTGAAGGAGAGAGGCAAATTCGGCACTCCATCTGAACCTTTCGAAAACAAAAGTCGATTCTCAGACGGCGCCACTGAGTAAATAAATAAAGAAGCTTTTTCTAAGGGAAGAGACTTCTTGAGATTCGCCAGGAAAAAGTCTAAAAGCTCCTCCTGGGTGAGCGCCTTTTGGGCCGTCTCATTAAATTTGAGGATAGTCTTTCTATAATCATAAGCCTGCCGGAAAAAGGACTTATCGACAAATTCCTGAATTTTTTTTCTGGCCGGATGAAAAGCAACTGCAGCCAATATGGCACTGCCGAGAGAAATGAACGTCTCTCTAACAGGGAATACTCGGGAAAAGAAATCATGGAAAAGGCGAACAAAAAAGAGATAGACACTGACAGTAAAGATTGTCAACAAAGAATAGACGAGGCTGCGGTTGATGACCAATTCAACATCAAGTAGCCTGAATTTGAAAATAGAAAGGGCAAACCCGAGAGGAATAAAAATAAAGAAAACTGAAGCGAATTCTTCGGTGAGGAAAGGCTTCATTTTTAAGATCGTAGGGATCTGGTAAACTAAAATGAACGGGCCCAGGCCGAGAAAAAGCCCCAAAAAGACCCACTTGATCTGAGCTCTCGTTTCTTCCAGGATGGATTGCTTATAAATATAAACAAAATGAAGTATGGCTAGCAGGAGAAAAATAATCATGTAGATGCGAAAAACATAAAAAACAGAAATATAGAATCTAAAAATGTCTATCGAAGATTTCAGAGTAGAGAGAAGAATAGTCGAAGCAAAGATTGCGCTGAACATTGCAGCCAGCCCATAAATCAGCGCGGCTCGAAACCTTCTCTTTCTATGAGAAAAGGCAAGCGAAAAATGAAAGAGCAGAGCAGGCGCAAGCGGGTAAAATAAATAAAAGAGAACGCCGGGAAGGTAAGAAATCCATCCTTTGCGCAAGCAGTAAGTGCCGCCGTTGACCACAAGAAGAAAAGCGAAAATCAAGGCAAGCCAATAGAGAATCCGAGCCTTTTTGTCCTCCCACTTGAGAATAAAAACGAAAAATCCGATGAGAAAACAAAAAAGTCCGATAAAAAAGTAAATCAGTGGAAAAGGAACTGTACTGTAGAAGGCGATGATCTGACTCCGCACCGTCTCTATTTGTCCGTCTTTCTTGACTGAGAAGTTTGTCCATTCGCCAATATTTTTTTGGGTGAGGACAAATTCTATTTCTTTAATATTTTTGATCTCGATATCATCGACCCTGACGATATCTTCTGCTTTTATATTCGAGGGGAGACCAGGCCTTGTGCGGAGCAAAAAGAACCCATAAATGCTGAGAATAATGATAAAAAGGCCCGCAAATAAAAAGAGATAAAAGGAAAATTTTTTCTTTCTGAGCATTCCCCGCTCTTGGACAGAATATATCATCAGGGAACAAAACAAGTCAAACAGGAAAAAGAGGAAGGAAGTAGCAAATCTTAAGGGGGGTTACGCAGTTGTTCATGTCAACGCACGAAATAAGGTTACATTCTCTCTGCGGCCTGAAGCCGCCCTCAGTCCCCGCACTCCAAGGGAACCAGTCCCGTCGTTCCCCCCTTCCGCTACGGGGGCTTCCGGGCAGCCTCCTGCATCCATCATAAAGATCACATAGTTAGAGATGCTTTGAAAAAATTTTGAACGAAATTCAATGAAATTTCGTAATATCTATCAAGGAGGATGGCAATGGAATCCATAAAAATTTTTAAAATTGGCATATTTATTCTCCTGGCTTCTGCGCTCTTCGGAGCTTGTGTTGCGGTTGGTGAGCTAAAAGAGGAAACGCGGACTATTGCTCTCGATAACGCTGAATCGGTTAATGTTGAACTGAAGATGGGGGCAGGAGAATTGAAGCTTGAGGGCGGAGCGAGAGAACTTATGGAGGGCCATTTCAGCTACAATATCGACCATTGGAAACCTGAAATCGATTACCATCTCGTCGGCAAAAGAGGCATCCTTTCCGTGAGGCAAGGAAAGAGCCACGGCATCCCTGTCGGTAACGAAAAAAACAAATGGGAAATCTATCTGAAAAATGATATTCCCCTTGAC
>CAZPAX010000202.1:0-3996 GCA_964584535.1 uncultured Eubacteriales bacterium
CAAAGCCTTCAGTCCCGTCTTTTTCTCTTCTTTTCGGACAAGATTCAACTCCGCAAGGGCCACTTTATGTTCAGGGTCAATGTCCACAGCCCTTCTGAACTGACGATTTGCCTTGGCGGGAAGCCCCTCTTGCTTATAGAATAGTCCCAACCCAATATAGGCTTCTGCATTCCACGGCTCCAAGTCTATTGCTTTCAGAAAGTCTTCCTCGGCTTTTCTTCGAAATAGAGGAAGCTTTGACTCTGCCATGGCCAGCAATAAAAAATAATCGCTTTTATTAGGCCTCAATCTCACCGCTTCTTCCAAAAAGATAATGGCATCTTCATATCTTCCTTGATTAAAAAGAGTTTTTCCCTGTCGGAACTTGATATCCGCCTTCCTTCCGACATCCCTTCCCTCTTCGGGCAAGGCTGTGGCAAGCTTACGATCATAGACTGTTCTTTCCTCTTTGTTGCTGAGAGTCTTGTAGGCTTTTGTGATCTGGTCAAAAACCTCATCAATCTGCTCTTTAGTCTCTGCGGGAAGATTCTGATCAAAGGAATCTGGATGGAACATGCGGGCCAAATGAAAGTAGACTTTTTTGATCTCCGCATCCGAGGCATCTCTTGAGACATTCAAAATCTGATAATAGTTCATGGATTGCAACTTCTCTGCCAAAGCCAAAACCTCGGCCAGCTGAGTCTCAGGACCAGAAGGTGGGGCTACCCGAGTTCTCTCTTCCACCGGAATACTCTCTGCAACCCTGAAATCAATGAGATCCAGGCAAAAAAGGAGATAAAGGCTCTTCCAGAAAAGATCCGGGCTTAGGCCTGCCGAAGGCAAAAGGGCTTCTGTAGGATTCTTTCCGTCGATTACTTCCAAAATTTTTTTCTCTTCTTCTTGAAGGGTTAAATGGATTCTTTCCTTAGAATAGGGAATCTTCTTTTCCATGAATGTTCTCAAGGATGGATGATAAGGCATCTTCCTTATGCCGCCCTCGATCAAGGAGATAACACTTATTTTTGATTTCAGATCTTTCTCGACAAAACGGCCTTTCTCCTCAAAGTCGATTTCAGCGTCAAAAAAGGGAAAAATGCTGAGAGTCATTTCTTTCAGCTGAGCAATCATCCCTTCATACAGATCCTTCTGGGAAACAAGCTCTTTCTGAAGCAAAATATCCTCTATCTTCTGCCGAGGTTCAAGGGACTGCCTAATCTTGAGATATTCCCTCTCAGCAATCTTCCCCCGCCTGACCAGGATTTCCCCTAGATCTTCTTCAGGGAGATTGGTCCTGGCAAAGATCAACTCACCTCCCTGAAAGAAGAAGTTTTTTGTAATATTCCCCCGTTTGAAGAGAAGCTGGCCTGTTCTCTTTCGAAAGTGGATTTCCCTCAGGTAGTAGGCAATATGATTCATTTTTTTTTATTATATATCAATGAAATAAGAGTTTTCAAATTGCAAACTGTGGCAAAGTGTGATAATTTTTCTCCTGTGAAAATTGCTCTCGCTCAAATCTCGCCTCATTTGGGAGATGTCAAAAAAAATTTTGATATCCATCTCCAATACATCGAAAAAGCCAGGAAGAAAAAAGCCGAGCTTCTTGTCTTCCCAGAGTTAAGCCTGACCGGATACTTGCTCAAGGATCTTTTAGAAGAGGTTGCTCTCAACCCAGAAAAGAGCGGCTTCTTCGACGAATTTAAAAGTATCAGTCAGGAGATATCGCTTGTCCTTGGCTTTGTGGAAGAAAAAGAAAAGGGCCTTTTTTACAACTCGGCCGCATTTCTCTCCAGAGGAAAAATTCTCCATATCCACCGCAAAGTCTTCCTTCCGACTTATGGCATGTTCGAAGAAGGGAAGTTTTTCACCCAGGGAAAGAATTTTACGACCTTTCCCACTCCCCACGGAAAAGCGGGATTGATGATCTGCCGGGACTTTCTCCACTACGGCGCCAGCTACTGCCTTTTTGCCGGAGGCTCAGAAATGATCATTGTCATCAGTGCTGCTCCAGGAAGAGGATTCTCAGAAAAAGAAACTTATGCCACAAGCCGGATGTGGGAGCTGATGGGCGAGAGTTTAGCCTTCTTCTCTAACTCCTTTGTCATTTATTGTAACAGGGTGGGCTTTGAAGACGGAATGTCTTTTGCAGGAGGCTCTTTCATCTTTAACCCTGAGGGCAATCTCCTGGCCAAGGCACCCTACATTGATAAAGATTTTATCTTTCAGGAAATCGACTTGACTGAGATTCGAAAGGCCCGGAAAAAATTGCCTTTTAAAAGAGAAGATAAGCCGGAGATTATCAGCGAAACCTTGAAAAGGACCATTAGCAGATATGAAGATTAATTGCCGTTTTGTGGAGAGAATTTTAACCACATTCATTAGGGAAGAACTGGCCAAATTTGGCTATAAAAAAGGAGTTCTAGGCCTTTCAGGCGGTCTTGATTCTTCTGTCTGTGCCTTCCTTGCCTCAAAAGCGCTCGGGCCGCGAAATGTCATGGCTCTCATAATGCCCTACAAGGATACCTTCAGTGATGATGTCAAGGACGCCAAGAATGTCGTCCGCCTTCTGGATATTCAATCAAAAATGATTGATATCTCTCCCATGGTCGATGCCTATTTTGCCAGCTTCCCCACTGAAAACAAAATCCTCAAGGGAAATAAGATGGCCAGGGAAAGAATGTCCATTCTCTATGATTTTTCAGCAAGGGAAAAAGGCTTAATCCTAGGGACAAGCAACAAAACAGAGCTTCTCATCGGCTATGGAACAATCCATGGGGATATGGCCTCGGCCATAAATCCCTTTGGAGACCTTTATAAGACTCAAATCCGACAACTTGCTAAAAGCCTGGGCGTTCCTGAAAAAATAAGGAAAAAAGTGCCCACAGCCGGTCTCTGGCCAGGCCAGACAGATGAAGGAGAACTCGGCCTCTCTTATGATGAACTGGATGAAATCCTCTACTGTCTAGTCGATGAGAGGAAAACAAAAAAAGAAATCATTGCGGCAGGTTTTAAGAAAGAAGTGGTGGAAAGAGTCATTACTCTGATAAAAAATTCTGAATTTAAAAGAAAGCTACCGCCAATTGCCAAAATAGCGATGAGAACTATCGGCCATGACTTTCTCTACCCCTATGATTGGGATAAATAAGGCATGGCGGGTCGGGAATCAAATAAGAAAGAAAAGGGAAGCCTCTATGTCGTAGCCACTCCTATTGGAAACCTCGAGGACTTAACTTTAAGAGCCCTGAGAATTCTCAAGGAAGTAGCTATTATAGCCTGTGAGGACACCCGCCAGACTCTGAAACTTCTCCAAAGGTATGGCCTCAAAAAAAAACTTCTCAGCTATTACCAGCCAAGGGAAAATCAGAAAATTCCTCAGATCATGAACCTCCTCAAGGAGGGCAAGGATGTGGCTCTGGTTTCAGATTCAGGGACTCCAGGGCTTTCTGACCCCGGCTATCGGCTTATCAGAGAGGCGATAAGGGAAGGGATAAGAATTATCCCCATCCCTGGAGCATCAGCCCTGACAGCCGCTCTTTCTGCCTCAGGACTCCCTACTCATCGGTTTCTCTTCATAGGCTTTCCTCCCCCCAAGCAAGAAGCGGTGAAGAGGCTTCTCCTTTCTCTGAAAAATGAAGAAGCAACCCTTATCTTCTACCTTCCCACCCGCAAAATCGAAAGTTTCCTAAGGCAAGTCGAAGAAGTCATGGGAAACAGGCAAGTAGTCATTGCCAGGGAAATGACCAAGGTCTTTGAGGAATTCATTAGAGGAGAAGCTAAAGAACTGGCAGAAAAACTTGGAAAAAAGAAGCTGAAAGGAGAAGCTACTCTTGTAGTCCAGGGTTTCAAAGCAAAAAAGCGTCCTTTTTTCTGAATTTTTTAAATTTTAAAAAAATTTTTTATTAAAAGTTGACAATATCATACTAATAAATTATATTATAATCTCACTAAGATTTTGAGGAGGTTTTCAGATGGCTATTATTAGATGGGATCCTTTCAGGGATTTAATTACCCTGAGAGAAA
>CAZPAX010000203.1:0-3991 GCA_964584535.1 uncultured Eubacteriales bacterium
AGCAGCTGCCTTCTAAGCAGCGGGTCGGGAGTTCGAGTCTCTCCAGGCGCGCCATATCTTCTATTGTTTTTCAATAGCTTTCCATGGATATGTTTTCAATTAGCCCAGGCCATTTTTATTTTTTTAACATTCTGAGTTCAAAAGGGCATCAAATCTAGAATTATTCATTGGAGGTGAGGCTGCGATCGTCATCTAACCCCTATGGGTGAGGGAAGCTCCACAAAAATCACCTTCAAATTCCTCCCTAATGGTGATTGACCGAAAAGGGGTGCATCTGTAATCATGAAAGCCCCCTTAAAATTTTGTCTTTTCTTGAGGAAACTTTATTTTGAGGGAGAGAAAATTTGAAGGTCAGATTCGTCTTTGAAAATAAAAGAAGACAAAATTTGACAAAAAAGGTTGACATAAATTGTCAAATTATTCTATATTTTTAACACGTTTCTTTGATTTCATTGTGAAGGAAAATTATGGCCTCAAATCTTGGTGAGTTTCTTTATCGAGAGAAAATCATCACGGCCGAGCAGCTAAAATCCGCTCTTGAATTCCAGAAAAAACACGACCTTTCACTGGGCAGCGCTTTTCTTGCTCTTGGCTTTATTTCAGGGGAAGAGATGGCTCAGGCCCTCAGCCGCCAGCTTGGCTATCCTTATATCGACCTTGACCAGTTTGAGATTTATCCTGAAGTCGTTGGCCTCATCCCCATGGAAATAGCCAAGAGATACATGGTCATGCCCATCCATCGCATCCGAGCTTTCCTGACCCTGGCTATGGTCGACCCCACAGATTTAGAAGTCATCGAGGATATCCGCTTCCGAACAGGGCTCGCTGTTCAGCCTGTGATCGCTTCTGAATCAGGAATATTGAACTCCATAAATAAATATTATGGTTCTTCCCATGCTCTGCGGGTCAAGAAGATCATTGATGATATCGAGCTGGCTGAAGACGCAAGAGTCAGCATCATGGAGGAGGAAAAGGAAGATTTTGATGTTGAAGAGGCAGGTCCAGCCCCTGAAGAGGCTCCGATCATCGCCCTGGTCAACTCAGTTTTCATAGAAGCTATCAAGAAGGGAGCCAGCGACGTCCATTTCGAGCCCTATGAGCGTGCCTTCCGGATCAGATACCGCATAGATGGTACTCTCTACGAGCAGATGAGTCTTCAGCTGAGATTCAAAAACCCGGTCACTTCCCGGGTGAAGATCCTGGCCAACATGGATATCGCCGAAAAGAGACTTCCCCAGGATGGCCGAATCAAGATGAGAGTGAAGCTGGAAAATGGAGGCCGCAAAGACGTGGATATGCGAATTTCGGCCGTGCCCACCATTTTTGGGGAGAAAGTTGTTTCCCGTATCCTCGACCGGGAAATGCTGAAGCTGGATCTCACCCAGCTCGGTTTTGAGCCTGAATCTCTGGAGGTTTTTAAAGAAGCCATTCACAGGCCGTGGGGAATTATCCTTGTCACAGGTCCAACAGGTAGCGGAAAGACAAATACTCTCTACTCCGCAGTTTCCAACCTCAATGCTTTGGAAAAGAACATCATGACCGCTGAGGACCCTGTCGAATTCTATATCCCTGGAATAAACCAGGTTCAGATAAAAGAAGAAATCGAGCTGACTTTTGCCTCCTGTCTGAGAACATTCCTCAGACAGGACCCGGACATTATGCTGGTCGGAGAGATGAGAGACGCTGAGACAGTGGACGTCGCCATCAAGGCCGCCTTGACCGGCCACCTTGTTTTTTCCACAGTCCATACCAACGACGCAGCCAGCACAATCATGCGCTTGGTCAACATGGACGTGGAGTCATTTTTGATTGCAGACTCTGTGATTCTGATTGTGGCTCAGAGACTGGTGAGAAGGCTCTGCAAGAAATGCCACATTCCTCACAAGATACCGACTGCTGGTCTCATTGAGATGGGCTTCACTCCAGAGGAAGCAGAGACAATAACAGTTTTTAAAGCAAAAGGCTGTGATGCTTGCAACAACAGCGGCTATAAAGGAAGGACAGGCCTCTTTGAGGTCATGAAAGTCACTGATGAAATAAGGGAACTTATTCTCAAGAAAGCCCAATCCCGGGAAATCAAAAAGAAGGCCATCGAACAGGGAATGTTTACCCTCCGGCGCAGCGGGCTGATCAAGATAAAAAACGGGATAACATCTGTTGAAGAAGTTTTAAGAGAAACGATAAGAGATACACAGGATTAGGAGATAGAAAATGGTACTCTCAATTCAGGAATTGCTCAAAATTGCTGTTGAGGAGGATGCCAGCGATTTGCACATAACTACCTATATTCCGCCCAGGATAAGAGTCCACGGGATTCTCAAATCCATCAATCATCCGCCCCTCACTCCGGTCGAGACCAAACAGCTCATCTACAGCATCCTCTCTGACAAGCAGAAAAAGCATTTCGAGGAGAAGCTTGAGATTGATTTTTCCTTTGGACTCAAGGAGCTGGGGAGGTTCAGAGCCAATGTCTTCATGCAGAAGGGCGCTGTGGCCGGGGCTTTCCGCAGATTCTTGCCCCAGATGTGGAGCTTCACTCAACTGGGTATTCCCCAGAGAGTTGCCCAGCTCTGTTATTTGCCGCGGGGATTAATCCTTGTCACCGGGCCAACAGGATGCGGGAAATCTACAACTCTGGCCTGCATGCTGGATTATATCAATACGGAAAGGGGTGTCCATATCGTGACCATTGAAGACCCGATCGAATATTTTCTGACTCCCAAGAAATCCATCATCAACCAGAGAGAGCTCTTTGCAGACACCCTCTCCTATGCTAACGCCTTGCGCTCAGTTTTGAGAGAAGATCCGGATGTCGTCCTGGTTGGCGAGATGAGGGACCTGGAGACAGTTGAAGCAACCCTGCGCGTGGCTGAGACAGGGCATCTCACTTTCTCCACTCTCCACACCAATTCTGCTTCTGAGACAATCTCCAGGATTGTCGATATCTTTCCTTCTCAGTATCAGACCCAGGTGAGGATCATGCTTTCCATGAGCCTAGAAGCAGTCATGACTCAGGCGCTCCTGCCTCGAGCAGATGGCAAAGGACGGGCTCTGGCCATGGAGATTCTCATCCCCAACACAGCGATCAGGAATCTCATCCGGGAAAACAAGATTCACCAGATCTATTCTTCGATGCAGATGGGTCAGGAGAAATTTGGCATGCAGACTTTTAACCAGAGTCTTGCTAACCTTTATTTCCGGAAACAGATAACTCTGGAAACTGCGATGAGCGTCACTTCTTTTCCCGAAGAATTGACAGATATCATCCAGAGGAGGGAAGGAGTGAAGACGACTTCGGCCAGCTATTCTCGGGGTTCAAAGTAGATAGAGAGTGTGAGGTAAAAAATGGCTATATACGTTTGGAAAGGGAAAAATCGTTATGGAGATCTTGTTGGGGGAGAACGGGTGGCCAGTTCTGTGGAGGAGCTTACCCGTGTTCTCCAGAAAGAGCAGATCACGATTTCTAACATCGCGCCAAAAAGGGCTGAGTTAAAGATCCCTTTTCTCAAGAGAGAGAAAGTCAGGCTCAAAGAGCTAGCTGTTTATAGCCGCCAGCTTTCTGTCTTGATTGATGCTGAGCTTCCCCTTATTCAGAGCCTGACAATCCTGGCCGAGCAGACAAGGAACAAGTATTTTAAAAAAGTGATTACCTCAGTTAAAGAGGATGTTGAGGCGGGTTCGACTCTAAATCAGGCGAAGAGGAAATTTCCAAAAGCTTTTGATGACCTTTACTGCAACCTTATTGCCACAGGAGAGACGAGCGGATCGCTCGATATCATGCTCCAGCGCTTGGCCGAGTATATCGAAAAGATTGTCAAATTGAGGTCCCAGGTCCGGCAGGCCATGATCTATCCTTCAGCGATTGTCACATTTGCTATCCTAGTGGCTGTCTTCCTGATGTGGAAGGTCATCCCCATTTTCGCTTCAATTTTTATTGAGCTCGGGGCCAAGCTTCCTTTTCTGACCCAGATGGTCATCACCCTCAGCAATT
>CAZPAX010000204.1:0-3916 GCA_964584535.1 uncultured Eubacteriales bacterium
GAACCGACGGGACTGGTTCCCCGGGGTGCGGGGGCCAAGGGCAGCTTCCTGCACCAGATTGAATCACATAAAAAGAGATTCTTCCTTGGAAAAGCCAATTTTCAGGATTCTCTTGAAAAAAAGATTTTTTTAATATAAATTTGGAATCAAATTCTTTAAGGAGTGATGGATGAGTTATAAACCATTTGTTCCGGAGAAAACTGATTTAAAAGAGTTTACTTTGAGGGCCCTGATCATTGGCCTGGTCATGACTGTTGTCCTCGGTGCAGCCAATGCCTATCTCGGACTGAGGGCAGGCATGACCATTGCCGCCACTTATCCGGCAGCAGTTATAGGAATGGCCATTCTCAAGATCATGAGAGGCTCCATCCTTGAAGAGAACTTAGCTCGAACAGTTGGATCCATTGGCGAATCAGTGGCTGCGGGAGCTATTTTTACAATTCCTGCTTTCCTCATCACAGGGGCATGGGTAAAATTTAACTCCCTTGAAGCCTATCTCAAGTCCTCAGCTCTGATGTTTGTGGGCGGATTCCTGGGCATCCTCTTTGTCACCTTCCTGAGAAGGGTTATGGTCACAGATACTGAGCTTCCCTTCCCTGAGTCTGTTGCAGCATCAGAGATTCATAAGGCAGGGCAGAAAGGGAGTGCTGGAGCCAAGTTCCTCTTCCAGGCCATGGGTGTTGGAGTAGTGCTCTATGCTCTGGGTGTCATCAAACTCTTTGCTGCCTCCAAGGATTTTATAATCAAGGTGGGTACTATTGGCAGAAGCTTCGTTCGACTGGGAGCGGAGAAAACCGCACCGACAGTCAACGCAGGAGGCACGGTCTCTGTAGCAGGCCCTGGTATCTACCCTGCCTACATCGGTGTTGGCTATATCATCGGGCCAAGGCTTGCCTCTCTGAACTTCGCCGGAGGGGTTCTGGCCTGGGGTCTTTTTGCACCTCTTCTCATCTATTTCCTCGGCCCCCAACTCGTGGAGAGATTCTATGGCCCAGGGATATCAATGGCCCAGGTCGGCTGGGGAGATTTGGTCACCAATGTCTGGAAATTCATCATCAGGCCGATTGCTGTGGGAGGGATGCTTGTTGGCGCTGGCTTTACTCTCTACAGGATGAGAAAAAACCTTGGTGCGGGAATCAAAAGGTCAATTGGGGATGTGAAGAAGGCTGCCGGCCAGGTTGAGACCACATCCAGAATTGAGAAAGACCTGGATTTTAAACTAGTTTTTGCTGGCCTGGCTGTTTCTTTTATCCTGATGATTTTTGTCTACAATATCTTTTCTGGCGCCTATGGGAGTGCAATTCTGGCAGCAGCAGTCATGGCTCTGGCAGGATTTTTCTTTGCGGCTGTCTCCGGAAACTTGGTGGGAACAATTGGCTCCTCTAATAATCCAATTTCAGGCCTGACTCTTTCCACCTTAATCATCGCTGCTCTGCTCATGGTCCTTGTTGGAGCCACAGGAATGAGCGGAGTAGCCGCAGTCCTGGGCGTTGCAGCTGTTGTCTGCGTTTCTTCAGCAGTTGCAGGAGAGATGCTTCAAGATCTTAAAGTCGGGCATATCCTGGGTGGAACGCCCTGGAAGATGCAGGCAGGAAATATGTTTGGAATCCTCCTCTCCTCTCTCCTTCTTTTCTTTCCTCTGATGATTCTCCATGGAGCATTTTCCTTCGGAAGCAAGGAGCTTCCTGCTCCTCAGGCAGGATTGATGGCAGCCCTTTCCCAGGGAATAGTTGGCGGCGAGATGGCCTGGCCTCTGGTCATCGTTGGGATATTTTTGGGGTTTGTCTTCATCCTTGTTCAGGTTCGCTCTCCGATGCTTGTTGCTGTCGGCATGTACCTTCCCCTAGAGACAACATTTGCTATCTTCTGTGGAGGGGTGATGAAAGGGATTGTGGACAGGATGGTTGCCAGGAATAAGCTCAATGAAGCTCAGAAAGCTAGAGTCGAAAATGTTGGCATTTTGCTTGCTTCAGGTCTTATTGCTGGAGAAGCGCTGACAGGTCTAATAAGGGCAGCCTGGACTTTCTTCTACATGCAGAATGTTATAAAGACAAATATTCCCCAAATTTTTGCCAATCCCAGCTATCTCGTTGGTGTCATTGTCCTGATCATCATCGGAGTTTATCTTGTCCTTATTCCACTCAGAAATAAAGGAGCTGCTGATCAACCTCCTCCCCCTCAAGCTGTAGTCTGAAAAAAAGATGCCTGTCCTTGAGATCGTAAAATACGGAAATTCAACCCTCACCAAAAAAGCTAAGCCAGTCGAGAATATCAGTCAGGAGGTTGTGGATCTCGTTGAGGATATGATCCAAACAATGCATGCTGTACCAGGTCTGGGTCTGGCAGCGCCTCAGGTGAATATCAGCAAAAGAATTATCGTCGTTGATCTCTCTGTGGGGGAAAAGAAAGAAGATCTGATCATCCTGATCAACCCCGAACTGCTCAGCCAGGAAGGAGAGGTCATTATTGAAGAAGGCTGCCTTTCTGTACCCGGTTTTCAAGAGAAAGTGGTCAGGCCCCTCAGAGTTGTTGTCAAAGGTCTCGACCTCGAAGGAAAAGAAAAAATTATTGAAGCTGAAGACCTCCTGGCCCGTGTCTTTTGCCACGAGCTTGATCATCTCAATGGAAAACTATTTATCGAGCGTCTCTCCCCTCTCAAAAGGGCCTTAATCAAGAGGAAATTGAGTAAGGAGATCCAGACAGGCAAGATTTGATGAGAATTGTTTTCTTTGGGAGTCCTGCTTCTGCCCTACCCTCTCTCCAGAAGATTCTGGAAGAAGGCCATCAGGTTGAGCTCATAATCACCCAGCCTGATAAACCCTCAGGCAGAGGGGGAAAACTAACTCCTCCTCCTGTTAAGAAGTTCGCTCTCGAGGGGAAAATCGATATCCTGCAGCCTGAAAAAATTAAAAAAGATACCCTCGCCTTCGAAAAAATAAAAAGCCTTGCTCCTGATTTGATTGTGGTTGTCGCCTACGGCCAAATAATTCCTTCTTCTGTCATCTATCTTCCCAAATACCATTCGATAAATGTCCACTTCTCCCTTCTCCCCAAGTACAGGGGAGCTTCGCCTGTCCAGTGGGCCATCTTGAATGGAGAGATAAAGACAGGTTTGACCATTTTTGAACTCAACGAGAAAATGGATGAGGGCGATATTTTGGTCCAGGAAGAAGTGGAGATTCTGCCTGGGGAGAAGGCTTTTGAGCTTGAATCCCGCTTAGCGGAAAAAGGGGCTAAGCTTTTAATCAAAACCATTTCTGAGATTGATAGAATAAAACCTGTCAAACAAGATCATTCCCAAGCCACTTATGCACCGAGATTGAGAAAAGAGGATGGGAGAATCGATTGGAGAAAAGATGCCCTCTTTATTGAAAGACAGGTCAGAGCCATGACTCCCTGGCCTTCGGCTTACACCTTTTTCAAGGAAAAACGGATAAAAATAAAGGAAGGCACAAAGTTAGATCTCAAGTCAGAGAGTTGCTCCCCAGGAAAGATTCAAGCCTTAAAAAAAGAGGGAATTGAAGTCTGCTGTGGAGAAGGAAGTATCTATCTCATCGAGCGCATCCAGCCAGAAAATAGAAGCGAAATGTCTGCTTATGCCTTTTCTATAGGAGCAAGAATGAAATCCGGAGACGGATTTAGCTAAAAAGCAATAAGATCCAAAATTGCCATTAGAAAGACACTATCGCTGTCATCGCGAGCACCCATTGGGTGCGTGGCGATCTCATCAAAATAAACTGAGATTGCTTCGCTTCGCTCGCAAAGACAATATCTAAAGGCAATTTTGGGTAAGAGAGGCTTCTCGGCCGTAACGATGCCCGCCTCTCTTATCACTTTTTCATTATGAGGCTCCTCAATCGAGAGCTCTTGGGAGCCGATCTTGCGCGAGCCAAAAACGAATGATTATTCGCTTCAC
>CAZPAX010000205.1:0-929 GCA_964584535.1 uncultured Eubacteriales bacterium
TGACCTTGGACAAGATGTAGACTGCATCTATACTCTAATAAACGGCGAGAATGAGAGGGCTCTAGGGCTGGTCCGCCACAATTTTGGGCCGAAAGTAATTATTCCCCTGACCTATATCATCTTCCCTGTTTACAAGAAGCTCAAAGAGGCTGCAGGCGCTATAATGAGGAATGTGTCTCGAATCCACGAGGCTTATCTTCAAGGCAATCCTGAGGTTGAATTTTTGCCCTCGTTTAATGGAAAAGAATTAAAGGGATATATTGCCAGCCTGGATTCTTTAGATTCCGGTTGCTCAGTATGGACAAATGAGAATATACTTGCGGAGCAAGTTGTAAGGATTCCCTCCTATTTCAAGTGGATGAGGGTTCTTAACACAATCCTGCGCCCTTTTTTTAAATTACCTTCCATTCCTAGAGAGAATGAAATCATTCGCAGCTGGTTCCTGTTTGACCTTTATGCCCGAGATAAACATAGCCTCCGTAGCCTCCTGGCCTCTGTCAATAATTTTGCCCTGGATCAGGGAAGGACTTATCTTTATCTTCTCCTCGAGAAAAACGCGGCACTTGTTGACTTGATTAAAGAGACAGGGTTGAGATTTTTCACTTTTCCCTATTGCTTTCTGGCAAAAGGCCGAGTTTTTCCCAAAGAAGCAGATAGAATCTACATCGACATCAGAGATTTATAATATTAGGGATAAGGTATTCAGTTCATCGATCATCCTGAAAAGCTTTTCACGACTTTCCGCTTCTGTGAGTAGGACTCGGGCATATAGTGATGCGACACAGAACGGCCGAAGATTCGGATCTTCGGATGTGATGGGTATCCACTTTAGAAACTCCTTGATCTTTCCGGCAAGATAATGGTTCTGATAACGGAAAGGCAGGAGAGGCATTTATGACTACTTGACATCAAAACGTTATAATGTTATA
>CAZPAX010000205.1:939-3899 GCA_964584535.1 uncultured Eubacteriales bacterium
ATATTAGGGATAATGATTAATTTTTTGCGCACCTTTTTCACCCTCTTTTTTAAGGTATTCAGCAAAATATGAAAAGGAATTGGAACGAAGAGAGACCGCCGGCGCATTGCTGCCCACATTCAAGAACTGGCTAAGAATCCTCATCCACCCCGTTTCCAGAAACTTTCAGGAGCGGACAAGTATCGGATCCGATGTGGGAATTATGGCATCGTTTATTCGATTAATGAGGATGACTTCGTTGTCCAAATTGTGAAAATTGGACATCGAAGGGAGGTCTATCGGTAAATCCCCTTACTCGTATCTCAGGGAGATGATGGGATCCACTTTAGCTGCTTTTCGAGCTGGGAAAATCCCAAAGAAAAGGCCCACAGAAACAGAGACAAGTGCTCCCAGCAGAACTGACCAGAGCGTTACTGAAGCCGGAAGAGGAGTAGCAGCTCTGACAAGAAAAGCTATAATGAAGCCAATAATGATGCCCAAAACCCCGCCAGTCCCAGTCAGGAAGATGGCTTCGATTAGGAACTGTTTCAGGATATCCGAAGAGCGGGCTCCGATAGCCTTGCGGATGCCAATTTCTCGTGTTCTTTCCTTGACAGAGACAAGCATGATATTCATGACTCCAATACCGCCAACAAGAACTCCGATCGAGGAAATGACAATCATCACTAGATAGGCAGCTCCTGTGAGCTGATTGTAGAGGTCAAGCAGAGTGTCTTGAGTGAAAATGGCAAAGTCATTGGACTTGCCAAATCCGACTCTTCTCCTTGTCCGAAGGAGATTGCTAATCTCTTCAATGGTCTCCTGAATAGTCCCATGCTCTCTGGGAATGGCAACAATGGAAAGGCTTTCGGGGTCGTAAGGAAGATATTTCATAAGGGTGGTGATCGGAATAAAGACAATATTGTCTCGGCTCTGGCCAAAAATCTCGCCTCTTTTGTTGAGGATACCGACAATTGTGAATTTTTCTGGGCCTATTCTGATCTCTTTTCCGAGTGGGCTCGTATGGGGAAAGAGCGTCTCAGCAACTTCAAAGCCTAAGAGACAGGCTCTACTCTTGTGATTGATCTCTGATTCTGTCAGAAATCTCCCTTCTTTGGGAAGATAAATAGAGTAGACCTGAGGGAATTTTTCATTCATCCCTATGACAAAGGAATTCTCAGCTTTGATATTCTGATATTTGATTTCGACTTCCTCAAAAAGACCGGGAGCGATGCTGACTGCCACAGCTTTGACCAGAGGACATTCCCTCTCTATCGCTTTGGCATCCTCGAAGGTCAGGTTTTTTCTTTTTCTCTCCTCTTCAGTCGGCCGCAGCGCTCTGGTTGGTTCGAATTTTTGGATCAGGATCAAATCTGAACCAACAGATTCCAGCTCCCGGAGAAAGGCGCGGTTTAATCCCTGGATGATGGAGACCATGCCGATGACAGTCATGACTCCGATGACTATTCCTAGAACAGTCAGAAAAGAACGGAGTTTATGCGTTTTGAGGGAATCGAGGGCCATATAAAAGATTTCTTTGAGAATTCCCAATCTCATTCTTCTGACCTCAGAGCTTCAATGGGATTAAGCTTTGAAGCTTTGCTAGCAGGATAAATTCCAAAAAAGAGCCCGATCGAAGTCGACATCAAAATAGCAACGAGAATAGAAAGAGGTTCAATGCTGGAAGGCATGGAAGTTGCGGCGGAAACGATTTTGGCCACGATAATCCCGAACATAATCCCCATCATTCCCCCTATTCCAGAGAGCACAGAAGATTCTATCAGGAATTGAAAGAGAATATCCTTTCGCCTTGCTCCAACTGCCATCCGAACCCCGATTTCTTTTGTCCTTTCTGTGACTGAGACAAGCATAATATTCATGACCACAATGCCTCCGATGAGAAGGGCAATGGACGAGATGGCAATCATGGCAAAGTAAATGCTCGATGTTGCAGTTTTATAAAAGTTGATAAATGTTTCAGAAGTCCGGATCGAGAAGTCATCATCATCATTGAAAGAGACATGCCGGGCTGAGCGGAGAATGGTTCTTACCTCCTCCTGAGCTTTTTTCATCTCTTCCTGGGAGGAGGTGTGGATGTTAATGTCAATGCTTCCTCTTGAGCCATAGATTTTCTGGAAAGTTGTGATCGGGATGCGGACAAAGTTATCTCGGCTTATTCCCAGGATTTTCCCCCTTTTTTTACCGATCCCTACTACAAAAAAATTACGGGGGCCGATCTTAAGCCATTTACCGAGAGGATCGAGATTGGGGAACAATTTCTCAGTCACATCAGCACCAATGATGCAGACAAATCGGGAATGATCTTCATCCTCTTTTTGAATCTGCTTTCCTCTTTCCAGTTCCAGCACCGAACCGATCAGGTGGTCAAGATAAGTAACACCTCGGATATTTACCTCCTTCAATTGTTGATTTCTGTATTTGACAACTTGGTGAGTATCTGCGCTTGCCCCAATCGTTGCACAGGACTTGCAACGGCTACGAAGGAGTCTCATTTCATTTAAAGTCAGGTTCTTCCGCTTAAATTGTTTCCTGAGATCTGTAAAGGAGGTTCCGATTATCGATAATTTGGAGACAGAAAAATCATTGGCTCCATAAAAAGCCATTTTGGTGTAGACATATTTGTTGAGGCCTTGAATGACAGAGACAATGGCGATAATGGTCAGCACTCCGATGATAATCCCCAGCAGGGTCAGGAAAGTCCTCAGTTTGTTGGCCCAGAGAGAGACCATGGCCATGGAAAAAGATTCGCCAATCTGAAGCTTCGCCATTTTTTAGAATTTTATTTTACATCAAATCATAGGGAGATGAGTAGGTGTTTTGCTATGTTTTTGTCATTTCGAAAGCCGCGCCTTCATGATCATGGAGACAAGCTGGATGGTCGCTTCCCCTGGGTCTTGGTATTCCCCATCCGTATCATAGCGGTAAATATAAACGAGTTTATGCTCGGGCAAGACGGACAG
>CAZPAX010000206.1:0-3859 GCA_964584535.1 uncultured Eubacteriales bacterium
GGTTTAGTTTGTCTTTTATTTTCTCAGAAAGAATGTATTCTCGAGGATTAATCTTCGCCTTTCTTTGGGGTTTTCATCTTCTCGCCCAGCTTTTTCAGGAGATCCTCAGGAATATTGGCATAAATTCTCAAGTAATCAGAACCCGAGGTTATATCGATTCTATTCATCAGGTCTGCCACATCTTGATCCTTGGTCGAAACAAGAGCGCCTCCGACTTTCAGGCCATTGAGGAGAGCTGCTAATTGTTTGTTCTTTTCTTCATCCGCGCCGAGGGCCTTGATTTCGGCTAGGATGTTCTTGTTTTGGTAATCAAAATAGATGAGAAAAGATTTAATTCCTTCAAGACTCTTCAGCATGGGATTTTGGGCGGCAAGCTGCTTCGTGACTTCAGGAGGGAAGATGAACGCACTCCAAAAAAGGGCATCTGTATTGGCATTCTTAATCAGTTCGGAAAGTTCCTTGCTCTTCAAGACGTTATCTGCTTTTTTCTGATATACATCGATGACCGCCTTAACAGCTTCTTTATTGCCGATAGCGATGTTTGAATCGTCGAGAAAAGCGCCACTGGCTGGCTTCTTGGCCTCTACTCCAGCGCCACTGTAAATGGTGATTCCATTATGGACTTCTTCCTGAATCCCTGTCTCCGCCTTTTTTATCTTCTCCAGGAGCATGTCCTTTTTGTATTTGAGATTGAGAAGAATCACCCCTAACTGTGCTGCAGGACCGATCTGGCCAGACAAGACTCCTGCGATAAAATAGAGATCTTTTTGAGGGTCGATTCCTGACAGGGCAATAAATTCCTGATACTTTTTGTAACTTTCATCTTCTTTGATAGCTTTTTGAACAGCCTCGGTTTCCATAGCTCTGTGAAGATTGGCGATGAAAATCCCTTTGGCATCCTGAGGAATGAGGGTGAGCATATCTGTGGCCTTTGCTGAGCCTGCTACGGGGAAAGAAGGCTTCTGAGCGCAGGAAGATAAGAAGAAAAAGACAAAGGCGAGCGATAATCCGATGGCAGCAAATTTTTTCATTATTTTCCTCCTCCATTATTGACGATATTTCTTTTTTTTAAGTTCATCCCTATGGACTATACCAGAAAACTCTGCCGCCAGGCAAATATTTTCGTAAATTTGGGATCAAACGCACTGATTGAATGCTCGAATTCCCCTAGCCCCAATCATACGTACTTTATAAAACCGGACTGTCGGGGCTCATCTTTATTTTCTATTGGCTGTCCTTGATATTTGGCCTACCCTATGATAATGTCTGACCCCGATTCCCTATATAAGGGGCGCAAGATGAAGATACTTTTTTGAATGGGAAAGGAGGTCTCATGTCTTCACCAAAGAAAATCTTGTTCTGCATTCTTTTAGCTTTCTTTATTCTTTCTTTTTTTCTCTTCTCCAGCGCAAGCGAAATGCCTTCTGTCTTGAGCATGAGAGAAAGGGCTGCTGTTTTCGATAGCTGGCTGAAGATTCGCCTGGAAAAAGTCCTTCCCGAATTGATGAGGCGGGAGAATTTTGATATGTGGCTTGTCATCTGCCGCGAGTATAACGAAGATCCTGTTTTTTTAACACTTGTGCCTTCAACTTCCTTTTCCGCAAGGCGCCTGACCATGCTTGTTTTTTATGACAAGGGAGCAGAGGGAGTGGAAAGATTGGCTGTCAGCCGCTATGGGATCAGAGATTTTTACAAGGGAGTCTGGGAGCCCGAAAAAATAGAGCAGTGGCAATGCCTGGTCAAGGTCATCAAAGAAAGAAATCCCAGGCGGATTGGTATTAATGAATCTGAGATTTTTGCTTTTGGAGATGGCCTCTCTTCTTCCCTCAAAAAAAATCTCATCCAGGTCCTTGGGCCTGAATATAGCTCACGCCTCCATTCAGCTGAAAAGCTTGCAGTCGGCTGGCTGGAGAGGAGAACGCCTGAAGAGTTTGAGGTTTATCCTCATCTTGTTTCCATTGCCCATCAAATTATCGCTGAGGCTTTCTCAGCCAGGGTCATAACTCTAGGCGTGACCACGACCGAAGATATTGTCTGGTGGATGAGGGAGAAAATCAAAGAGCTGGGACTTCAGACCTGGTTCCAGCCTTCCATCTCTATCCAGCGACCAAAGGATAGTGAGTTTAAAGGAAATCTGATTCATAGGGGTGATATGCTCCATTGTGATATGGGCATAACCTATCTCGGCCTCAACACAGACACGCAGGAGCTCGCCTATGTCCCTGGGCAAGGTGAGGAAGACGCTCCCCTGGGCTTGAAGAATGCCCTAGCTTTGGGAAATCGGCTTCAGGATCTCCTGATTGGGGAATTCAAGGAAGGACTGACAGGCAATGAGGTTCTTGCTCGAGCCTTGAAAAAAGCCAAAGAAGAGGGACTCAAAGCCAGTGTTTATACTCATCCTTTAGGCTTTCATGGGCATGCGGCTGGTCCGACTATAGGACTCTGGGATAAGCAGGACGGCGTTCCTGGAGCAGGAGATTATCCTCTCTATTATGACACCTGTTATTCTATTGAACTCAATGTCAAGGCTAATGTTCCTGAATGGGGAAACCAAGAGGTGACAATTGCCCTCGAGCAGGATGCTGCCTTCACTCCCAAGGCCATCTATTTTCTTGATGGCCGCCAGACAAGATTTCACCTTATTAAATAAAAGCATTCGGGGTCAGACTTTTAAAAGTTTTATTATTTACTGAAAAGAAGAATTCGGGATCAGATGGGGACAGGCAAATTGGCGTCAGACATCTGGGATTTCGGGGTCAGACATTATCATATGGGTGAGGGCAAATCAAGGGCATGCACTGTTCTCTTCTCCATGGCAATATCTGACCTCAAGTTCGATCGTCAGCAAATTATAAAACTTTTAAAAGTCTGACCCCAAAATCCTTATTTGTAGAGATATCGGAAGCCGATTGCTCCTTTCAGGTCGATACTTGTGTCGGGTGTCAGATTGACAATAGGGACAATCTCGAAAAAAATATTGAGAGGGACTTTTTTGGAGATGAAATCTAAAGCCAAGGGAAAGCGAATCCCGAAATGCATGTCTCTGTTGAATTTCAACCTTCCCCCTGAGCCAAAAGAGAGTAAGATCGTGCTCATTTCCTCTTTAAAAAGATTTATCTGCGAGAAGAGATAATCTGCGTGCACGACCAGATTATTGTCTTTTTGGGATGACCAGCCCAGAGCAAGATGGACCGCTTCTTTTTTTCCCCACCAGTATTTCCAGCTCAGCCCTGTCGGCTCGACAAGAATTATACCGAGACCTGCGCGGTTAGTCTGAGCACTCATTTCGTTGGAGAAGAAAAGGATTATGATTGCCAGAAGCAAAGCATATTTTCTCATCTTTGCGCTCCTCCACCTAAGTTTTTCTATGATAGTAAAGATAATTTCTTTTGGCAAATTGTCTCTTGATTTTTTTAGTGGAGGAAATTAATGTTAGATTTCACAAAGCGAAGATGAAAGGAGATGAAGAAGTGCAAATCTTTAAAAAAATTTCTCTTCTTTTTTTCCTGACTTTATTTCTTGGTACTCTAGCTCTGGCTGCCGAAGTTCCTCTTGCCTCAAGAGCGCTCACTCAGGTTTTGGTTGAAGAAATTTCTGGAGAAACAGCGTTTCGCTATGCAGACTGGATTTCCCATTTTGACCGCGTTCAAGGCTCGGAAGGATATCATGAAGCTGCTTTGATGATTAAAAAAGAGCTGGAGAATATGGGATACAAGAATGTTATCTTGGAAGGCTTTCCCTCAGATGGCTCAAGACGGTATTACACCTTCAGGTCTGTTATTGGCTGGAGGGCAAAAAAAGGAGAACTGTGGCTTCTTTCTCCCAGGCGTGAGAGATTGTGCTCTTATGAGGAGATTCC
>CAZPAX010000207.1:0-3846 GCA_964584535.1 uncultured Eubacteriales bacterium
CCAGTTGTCTTTATCGGAAATGGAATTTTCAAAGAGAATGTCTGGAATAGCTACAAAGGCAGGAAGAGGACTTATGGAACTGGTGACATCGATGTTTCCGATAAGATCGTCATGTTCTGTTATGATTTCCCAGATAAGATAGAAGAACAGTTCAAAAAAGAATTCCCATTAACAAAGCGCATCTCTGAAGCAGCTTCAAGGAAGGCAAAAGCAGTTGTCCTTTTCTCATTTGAGGAGGAATATCCCTTTCTCTATGCTCGCTATGAAAAAGAATCCGAACTTCCTGATATTCCAGTGATTACAATTCATAAATCTTCAGCGATCAATATTTTGCTCATGGATATTGACGCAGGAGGGGATTCGCTGTTTAAAAAATGGATGGAATCGAGCCAGCCTCCTCAATCCGTAGAGCTCAGTTCGAGGATGAGACTGAAGATCAAAGGGAATTTTGAAAAGGCTGAGACAAGAAACTTCCTCTTTCGTTTCCGCAAAGAAGTTTTTTCTGGAGATGAGATGACCAAACTTGCCCAAGTCAATGAAAAATCTGTTCTTTTTCTGCTTAACTGTTTCAAAGAAAACAAAACTCTCTTTTGGAAAAGATTGTTGACAGTCTATTTCCGCGACTTTGATTCAAAATACTTTTATACTCACCACATGGGCATGGGGAAAGCAGCTGATGAGGGAGTTTTCTTGATTCATAAAGGAGGGATTCCGGATTTTGGCCTTGCTGTCCACGAAAATACGCATATTCTGGCCTATTTGAATTGGGGCGGATCAACTTCTTTCCTGGATGAAGGACTGGGAAAATATGCAGAAGCCCTGGCTACAGATAAAGAAAAAAACAATCTACAAACCATTAATTTTTTAAAAGAGAATAACCTCTTTCCGCTAGAAGAAATGGTCACCTTTTCCATTGGGACTGGTGGATTGAAGACACAGGTCGGCTATCCTGCCTCTGGTTCTTTTGTCGGATTCCTTATTGAAACTTATGGTTTAAATCTTTTCAAAGAAGTTTATCGCCTTGAAGGTCGTCCTCAAGAGGAGAAAAAGAAGGATAATTGCTGGCAAAAAGCTTATGGGAAATCTCTTCAAGAGCTGGAAAAAGGATGGCTTACCTTCCTTGCCCAGCGCTACAAGCTTGATGAAAAATTCATTTTAAATCATCTTCAAAAAATCTCTCAAGAAAAAAAGCAAATTGAGCTCGATCCCAAAATTTTAGACTCATATCAAGGCCAGTACCAGCTTACTTCAGAAATGGTTATCACAATTTCTAGAGAGGATAATCATCTTGTAGCTGAGGTTAGGGGAATGGGAAAATTGACTCTTTATGCTGAGTCTGAGACAAAGTTTTCTGTAAAAGAGATAGAGGCAACTGTCACTTTTGCAAAAGATGATAAAGGCGAAGTCAAGGAGCTTGTTTTCCATACAGCTGGCCCAGATATGTCCGCTAGAAAAATTAAATAGGAAATGGAAAATCCATTCTGATAACTCACTTTTCTCCTTTGGCGAATTTTCATAAAAGGAGAGAAAGATGGCTATAGCTTATTTTTTAATCTGCCTTCTTCTCATTACCCTGGGTGCTTACAGCAAAGATTTTAACGTTGTTCAGTTATTCCTCCTGTCAATCGGCATCATTGCTATCCTTTTTCAGAAATTCATTCATAAAGGAAAAATAAGAGACCTTGGCTTTAAAAAGTGCACTTTTCAGCAAGCAGCTAAATCAGTGTTTATTCCTGTGGCCGTTATCTTTATTATTTTCCTTATTGATTTTGTTTTTGGCTTCATAAGAATCGGATCTCTGAGCAGTCTCAAAAGTCCCTATGCCCGAGGAAGGATCGGTGTTAGTGCACTTGAGCTAGTTTTGATCGTTTTGAGCAGTGCCTGCTTAACATTCCTTGCCTCCTTAATTACTGAGGAGCTAGGCTTCAGAGGATACCTAATCAGCAGGTTGAAGAAAGGGGGAACTCTCAAAGCCCTGATTTTTTCCTCTCTTCTCTTTGGCCTCTGGCATCTTCCCCTTTCATTCATTCTTTTTGGTTCTGGAATTTTAAGAAGTCTGATCTATTCCTTCAATATATTTTTGCTCGGAATTCTTTTTGGATATGTTTTTCTGGAATCAGGGAGCCTCATTCCCTCGAGCCTTTTCCATGGAGTCTGGAACGCTCTTGAATACGCGCTCTTTGGATTGGGTAATTTCCAGGAATTATTTATCGGCAAATCCCGAATAATCTTTGACCCAGAGGAAGGTTTGGTGGGAAGCGCCGTTTTGGGGCTTTTTGTCTTATTTTACCTCTTGAAGTTTCGGAAAGCCCAGATACGAGGCCTGATAAAATAATCGAAAAGGAGGCGACGTGAAAGAAGAATCTCGGAAAATCAATCTCTTCTTTGTTTTTCTTATTGTTTTGAGTTGGTTCGCCATTAATGAGTTCACCCCCTACCTGAAGCGCATTTTTGATTTCCGCAAGATACATTCCTATTTTCTGCCTGCTCTCAGGATGACCCTTATGTTTCTGGTCACTTACTTTTATGTTAGATTTCATGAAAAAAAGTCTTTTTCTGAAGGATTTAGTTTCTCCTTTCAGAAAATCGGCAAGAATATTCTCTGGGCTTTCATCTTCTTCCTTGTCGCAGGAGTGGTTTTAATGGGTTACCAGTTTTTTATTGTCATGCCGCTCGAAGAAAAGGTTGTCGAAGCTTCAGCAGCAGTTTCTGAGGGAGCAATAAAGCCGTTCTGGAGCAGGTTAGTTGAATATATTTATGTTGTCTATGAAGGAATCATTGAAGTCCTCATCTTCATTGGCTTCTTTTTGGATCGTCTGGCCAGAAGGTGGACCTGGGCTGGAGGTCTAATTGTCAGCAATATCATTTTCGCTCTCTGGCATTATTCTTACTGGGAAAAAGGTCTACTCGAAGGCAGCCTGATGATCTTCCTCACTTTTATTGCCGGCATCTTTGTCTCCTTGAGCTATTTACGGACAAAGAACACTCTCAGCCCGACGATCTGCCATTTCCTGGTCGACACTCCCACTTCGATACGAGAGCTTCTGGGCTTGATGTAGGAGGTCTCTTGGTCGAAAAATTTCCTGTTAAGGATTATTTGAAATGAAACAGAAATTATTTTTTGGAATTTTCTTATTTATCTTCCTCTCCCTGTTATGCTTTCCTTCTCTCGAGAATGGATACAAAATCATATCAGGAGAGGAATTGCTGGCCAAGTTGAGCAGGAAAGAAAAAATAAATTTAATCGATTGCAGGCCAGAAGAAGAGTTTTCTGCCGGACATATTCCAGGAGCCTTGAATATTTCTATCGATTCTTATGCCTTTGGCAAGGAGACAGCAATAAAAGCAGCCATGGAAAAAATTTTGAATGAAGCAGGGAAAGAAATCCATTTTATCCTAGTCGACCTGGCAAGTGGCGAAGAATATATGCCCAAGACAAAACTTGAAGAAATCATCAAAGTCCTTCCCGAAGACCGGAATGAAGAAATTGTTTTCTATTGCCGGAGGACTGATTGCACCCGAAGCCCGATGGCCTCTCGCTGGGCTGTGGCTTTGGGCTACAAGAATGTTTTTCGATACGAAGGAAGCTGGAAGGACTGGACAGAGAAAAAATATCCTGTTGAGAAATAGATAAGGACATAGAAATGTCATTCACAAATTTTTTGGGGGTTAAAATGATAAGAAAAGCTCTTTTCTTTTTTACCGTGGCTTTGCTGGCTCTGACAATTTTGACTCTGGCAGCCAGAGAAGGGGAGGAAGTGGGGTGGGGAAATCTCAAGAACCTTGGCCCAAACATAAACTCCCCTGGAAAAGATGAGCATCCCACTTTTACTCCTAGCGGAAAGA
>CAZPAX010000208.1:0-3839 GCA_964584535.1 uncultured Eubacteriales bacterium
TGCCTCCTTCTCCGCTAGTCAGGACTTTCGTGGCATAGAAAGAGAAGATAGAGACTAGACCAAAGCTTCCAGCCAGGCGTCCTTTGAATGTGGCGCCAATAGACTGAGCGCAGTCTTCAATGATGGGAATTCCAAGCTTGATCAATTCCTCCATGTCAGCCGGACAGCCAAACATATGAGGGACAATAATGGCTCTTGTTCTTCTGGTAATCACTTTTTTCGAAGCCCAAGCAGAGATGTTGTAACTTTTGGGATCAATATCGACGATGACTGGATTTCCTCCTGCCTGATAAACAGCATTGAGAACTGCCGGACAGACATAGGAAGGTAGGATGACTTCATCTTCCTTTGTTTTTACTCCTAGAGCTAGGAGCGCCAGATGGAGTGATGCCGAGCCTGAGCTTACCGCAACTCCTTCTTTTTTTCCGATGAAATGAGCAATCCTTTTTTCAAATTCCTCAACTTTTGGCCCTTGGGAGAGCTGGCCAGAGCGAAGGACAGAACTCACGGCTTTGATCTCTTCTCGAGAGAGGGAAGGACGGGAATGGGGGATTGTGTCCTTATCCATCAGATATCGCGCAAAAATCGAAAGGCTTTGAATCCTTCAGCGTATTTGATTTTTCCCTGAAATCCCCGGAAATTGGCTGTAGCTTTGACACTTTCCACCATGTCCAGATTGGTCGGGTAGGATTTGGAGACTTGAGAAGTATAGACCTTGATCAATCTCTGTTTTTCTTCCAGAACATCTTCGATATTGACAAAGATATCCGGCTCAAAATTGACAGAAGTATAATCTTCATAAAAGAAGAGTTTTTTGATATAGCGGGTGGCAGCAAGAGCGCATTCGGCTAAAGTCCGGTGGTCTTGATGAATGTCTTCAAAATAGTTGACATAGACTTCATTTGGTCTCACTTCTTCGATGACTTGATCGATATGAGAGATGATGATTCTCTCATTGGGAAGCTCTGTATCAATATATCCACCCCAGAAGATTTTCTTTACACCCAGAAGCTTCATGGCTTTTTCCTGTTCTCTGCATCTCATTTCTGGATCCCCGCCGAATTCTCCCTTGGTTAAAACCATGAAGTAAATTTTTTCTCCCTTTCTGGACATCTTAAGAAATGTGCCTCCGCAGCCGTATTCAATGTCATCAGGATGGGCGCCTAAAGCTAAGATATTCATTCCATCTCCTTTTTTAAAGTTTCGAGGCTTTCCGGTCCACAATTGAATAGTAGATCTATGACCGAAAGATAAGGCTCAAAATTGCCAAAAAGTTGAGGATAGGTGGGATGAAGATAGTTCTGAAAGATGACCTGAATCCCTTCTTTTTCAAACTCCTCGAGATTCAGATATTTGGCTCCATCTTTACCTGAGAAATAGACATTAGCTCCGACGCATTTGCAGATATCGATCAGGCGCTCGGTATTTCCTTCTCTCAATTGCCACTGGGACGCTTTGAAAAATTTTTTATCCCCCAGACCGAGAGCTCTGGCCAGATAGTCAATGAGATGGATATTGATCTCAGCCAGATATTCCCAATGCCGGGCATAGGTCTCTTCAAAGAAATCAATATAGTCTTTGAAGAAGGGAGCCTTGGAATAATTGCTGGTCAGGGCATTGAGATGTTTTTTCCTCCAGGCGACAGTATTGTTGATCTTAACCTCAAAGATTTTTTGACCAAAGCGATGGATGATAGGTACAGAAAGCCATTGCCATTTCTGAGCAGTTTTGATCTTGTTCCGATTCTGCCATTCGTTTTTCTTGAACTGGACATTATCCAGAAAGACAAAGACCTTGCTTCTTCGAATTTTGTCGAAATAGCCAAGCCAGGGCAAGTATTGAGGCTGATGGATGGAAACAATCATCTCCTTAGAGATAGCTTTCATCCAAGGCTTTGCTAATGTAGAGAACAGGGGATTTGGCCAGATCAATTCTTTTCGGCTTCTCCAGACGCTTGCCCCCACCATTAATGAAAACTTCGATGACCGGACGCATGGGAAGGTTTTCATTAATGCTGATGACCTTGCCAATTTCATTGCTGTTGAGGAGGACATAGCTTCCCGGCGGGTAGGGAGTGACATAATTGAGAAAGGTTTTGACCAGTTTGGGCTCGAAGGATGTCCTTGCTTCCTGGACAACCATTTTAACTCCTTCATAGGGAATAACCCTGTGGTAAGGACGGGGATGGGTGACTGCTTCATAAACCTCGATGATAGCCACAATTTTGGCAAACTCGCTGATCTCCTCTCCCTTTTTACCTTCAGGATAGCCGGTCCCGTCGATTCTTTCATGGTGCTGGTAGATGACCTCAGCGGCAGATTCTGGCGGATCTTTTATCAGATTCAGAAGTTCAAGACCAAAGGCTGGATGTTTTTTAATCAGATCAAACTCCTCTGTGGTTAATTTAGAAGGCTTAACGATGATTTCTTCAGGTATCTTCACAATGCCGATGTCATGAAGCAGGGAAGAGGCGCAGAGATCATTGAGTTCAGTCTGACTGAAGCCCTGAGCCAGGCCAAGGTTTGCGGCCAGAATTGCTGTATTCACGGAATGCTGATAAACATAATTTTCTTTCTTTTCATAAAGAGAAGGTTCGTTTATCAGAGAGAGTAACAGATATTTACTGAACTTTAATCTCTGCACAATTTTTTCAGCAATGGACAAAACTCTTGTCCCTTCGATTGTTTTCCCTTCGTTGAGGGAATCCATGATGAGTTTTAAATCAGAAATAGCATTTTCATAGATTTTCTGGATTTTGGGGAAGTCCTCTTCGTCTTTTTTTGCTTTTATAACTTCTGTGATAAGGTTAGACTTCTTTGGCTCTTTTTCCTCTTTCGTTTTCCTGAGGATGTCGGATAGCTTAATCATCTGAGATTATAATTCTAAATCGGAAACAACATTTTTCACAATTTCCCTGACAATCCTGTTGAGTTTTTTGCTATAGCCAACAAGAAGGCACATATCACAGATGGTGTTAATCATCCGCGGAATTCCACCAGAACTTTCCCAGATGAGTGGAAAGGCATTTTCCCCAAAAATTCTTTTTTGTGTTCCCGCAATTTCTAATCTATGGACAACATACTTCTCAGTTTCTTTTTTGTTCAGGGGGTTGAGATGATACTTCACGGCGAGTCTCTGTTTCAATTGCTTCATTTTATCGATCTTTTCCCGCAATTCTGGCTGTCCGATAAGGATAAGGGTGAGTAGAAATCTCTTATTCAATTGAAAATTCAAAAGCAATCTTAACTCTTCGAAAGCCAGCGGGTTTCGAATTGTCTGAGCCTCGTCAATGATAATCACTGTATCTTTGTTGCTATTCATATTTTCGTAAAAGCGTTCATTAAGACTTGCTAGCAATTGCGTTTTATTCCTACCCAAGGAATTTTTTATGCCTATTTGCAGGCTGATTTCTCGGAGCAAATCAATCGGGCTCAGCATGGGGTTGGTGACCATCCCTATTTCATATTTATCCTGGGGCAATTTCTCAAAAAGCAGCCTGCTCATCACAGTTTTTCCGCAGCCATAGTCACCTGTCAAGAGAGCAGCTCCTTTGCGCTCCTCGACAGCATAAGTCAAGCGGCTGATGGCTTCTAGATGCTCGTGGGAAAGATAGACAAAGCGCGGGTCAGGCGTATTCTCGAAAGGCTTTTCGTTCAAATTCCAATAATTTTCATACATTTTCTTTTTTGGGCCATATAATGGTCTTCTCGGGAATTTCCTGCATTTAGTTTAAGTAAATATAAATGAATAGATGAAATATGTCAAATTAAAAGCTTGGGGAGCTAAATATTGCCATGGAGAAGAGAAAAGGCCATGTCCTTGATTTACCCTCACCCTTA
>CAZPAX010000209.1:0-3836 GCA_964584535.1 uncultured Eubacteriales bacterium
CGAGTTCTGTCTGTGAATGCAGCGTTGATTTAGAAACAGGAAAGGTGAAAATTGAAAAATTCACAGACTATCATGACTGTGGCACTCCAATTAATCCCCAAGCTGTCCATGGCCAAGTTGAAGGAGCCGTTGTTATGGGTTCAGGAGAGACAATCATGGAAGAGGTTATCTATGACGGAAAGGGCAACATCCTGAATCCTAACCTTCATGATTATTTGATGATGACGATAAAAGACGCGCCAGAAATTTTCAGCGGAATCGTCGAATCCTATGAACCAGAAGGTCCTTATGGCGCTAAAGAAGTTGGAGAAGGAGCGACGCTTCCTGTTTTGGCTTCAGTAGCCCATGCGATTGCCAATGCTACCGGAGTCTGGATAAAAGAATTGCCGATAACTCCTGAAAAAATACTAAGAGCCCTGAAAAAAAATAAGACTTCTTAGGCCTTTAAGAAGATAAAGGCGCCTTTTCCATCAGTCACCCTTTAAATTTTGAACTATCTGGGAAAGAACTTTCCCAGCCTCGTCATTGATAACATAATCAGCTAAATAATCTAAGGTTGTTCTGTCTTTATTGATGATGGCTAAAATGGCGCCTCTTTGTTTTGCTCTAAGAGGTATATCGGATGCTGGATAAACAAGCAAGGAACTTCCCACAGCGAGGAGAAAGTCGCATTTATCGGCTTCTTCATAGGCTCGACGGACAATTTCAGGATTTAGGGGCTCACCAAAAAAAATAACAGCTGGCCTCAACTTTCCTTTGCATTCTGAACAAGACGGAGGACACTCAGCCTTGAGCATGGAAAAGACTTCATCCATGGAATATTTTTGGGAACAGTTCAGGCAATAGATAATCCTTGTCGTTCCATGCAGTTCAATGACAGAAGAGGAGCCGGCTTCCTGATGGAGTCCGTCTATATTTTGTGTAATCACTGTTTTTAAATTCCCCACTGCTTCCATTCGAGCTATGGACAGATGGCCTTTGTTTGGTTTTGCTTTCTTTAATATTGGATAGCGAACGTCTCGAAAGAAATTCCAGTAATAAGAAGGATCTTGATTAAAAGAATTTATATTGGCATATAGGTTAGGATCATATTTGCTCCAAAGGCCGTCTTCTCCTCTATAGGTTGGTATGCCACTTTCAGCGGAGATACCTGCTCCAGTAAAAGCCACAACGTGCTTAGAATTTTTAATATCCAGAACCAAAGCCTTTATGATATCCATTTTGCCTTTTATAGTTATTTTATTCCGTTTTCAAATCATGAGGTCTCCGCCGTTAATATCAATGGAGGCTCCTGTGATATAAGCGGCTTTATCAGAGCAGAGAAAGACAACAAGGTCACCAATTTCTTCAGGAAGGCCAAGCCTCTTGATGGGAAAGGATTTCAGGAATGCTTCAAGTTCCTTTTTGCTTGTCGTCTCGCGAGCCATCTTTGTGTCAATAAGACCTGGACAGATGGCATTGACTGTGATTCCGAATGGAGCCATCTCTTTGGCCACTGCTCTGGTCAAACCAAGGAGCCCTGCTTTTGAGGCGGTGTAATGAGCGCCTCCCAGAGTGCTGACACTCCTTCCTGCTGAAGACGAGATGTTGACAATTCGTCCATAGCCTTGCTTTTTCATCGTAGGAAGAGCTCGTTTTATGCACAGAAAAGCACCTCTGAGGTTGACACTCATTGTCTTTTCCCATTCCTCAAGTGATATATCCAGAAATCTTGTCCGGAACATGATGCCGGCATTGTTGACGAGGATATCCAGCCTGCCGAAAGTTTTCAGGGCTACTTTAAACATAGACTCCACGGATTTTTCGTCGCTAACATCAACCAGGCAGGCTTTTGATTTTCCCTGTCGGCCGTTTATTTCTTTTATGACTTCATGAGCGAGACGAGTGTCGATATCAGCGACAACAACTGCTGCCCCAGCTTCTGCAAGCCGAGAAGAGATGGCCTTGCCGATGCCTCGGCCTCCGCCAGTTACGATCGCCACTTTGCCTTCAAGTTCACCCTTTGAATTTGCCATCTTAAGCCTCCAAAAAGAAAGGGACAGACATCCGGGAAAGACATCTGGGATTAAGATTTGGGGTCAGACATTGCCATGGAGAAGAGATCTTCGCAAGCCCTTGCCAATCTACTCACCCCTGTGATAATGTCTGACCCCGAAATCCCAGATGTCTTTCCCCAAATCTAAGCCCAGGTGCCTGTCCCCACTAATTTATTGGCTGAGGGCTTGTTTGACTTTGAGGCCGATTTCAGCCGGACTCTTAGCCACATAAACACCAGATGCCTCAAGGGCTTCCATTTTTTCTCTGGCTGTTCCTTTTCCGCCAGCAATGATTGCTCCGGCATGGCCCATTCTTCTTCCTGGAGGCGCGGTCTGGCCGGCGATGAAGCTGACAACAGGTTTGGAGAATTCTTCCTTGATATAAGCTGCTGCTTCTTCTTCTGCGGTTCCTCCAATCTCGCCGATAAGGATAACAGCATCTGTTTCTTTGTCTTTTTTGAAAAGCTTAAGAAGGTCGATGAATTTCATCCCGACAATCGGATCACCACCTATCCCGATAGCTGTTGATTGGCCAAAACCAAGCTTTGTTACTTGATCAACAGCCTCATAAGTCAGGGTTCCTGACCGGGAGATAATCCCAACTCTTCCTGGACTATGGATATGGCCGGGCATAATCCCGATCTTGCATTTCCCTGGCGAGATAATTCCAGGAGTGTTTGGTCCGATAAGGGAGCAGGGTCTATCTCTGAGGAAAGACTTCACTTTGATCATGTCAAAGGTGGGAATTCCTTCTGTGATACAGACAACGACCCCAATGTCTGCGTCAGCAGCTTCCATAATGGCATCTGCTGCAAAAAATGGAGGAACAAAAATGGCTGAGGCGTTTGCCCCTTCTTTTTGCACGGCTTCCGAAACTGTATTATAGATGGGGACGCTAAGATGAGTTGTTCCACCTTTGCCTGGAGTCACTCCAGCCACAATTTTTGTTCCATATTCCTGCATGCGCTGCGTATGGAATGTTCCTTCTCCTCCTGTTATCCCCTGAACAACCACCCGAGTCTTTTTATCTATCAAGATGCTCATTGTCTGCTCCTTTCTCCTTATTGGGCCAGAGGAACCACCTTTTCAGCAGCTTCCTTCATGGTCTCAGCAGAATAGAAAGCGAGGCCTGACTCTTCAAGAATCTTTTTTCCCAGCTCGACATTTGTCCCTTGAAGTCTGACCACCATCGGAATCCGCAGCTTTAGTTCTTTGGCTGCTTTGACAATCCCGCTGGCCACCAGGTCGCAGCGGACAATGCCTCCAAAGATGTTAATCAGGGCAGCCTTGACATCCTTATCTGAGACAAGAATCAGGAAAGCATTCTTGACAGCTTCTTCAGAAACTCCGCCGCCGACATCAAGGAAATTGGCTGGCATTCCGCCATAGTACTTGATGATATCCATGGTGGCCATGGCCAATCCAGCTCCATTGACCATGCAGCCCACATTTCCGTCCAGCTTGATGTAGTTGAGATTGAATTTTGAAGCTTCGACTTCCAGAGGAGCTTCTTCGTCAAGGTCTCTCATAGCCTGGATTTCAGGATGGCGGGGGAGGGCATTGTCATCAAAATTCATCTTGGCATCAAGAGCAAGGACATTGCCCTGTTTAGTGATCAGGAGAGGATTGATTTCAGCCAGCGAGGCATCTGTTCCTTCAAAAGCTTTGTAAAGGCCTGTGATAAATCTTTGGCCTTGCTTGTGGGTTTCGCCAGAAAGCCCAAGCTTGAAAGCTAGTTTTTTAGCCTGGAAACCCAAAAAGCCTGTGGCTGGATTGATGTATTCTTTGAAAATGAGTTCA
>CAZPAX010000210.1:0-3759 GCA_964584535.1 uncultured Eubacteriales bacterium
GGCCGTAGAGAACTACACAAAATTCCTCGACCTCTGGAAAGACGCCGACCCCGGTCTCCTCGAAATCGAGGATGCTAAAAAAAGGATGATTTTCCTCAAAAACAATTAATTCATAATAAGCAGTAAGCCGAAATAAAAATCCAATTGAAATGAAAAGCTAACTTTGGCTAATAATTTAAAATATTTTATAACTTTATAATTCTAAAGCTATCCATTTCTTTACAAAATTAACGAATTGTGCTATCTATTTAAATGAGGTGAAAAATGGGAAAAACAACACTGGCTGTTAAATTGGACACAGGCGTCATAAACCGTGTAAAGAAATTCTGTGCAGAGCGCGGCATCAAATACGGCTTTTTTGTCGAAAAAGCTCTTAAAGAAAAGTTGGAGCAAGAGGAGTTTAAAGAAGATCTCTTAGATTTAAAGACCTTGAGAGGACAGGAGAAACTCGCTATACCCCTTGAGGAATATTTAAAAACTCGCCGTGTATAAAATATATCTCCTTCCCCAAGCAAAAAAAGACTTAGATGCCTTTAGTGGAAAAATATTCGAGCAGCTTGAAAATAAAATATCTTTGCTCAGTAAGGATCCTCGACCTCCAGGTTCCGTGAAATTAACCGCAGAAGAAGGTTATCGCATAAGATCTGGTGATTACAGAATCGTTTATCGGATAGAAAATAAAGAAAGAAGAATTTATATATATCGAATCAAACACAGAAAAGAAGTTTATAAATAAGAAACAGAAAAACTAAATTCTTTTCAACAAAAAAGCTGCTTTTTTATCTTGTCCAGTTTTTGTAAGGAATGAGCGGTAAATCTAAGGCTTTTACAACTCTATAAAAAGCAAAGAAATCGCCTTTTTCAGGAACTAATTTGAATTTCCAGTAGCGAATGAATCCATACTGAGACTGGGGCTCAAGGAGAGAAGGTATCAAATTTGCTCCAGTTTGAGCACAGCTAACGAAAAAATCTCCTTTTTTGACAATTGTCTGAAGGATTTTCTTCTGGACATCAATCTTTTCAGGAGGAAGATAATCATATTTAGAGGGCACAATATCGCTAACCTCATAAGCTTCAACCTCAATATTTTTATCTTTGTTGACAATCTCAAGACTCAATCCATGGTCAAGCAGAGTCTCCACCACATCCAGATGCTTGGCTGGAATAATATATCCTAGAGGACGCACAACGCTCAATCTTGGCTCGACATTGGGAAACCAGTTCTTGACAACTTCTGACACCACCTTATATTCAGAAGGATAGGGATATGGCTCTATATCAGCTGCAGTCAGTGGATCGCCAGCTTTTTTATCCACTTTCAGAATGCCTCTTACCAGGCTTTCAGGCTCCTCAAATTTTTTCATAACAAGTTCAGGATTTTTCTCATCCCGAGCATAATCCATCTGAAGATGGACGAGATCATCTTCTGAATAGACTTTGGCCTTTGCAAGGAGTGTCTCTCGAAGATTCCTCACCAGGGCAATTGCTTCCTCCGCATTCTTGGCGATAGCTTCTGCAAAAAACCTGATCCCGAAATACTGCCAGCGAGTTCTTTCCCTAAGAGTTTCGATGTCGTGGCGTGAGGCTCCTTCCTGGATGAAAGAGAGAGTTTCAAAAATGCCTAGGCTGTTGCGGCCGTCATTAAGGTCAGTTGTGCTATAGCGCTTCAATGTCTCCCGGCCAGCCACATCCTCAGGCCGGTAGCGAACCCCAGCCGAAGAGTCGATTCCTATCTCCTGGGTGACAAGGTATTCCTGGAAAGTGAGGCGCTTTTTCTCAAGATTTTTTTCCACCTCAGCCAGAATCTTTTTCCGCGAGAATTCCTGAAGGCTGGGATGGATATTGGCATTGGAAACGCAGCCGATAGAAACCCGATAATAGTCATCTCCCTTCTCATGGACATCCATGGTCACTTCTGGCATCCAGGCTCTGAAAATCCGATGGATAGCCTTCACTTCTTCTGATTCAAGCTTGACATGATCCCTGTTCAGGTCTAAATCCTGCTCATTTTCTCTCTGATTGAGCCAATTCCCATAAGGATTGGCTTGAGGAATGACCAGGAAATTGATTTTTTGGAGCAGAGGCTTGAGCTCTCCCAGGGCCAGATCCCGGATGAGCCACAAGGCTGTTTCTTTGCCAGACTGTTCCCTGCCATGCTGGGAAGCTGTGAGTAGGATTGTCGGCTTTTTCCGGTTCAGGCTCTGGGGATTTGAAACTCCTTCTTCATTGATGATGCACAGATAAATGTCTTTTGCCGGAAATCCTCTGACTTCTCTTGTCCTGCCGATTCTTTCGACATTTACCTCTTTTGAGAGATAATCAAGGCTAGAGAGAAAGCGGGCTATTTCCTCATTTTGGCTATATTGAAGATAGTTTGTCTCCTCAGCCGGAGTCTTCAGGGTTTGGGCATTTGAGGGTATGGAGAAAAAGAATAGAAAAGCGCTCAAAAGAACAAATTTTTTTGCGAAGAATTTTTTAATCATTGAAGACCTCCTTTACTCCGAAGTGAAATAGAAATAATCAAAGACAAGCTTAGAAATTTTGGCGATCATATCTTCCACATCGCCTGTTTTCCAAGTGAAATCTTTTGTGAAAACTGTCAGAATGACATGGCCTAAATTCTCTAGAAGATAGATGATTCCACTGTCATTAACTGTTCCGCCGATAGTACCAGTTTTATGGGCGACTTTTGTTCCAGGAGGAAGCTGGCCCTTAATCCTCGATTCTCCTGTCTGACAATTGAGCATGATGGAAAGAATAAGATCGCAGCTTTGCTCATCGAGAATTTCTTTCTTTAAAATTTTCTCTAAAAGCGTATTCATAGCACGGGGTGTGCTCTGGTCTTCTATCTTTTGGCTAAATTTCCTCATCGCCTCTTTAAAGGTTTCTGGGCTGCTCTCCATGGCTTTCTTATAATTCTCAGACAATTCCTCAAGGGAACGACCTTTGTATTTCTCGTAATCCAGGCCCACAAAATCCATAATCAAATGTTGGCAAGTTCTGTTGACTGTCATCTTATCTATTCCATATTCTCGCAGGCGGCTGTTGACATTGGGAGCGCCAACTTTCTCGAGAAGAATATCTGTAGCCGAATTATCGCTTATGATCATCATCAGATTGATGAGATTTCTCACAGATAGTTTGATCCCAGGTGTAGCGAGCGCAGAAATAATTCCACTTCCAAAATGCTGGTCAGCCTTCTGAATATTAACTTCATCCTCAAGGCTGAATTTGCCTTCCTTGACCTGAGCTAAAACTTCCGTAAGTATGGGAACCTTGAAAACGCTGGCCATGGGAAAATATGTATCCCCATTGATATATAGCTCCTGGCCAGATTCAAGATGCTTCACAGCTACTCCCACGATGCCTTCAACTCCCTTGATATTAACTTCAATCAGTTTTTTCAGTCTCTCTATTCTTGGAGAAGATAATTTTTCCTGGCTGATTGAAAAAGAATTAAGAATAAAGATTGAAAACAAAACTAAAGAAGCATAAAAGAGTATGTTTTTGCCTTTCATCTACCCTCCTCTCCCTTCAAATTTCTTCAATTCTTTTTTTCCGAATTCGATTGAGGAGAAAACCGGAATTTTATTTCCTCTTTCTCCCTTGAGATTTCTTCTGTATCATATCTCTCTGTTTTCTCTGATGTCAATTATTCCCGATTACCCAGAATTACGGGTAGGAACGTGTCATTGCGAGCGAAACGAAGCAATCTCAGTTTATTTTGATGAGATCGCCACGCACCCAATGGGTGCTCGC
>CAZPAX010000211.1:0-3732 GCA_964584535.1 uncultured Eubacteriales bacterium
AGGCCGGAGAGATATCCTCTAGAAAAAATTGCCCATTTGAATCAATACAAAGGAGAGTAGAATGGATATTAAAGCCAGGCGGACGATTGTAATCGGTGCAACAGGTTTTATCGGCAAAGCTTTTTGTCGCCTTCTGGTTGAAGATGACTATGAAGTGGTTGTCCTTTCCCGAAGTCTTGAAAAGGTTAAAGAGACTTTTGGTGATAGAGTTTCTGGAGTCAAGTGGGACGGCAAAACTTCGAGAGGCTGGGAAGACTCAGCTAACAGAGCTTTTGCCATCATTAATCTTGCTGGAGAGAATCTCGCTCAAGGGCGCTGGACAAAGAAAAAGAAGCAGTCAATCCTTGAGAGCCGCCTCAATGCAGGACAAGCTGTTGTCGAGGCAGTAAAATCAGTTCCAGACAAGCCCAAGGTTTTGATCCAGGCTTCAGCGATTGGTTACTATGGCTCTCGTCAGGATGAACCTCTTGATGAATTCTCTTCACCTGGGGAAGGCTTCCTGTCCCAGGTTGTCCAGCAATGGGAGCTTTCAACTCAAGAAGTTGAATCTTTAAATGTTCGGCGGATCATCTGTCGTTCAGGTCTTGCCCTTGGAAAAGAAGGAGGAGCTCTACCGCGTCTCCTTCTTCCTTTTCGCTTTTTTGTAGGAGGCCCCTTGGGAAGGGGGAAACAGTGGTTTTCCTGGATTCATCTTCAAGATGAAGTGAGGGCTATTCGCTTTTTGATGGAGAGGCGAGACCTGAGTGGAGTCTTTAATCTGGCCTCGCCAAATCCACTTAGACAGAAAGATTTTTCTCGCATCCTGGGTAAGGTGATGAAAAGACCTTCCTGGCTTCCCCTTCCAGCTCCTCTTTTTCGACTCTTTTTAGGTGAGAAAGCGAAAGAGACTCTTTTATCAAGTCAGAAGGTTGTCCCAAATCGCCTTCTTGAGGCTGGCTTCAAATTTCTTTTCCCTGACTTAGAACTCGCTTTGAGAGAGATTCTAGACTAAATATTTGATGAGAGATTCCTTTTTTGTCATGATTTATACTTCCTTACGATGGTTGGATAGGCAAATGGACACTATTATGCTCTTTCGGCCTCCACAGCCGAAAAGCAAATTCTTATCTACCCCTATTGTTTTTTTTCGAGCAAGCGCTTGAACTTTGGATGATTTCGGAGCTCATCCAGCCGCGGGTCAATGCGGAGGGTTTGAGAAGAGTACCAATGCGGAATAGAAAGCAATTCTTCAATCGTATCGACGGCTTTATCGTATTCTCCAACCATCAGATAGATATGAGCCAGGCCTTCTAGGTAGTTTGCGCCGAAGAAAACGTCCCTGGAAATAGGATATAGCTTCACTGCCAGCTGACCTTCACGGACAGCCTCTTCTTTTCGGCCAAGCCCGGCATAAGTGATTCCTAAGGAGCTGTGAAGTCGTGGGTCATCAGGCCGTTTTTTCAGCTCATTTTCGAGAAAGCTGCGGGCAGAATCAAAAGAAAACCAGGCAGGTTCGGGCTGTTTAAGGAGCTGATAAGCCATCCCAGCCAATAAAGACTTGGGAGAAACAAAGGTCGTGAATTCGAGAGGGTCAATCGGGGAAGAATTTATCCAGTCCAATGCCGCTTGATAGTTCCTTTCCATGCACTTTTGAAGGAAGCAGATATAAATGGAAAAAGCGTCTGTTTTGGGCATTTTCTCGAGCACAGCCCGTGCCTTTTCTATAGAGCCCTCCCAGGCCCAGTGATTCATGGCTTTAAAACTATAAGCCACTGCTTGGTCTGGAAAGAGAGAAATGGAACGACTCAAGTAATCATCAGCTTCGGCATGTTTTCGAAGATAGAGGTAGGTCAGGCCTAACTCATAAGCCAAACTGGCATTCTGGGGATTTAACTGGAAGGCTGCCTTTATTTTCTCTGCTGCCTCTTGGAATTTTCCCTGCCGGCGCTGGATATAGCCCAAGGCTTCGAGGATACTAATTTCATTGGGCAATCCCTTTTCAGCAATGGAAAACTCTTTAAGGGCCTGATCATAATCTTTAAAACACCAATAATAATAGTATCCGAGTGCAAGATGGGCTTCCGGCAGGTCGGGCTGAAGTTCAAACGCCCTGTCTGCAGCTGCCTTTGCTTTTGATTGACAGTCAGCTGTGCGGTCATATCCATAATGATATGTCAAGGAATATGCCTGTGAAAGTTGGATATAGGCAAGAGCAAATTTTGGGTCAAGCTCGACGGCCAGTTCAAACATTTCAATGGCCAGCCGAGAATCATCTGCAGAGTAGCCAACTCGACCCATGTAATCTAGGCCCCGTAAGTAAGCCTGGTAGGCTTCGATATTTTCGGTTGGCTTGGCTTTCAAGCCCTGCTTCTCTTTTTCTAACAAGGTGAGGTCAAGCTGCTCGATGACCTGTTCAGCCACTTCAGATTGAATGGCAAAGATATCGTCGATCACTCGCTCGTAGCGCTCAGACCAGAGGTGGGTGTCGTCTGAAGCCCGGATGAGCTGCGGCGTGATTCTCACCCGGCCTTTGGCGCCAACTCCTTTGTCCCAGCGCACTGTGCCTTCAAGCACGAAGTCCGCTCCCAGGTCTTTCCCGATTTGCTTCATCGTCTTTCCTTTCCTGTCGTACTGGAGGGCGCTCGTCCCGGAAATAACCCCAAGCTCACGGACAGAAGAAAGCCGGCTTGTAATCTCTTCAGTTATTCCTGCGGCAAAATACTCGTCTTCAGCAGGACCGAGATTCTCAAAAGGAAGGATGACAATCATTTTCCGGGTTTCTTTCTCAAAGGTCGCTTCCGGCTTTGCCTTTTCTGAGATCCGGCTCAAGAAGAAATATCCTGCTCCTATGAGGATGACAGCCAAAAGCGCGATTCCTGGCACAAGTAGAGATTGAAATCGCATCCTCGGCCGTTTCAATTCTTTTTCCCTGAGCAAGACTTTTTTCGTGGACGGGAGTTCTTTTTCTACGCTATTTAATTCAGAAAGGAGCTCCTCTGCACTCTGATACCTTTTCTCTCTATCTTTTTCGAGGCAGCGGAGGATGACACGAGTGAAAGATTCAGGCAGCTGAGGGCTGAAATCCCTCGGGTCTCGAGGTGCTTCCGTCTTATGCTTCATCGCTACACTCAAAGGTGTCTCGCCTTCGAAGGGAACCCGGCCTGTCGCCATCTCGTAAAGAATGACTCCCAGGGAATAGATGTCAGAGCGATGGTCAACTTCCTTTGCTTCGGACTGTTCTGGCGACATGTACTCAGGCGTCCCGATCATCACCCCTGCTCCTGTTAATCCCTTTGTTTTAACAGAGCGGGCAATCCCGAAGTCCAGAATCCGTGTATTCCCATCTTTATCGATCATAACATTGCTGGGCTTCAGGTCTCGATGAACGACACCCAAGCGATGAGCCTCGGCCAATCCCTCGCAAACTTGTTTGGCAATGAAAATTGCTTTTCCCGTTGGCAATTGTCCAATCTTTTTTATCAAGCTCTTCAAGTCCTCACCGGGAACATACTCCATGGTGATGTAGTGTGTCCCCATCTCCTCGCTGAGATGATACATGCGGGCCACATGCCGATGGCTGATCTTCCTGGCCATCCGCAGCTCGTTTCCGAATCTCTCGATTGTCTCTCTATCTGACGCAATCTCCGGCTTCACGAGCTTAAGAGCCACTTCTTCATTTATTTTCTTGTCCAGAACCCTGTAGACCTTCCCCATTCCGCCTTTGCCCAGCTCTTCGATGACCTGGTATCTTCC
>CAZPAX010000212.1:0-3697 GCA_964584535.1 uncultured Eubacteriales bacterium
AAGAAACATCAACCAAAGCACTTTTGTTGCGGAGATAATCTTCGCCATTGATCCAGCCGCTCAAAAGGGGATTTTGAAGAGGATAAGTGACAACACTTTTCCCCTCTTTGACCGCAAAGGCAGGACTTGCCCTGAAAAATAAAGCACCTTCTCTCTCAAAGCCAAAGGCAATGGGATGATTGGTTTCAATTAAAGCCCGGAGTATTGAGCCAGGAACATAGAAACTTTTTCTGTCGAGTCCCTCAACGCTATTCTCGATTTGCAAATAAAACTGCTTGATGGGGAAAGATGTGGCTGAGTTCAGAGCAATCAGTGTGCCTCCCTGCTCAATGAATTCTCTGATATTTTTGACTCCAACCTCCCCTATCCCACCCGAATATTCTGGAGGGATGAGCCTACCAGGAATCCCGTTGACTATCATTTCTTCCCTCATATCAGGAAAAAGGATGACATCAAATTGCTGGCTGAGATTTCCTGCTCTTATCTCATCATTGTGAATGGTCAGATAAGGAAACTCAAATTGTTCAAGAACCCAGCGTGTCCAGCCTTCATCTATGGAAGCAGCCCAGCTCTGATAAATCCCGAGTCTCACTGGCTTAAGCTCATAGGCTTTAAGCTGAGGTTTGGACTCTAAACCTTCGAAATTAACATTAAGTTCCTTGACTATTTGCCTTAAATCTTCAGCCAGATCGCCTTTTCCCTCGACAATCATTGAACCAGGAGGATAGAGCTTGCCTTCTTTCTCAAAACTCTCTGCGCTCCAGAAAACTTTATATCCTTTCTTCAACAATCTGTTTAGAGCAACAATACTATCATTAGTTGTATTGACAAACGTATAGCCATAGGCATTATCCATAAATTCGATATTGCCTTCAGGCTTCGTAATTTTTTCCATCAATTCCGCCTTAGCCGAAAAGGCTGAGTCAACTCGAACCACTTCAACTCCCATGAGCAAAGGAAGCGTGTGGGCCACCACATCATAAGGGGTTCGGAGGGGAGCATCCGGATAGTCTCTTATCTCCGGATAAACCTGATTCTCAAGCAGAGTCTTGGCATAAGCGCCATAGGGCTGAGCCAGGAAGATGATGTATGTCCCCTGAGGATAAGTAAAGCCATCAGCAGAAAAAGATTCTCTGGCCTTGTGAATTTCGACTCCGCCCATCTGAAGGATGTTCATCATTTTTATGGCGGTGGCAAGGTCTTTTTGGGCATTCGGAATGATATAGGCAAAAGGAGGCTCTTGGCGATTTACGGCTTTTTTATGGACAAGATAAAAGTTTCTGAGCCAGTTTTCTCTCAATCGAGCAGCATTCAAAAGCACAGCCATTGCTGCTCCGTAATCATATTCGACAATATTTCTCAGCGTCCATTTCCCGCCTCTCCAGGGCATTGGCATTTTGACTGATGGCTTTGTCACTTCAATATTTAACTGCTCAAACCTTACTTCGATGGGAGTGGCCAATCTGGCGCTAGCCACTTCGGTCAAGATCCTTATCCCTCCGTGATAATGATGATAAGCTCGAGCTGGAGTCCAGGCGTCGTAACCGCTGCTGTGCATGACCCCGGCTTTTCCTTCTGCTGTCAATTCTGTGGCCATGAAAGTGCCCATCATGGCTGTCTCCTGCTGGAGGATGGGATCGATGTTGGGCTCAAAGGGGTCAATGTAAGGGGGGACAAATATCCTTGCCCCATTCGGTCCCATCTGATGCATATCTAGAATGACCTGGGGATGCCAGACATTGTGAATCTGGGAGATTGTCAGCTTCGATTCCTGCTGGGTGAGCATGTACCAGTCGCGGTTATTGTCGTGCCCGACATATTTGTGATAGAGCCAGGGCATCATCCCACCTTCAAAGGGCGTGCCGAGATACTTCTTGTACCAGTCGACAACCATCTGAATTCCATCCGGATTGTGCATGGGGACGAGGAGCAAAATGACATTATCAAGGATGGAATTTGTTTTTTTATCGTTGCGAGTGGCGAGGTCATAAGCAAGTTCCATGGACATCTGGGAAGCCCCAATCTCTGATGCATGGATGGAGCAATTGATCATGACCACTGCTTTTCCTTCGGAAATAATTTTAGCTGCCTCCTCATCGCTTATTTTTCTGGGGTCAGCAAGCTGTTGCTCGTATTTTCTGTATTTTTCAAGATTTGATTGGTTCTGAGCTGAGGTGATGATAGCCACAATAAAGGGGTTGCCCATTGTCGTTTTCCCCACTTCTTTGACCAATACCCTCTCGCTGGCTTCATCCAATTTTAGAAAGTAATCAACGATCTGCTTCATATCGGCCAGTTTCCGCTCTTCCCCGACACGAAAACCAATGACTTCCTCAGGTTTTGGGATTCTGGCCAAAACAAAACTGGCTAAAAAAAGAATTGCCAGGAAAAAGCTTATTAGACCTTTTGTTTTCATCTTTCTCTCCTCCAAAAAAAATTTATTTACTCACATCCTCTTTTAATCCTTAATCTTCTTCCTCTCTTAAATGGGGATAAGGTGAGGAAAAAAGGAAAAATTTTGTTAAGAACACCCTCTTTTACGTCAAAAAGATAATAAGGTGAAGAAAGTGTGAGGGAGAATATTAAGAATTTATTCTTGCCCATCCTCTCTTACCTCAAAACGACAACAAGGTTAAGAGCATCAAGGCAAGGGTTATTTATTCTCACCCTACCTCCTCTCTTTTTTTGGATAGGGTGAGGTGATTCTAAATAAAAAATTTGTCTAGCCCTCACCTTTTCCTCCTCTCCTCTCTAAAAATCTCTCCTTTTTTTGAAGAAGAAGCTTATAACACAGGAAAAATCCGAAATCAAACAGCGAGAGTCTGTTCTCACCTTCCCCTCTCCTGCAAAGGCGAGGGAACAAAAACGAGAGACCTTGAATTAAAAAAAGGAATTAAAATATTTGACCCCTATTTTGTTTTTTTATAATATGCTCAAAAGAGATTAATGCATTAAAGTGGAGAAAAAAATAGCAGAAGAATCTCCCTCACCCTTCCCCTCTCCCTCAAAGGGAGAGGGAAAAAGTAAAAAAGAAGATGAAGAAAAAATTTCCTAAGGATTTTTACGAAGTCCAGAGCGAGCAGCGGAAAAAAAGTCTTTTTTTGTTTTTCGTCCTGATTGTCTTTTATTTTTTTGCCATCGGCCTCATTTCCCTTGCCTTGATGATGAGCGTTGGCCTTTTTTCTGGAACCTTCTTTCTCCCTCCTGGCAAGTTCCTGGTCAAATTTCTTCTCTTCAATTCCGCTGCCTCCATCCTCATTGCCTTTTTTCATTTTTACGACGCCCGCAAGTTTGGGGCAAAATTCATCCTGAAAAGGCTCCAGGCCCAGCCGCCTGACATCTCTGACCGCTACCACAAGCAATTCGCAGACACCCTGGAAGAGATAATGATCGCCAGCGGAATTCACAAAGTGAATCCTTACATTATTCCCTCTTTCGCCATCAATTCCATGGCCCTTATCGAAGCGGATAATACGCCTGCTGTTGCCGTCACTGAAGGCCTCCTTTCTGACTGCACAAGGGATGAGCTTCAGGCGGTGGTTGCCCACGAACTGGCTCACATCGCCCGCGGAGATTCCTTTTATGTCACGCTTGTCTGCTCGTTGGCCAATTTTTTTGAGCGCATCAGAGACGCCTTGGAGCCTGAGGATTACCAGGCGCGGGGAGTTGATCAAGGTGGCCAGGGCCGAGCTGGCCC
>CAZPAX010000213.1:0-3678 GCA_964584535.1 uncultured Eubacteriales bacterium
GCTTCCCTGAACGCCCGCTTTCATCATGGCCAGGTCGCCAAAATTGCGGTCCAAAAGCGGCATATCTTCAATTGCGGAGCGACCAATAACCTTGCTCACCTCAGACCTGGTCACTTCAACCATAGGACTTGGGGCAGTGACCGTAACTTCCTCTTCGATGGTTGCTGCGGCAAGAGAGAAGTCAATCGTCAGCCGCCCGCCCACGTTGAATGTCAAGCCCACTCTTTTTTGGGTCTGAAAGCCGGAAAGACTGACCTCAATTTCATACTTTCCTGGCTGAATTCCAGAAATGATATACCGTCCGTCCGCCCGAGAACTTGTGCTATAGGTATAGCCCGTCTCAGCATTCTTTATTGTCAATGTCGCTCCAGGCAAAGCACTGCCCTGTTCATCGACAATGAGTCCTTCTAGAGTCACAAGGGTTGTCTGGGCAAACGATTTTCCACCAGCCAGGAAAAAGACTGCAAACAGACAGGCCAGAATAAGCAATGGCCTTTTCATAATTACCTTTTTTTTCATTTTTCCCCTCCACAAAATGAAATTAAAAATTTATGAATTTGCTTTCACCCTTATTTTAGAGTAATTCTCACACCCTTCTTTGAAAATTTTCTACCCAAAAAATCAAGCATCATTTTTCCTTTTATCAAATTCTATAGAATACAACAAAAAATAAGTCAAGTTTTTTATTTCAGCTTCGTTTTTTTAATCTTAAGATGGGATAAGACTCTCTCTGGTTTCAGCCAAACCGATATCTCTGCCTTAGTAATTCCAGGCCGCGATGTTTTCTCCAGCAGGAGCGCTCTTTTTAATATAGTCAGCCATCTCGCGAAGCATCTCCGCCCAGTTATACAGATGCCAGTTGTGTCCTTTCATCGGGCGGCCGTACTCGAAACGGCCAGGTTAAGGTGAAAATTTTTTTTCATTTGTGGATTAAGGTTATTTTTTCTTTGCTGTCAGGGTTCCTCCAGGCTGAGAAAATTTGGCTTCTTTGACTTGACCAGACTCATCCACAATGAATTCAATACTCGCTCCGGGAATATTCTTGATATTGAATTCTGTCCCTTTATAGGGTACAAGCTCATAATCCGGCTGGCCAGGGATGGAAAGAATTAAAGTTTTTTCGCCTTTCAAGGAAATTTTGACAGTCATCTCACCAAGAATATACTCGCCCATGAATTTTTCGAGGAAGCTTTTCTCCATCATTTTTTTCTCAGGCATTCGAGTAAAAACAATCTCCTTCAGGGCAGGTTCCAGCTGAATGGAGAGGCTTCCGATATTGCCTTTCGAATCTGTAAAGAAGAAAACTCTCTGGGTTATATCATAAAATTCATTCTTAAATTCAAAGATATCATAGTGGTAATGGCTGACATCATAGGGCATAGAATTGTAAGTGGCCTTTAAGAGTTCTCCCTCTTTTTTGATGGATATAACTCCGTAGCTCGGATGCTCGAAATCGCCAGCATAATCTTCAAGAGGATGAGAAGGCTTGGTGTCTGGCTTACGGTCCTTATCCTTCTCCTTTTTCGCCTTTTCTGCCTCTTCTTTCATTTTATTCATCATTTCCCTCATTCGCATATTCCAGGGTACCTGATCCAGTCCGAGCAGCCGATCACAGAGATTAAAGGCAATAATGTAAGGCAACAGGGTTCCGTTCATATTAGTCAAAACAACCATGCCCGCTTTATCCCGAGGAAGGAAAGAGACAAGGGCAGAGAAGCCGTCGATGTTTCCCCCGTGATGAATGAGCAGATGTCCTCTGTAGGGAGCGATAAACCAGCCCAGGCCATAACTTTGAGGAAGGAATTCCTCATATTGTTCAAACCTGCGAAAAACTGCTTCCTGGGCGATCATCTGCGGCGAATGAAGTTGATTAATGCTTGCTTCGGAGATAATCTGTTTTTCGCCCCATTTTCCTTTGTTGAGATTGAGCAAAACCCAATTGGCCATATCCACGACATTGGAATTGATCGAGCCGGCTGGCCCTATGGCCTCTATGTTTCGGAAGGCAATCTCAAGGACTTTATCCTCCTTTTCCCTGTAGGGGAGGGCAAAATCTGAGGCTTTCTGTGAATCATTCACAGAAAAATTGCTGTCCTTCATCCCCAGGGGTTCGAAGATATGCAGCTTGACGAAATCTTCCCAGGTTGTGCCAGTGACCTCGCCGACAAGGTGTCCTGCAGTCATGAACATCAGGTTTTGATACTGAAAAGTTGAGCGGAAATCCCGGCTTGGCTCAAGATTTGCCAGGCGGTCAAAGAGCTCTTTTCGGCTTGCCGAAGAGCCAATCCACATCAAATCATGGCGGGGAAGGCCTGAACGATGGCAGAGCAGGTCTCTGGGAGTCATCCTTTCTGAGGCTACAGGGTCATAGAGTTTGAAAGCCGGAAGATAGGTTCGGACAGGCTTGTCCCAGTCGATTTTCCCCTCGTCAACCAATATTCCTATGGCTGTGGCAGTAAAAGCTTTGGAAGAAGAGCCGATAGCAAAAATGGTCTGAGGTGTGACCTTCAAGCCCTGTTTCATATCGCGGAGACCAAATCCTTGAGCAAAGATGACTTTGCCATCTTTGACAATGGAGATGGCCACTCCAGGGACCTTCCAGTCCTTCATCGCCTTCTCCACAAATTCAGGAAAGCCTTTAAGGATTGTTTTTTGATCGTCTTTCCTGGCTTGAAGAGGCAAATAGACAAAAAGAAAAATTGAAAAAATTGCCACAGTTTTAGTTAGTCTTTTCATTTGTTTTTCTCCTTTTTCCATTTATTAGCTTTTCTCGATTCTTTTTTTAAGCTCTTCAATCATTGCCTTGACCTGGTTCGCTTCCGCTGCATCTGGTTCCAGGTTTAAGAAGTCTTCAAAATATTTGATCGCTTTTTGAAGGTCTCCTTTTTTGATATTGACCAGACCGGCCTGATAAAAAGCTGAGGCGAACTTTGGATCGAGTTCAATAGCTTTCTCCAGGAAAGCGAGAGCCTCGTCTGTTCTGTTATATTTATAATAGACAATCCCCAGATTGTAATAGGCTTTAGGATTATTGGGCTCAAAATTTGTTGCTTTGGAGAAAGCCTCCATGGCTTTTTCGCTCTGACCAAGGTTGAAATAACATTCACCGAGAGCAAAATAGACTTCCACTGCATCCTGTTTCAATTGAATCGCTTTCTCCAGGGCGGCGATAGCGCTCTGTGCATCTCCGCTGCGGAGATAGCTGACACCAAGATTGTAGAAAGCTTCGATACTGTCAGGAAATTTTTCCACCAGCTTTAAAAAGGAGTCTGTGGCCTCTTTGTATCTGCCTTCTTTGAAGAGACTTATCCCATCAGCAAAATCTTTGTCATCATCAATTTTTGGGGGAATTTTCTTCAAGGTAATTTCTAATTTTTCTTCCATTGCAAGTCTGACCAGAAGCTGGGATTCGAAGGGAAAATAACCCTCGAGTTCAAAGCTCAATTTATAAGCCGAGGGAGGAATTCCAATCTTTATAAATTCACCCTTCTTGTTGGAGCTCAGAGAGAACTTTGCGCCTCGGCTCGGGTCAAAGAGGGTAATTTTTACTTTTTGGAGAGGGTTTCCCTGCTCGTCATGGACAATTCCGCGGATCACGCTCTCCTGGCTGAAACTCTGGGAGGGGAAAAAACTGAAAAGAATGAGAAATGATAAAAGGAAAAAGGCCATGGATTTTGC
>CAZPAX010000214.1:0-3650 GCA_964584535.1 uncultured Eubacteriales bacterium
GAACCCTCGAGATATTCTTTTCCAATAAAGAATATTTCAATAAGGAGAGAATGTCTCAGTATTCCAGTTCTCTTTCTCTCTTGATCCTTCTTCTCATTCTCTTTCGAGCTTGAGCGTCCTTCATTCTCCTTCTTTCGCCAGGTTTAAAATAGACTGAATGTTTCTTTATCTCTTTGATGATCGCTTCCTGTTGAACCCTTCTTTTAAACCTCTTAAGAGCACTTTCCAATGATTCGCCTTCTTCAACAACGACAAATGCCAAGAGCTTCACCTCCTTATTGGAAAATATCTGATTTTATACCCAATTAGCTTTCTCTTGTCAAGTCAAATGTCGCCTAAACAGAAATTCCGCAACTTCCAAAGAAACGCAAAAATTAAGGATTTAGATATTGTTTTATTTAAAATTATCAACAGGGTGTAAGAAGTTAGGGGAGATTTTGGCGATTGATTCTGATCATTTTCTAGGTTTGTGGGAATACTCTCCTCGCTTTTTCTCGGCCAATCTTCTTTTTAAGAAAAGATGAACAAGAGGAAGGATGCTAAGGAGGGATTGGCTGAGGAATCTCTTCATAAAGGCCTGAGGAGAGGAGCCTGGAGAAGTAGAGGTGGCTATGTTTGGCTCTGATACAGGGTTTGATGTTCAGAAAAATGAAAGCGCGGAATAAGTTCAGGACCAACATCAGAGTCAGCCAAAAAGCCGTGATGGCTTGGGGATGGTGTTTGTAGACATGGTCCGCATGCCAATAAGTGACCATTTCCCGTATGGCTTTATTCTCAATCAGCCAGCGGTTGTGTCCGAGCTTGACAATCGTCCGGGTTGATGCCTTGTCCTTGGACAAGGTCGTTGCCCACACCCACTGCGAGGTTTCACTCTCTTCAGTTCCCGTGCGTTGCCTTCGAACCGTCCGAGTCTCCAGTGAGCAGACAACCCTGACCGCTGTGCCCAAAGTCTGCCAAGACGTAAAATCCTCGATGTCCCACATCTTTCTGGTTAGATTATCTTCTGCTTCCACTAAGGGAGCCTCAGAGCGAAAAAGGCCTCTGGCATCTTGAAGAAGCTCCCGCCTCTCATCTTTTAAAACAGCGATCACTTCTTTGCCATGCTTCCTGAGGAGACTAAAAAAAGGCGCCCTGCAATAGAGCCCATCAGCCACAACTAGATCAAAGCCACGGGGATAGTCCTCAACAACCCTCTTGAGAAGCCGAAGGGCACAGCTGACCTCATCCTCTCCTTTTCTCTGCGGTTCCAGATCTAAAAGAAAAGGAAACTGTTCCGATGAGAGCATGGCCAGCACCGAGCGATGATAGTATTGAATGCGATCTCCCTCCTCAGTATGGATCACTCTCTCTAGACAGCCTGAACAGCAGCGTAAATAAGAGGCGCTCGATTCATGCCCATCCACAATAAGAACGGAAAAACCATGAGCCCTCCTCAGAGCTTTGTTCCTCTTTAACCGGCTGTAAACACAGTGCAGAGCCCGTCGGATATCAGCCAGGATGATCCGAGAAAACACTCGCCCCAAAGTGTCGGCACTGGGAAGTTCCACCTCTAGCCATCTCCTCCAGAAACTGTTCCCCCTCTCTTGCTCTAAGGCATGGAGACTCCCTATCTGGGTCACCATCATCAGAAATACTGCCCCAAAGACGGCTTCGGTGGGAATCTGTGGACGGGGCCTTGAATCCCAAAGAGATGAAAAAAGATCCCCCAACCCATATCGACGTTCCGCGTATGCCAGAAACCGTCTGAGGATCGGTTACACCTTCCTTTTCTTTAATCGCTCCCAATAGGTGGAGGAAATCTTCTCCAAAAGTCCTTGAATATCCCGATAGCGCTGAACCCATTCCTTGACCATCTTTTCTTTGTCCTTAGGGATATAGAGCTGCTCGGTCTTGCCCTTCGTCCTTCGCGTCAAAACTAAAGCCACGTGCTTTTCGCCCCTTTGACATTTACAGGTGGGCTTTCCGCAGACGATCTCTCTGAGGGTCGGCGTGGCCCGAAGGAATTCCTGCCAGGAAACGATCGGCTTGAGCTTGGAACGACTCTCGCGCTCGGTTTTGGTCATGCCAGCTCGACGCATTGATGGCCTTCTTTTATACCTATGCTATATAAGACATAGATAAAAGTCAACCCCTTTTTACGAATGCGAATTTGCTCCAAGTGTCCCAAGCCTAGAAAACGCCCACTCTACAGGCTAGAACCCTTACCGCGAATTATTAAGTTGCGGAATCTCTGTTCTCTGATCTTTAAAATTAAAGCCTTTGTTGTGAATTGATCTTTCGCTCGAAAAAATAGAGATTATCTTAGATTTAGGAGAAATAAAGATTTAAATTTCTTGCTTTTGCTTGAAAAAATAAATTTAGCCTTTTTGACTAGCTTCTTTTTTTCTGGTTGAAATCTTAAAAGGGACATAGAGTGGACAAAAACTGAAAAGACTTGTCAGGAGAAAAATGACAGCTATGATCCCCAAAACAATTGCTGCCACGCCGGAGAGGACTCTCGTCAAGAGCAGGATAACGATAATCAGAGCAATGAATATTCGAATCAGGATGTCCAATCGACCCATATTTTTTTTCAAAGGCCACCTCCTCTTTTATGCCCTTCATTCTAATAGAAAATCTCTTTGCAGACAAGTCCTGGCGCTATTTGCATGGCTCTTTTTTTTATGTTAGAATTTTTCTGGTTCAACCCAGAAGGAGAAAAAATGTCAGGTCATTCAAAATGGGCTTCGATTAAACATAAAAAGGCTGCCCAGGATGCTAAGCGTGGCAAGATCTTCACAAAAATTATACGAGAAATGAGCGTGGCTGCGCGGATGGGAGGAGGAGACCCAGAAGCTAATCCCCGCCTCAGAAAAGCCATCTCTGAAGCCAAAGCTGTGAACATGCCTGCAGACAACATTAAAAGAGCTATCATGAAAGGAACTGGTCAACTGGAAGGATTCACTTACGAAGAAGTTGCCTATGAAGGCTATGGGCCGGGCGGTGTGGCCATCTATGTCGAGGCTCTCTCAGATAATAAAAATAGAACTGTTTCTGAGCTGAGGCACATCTTTTCCAAGAATGGAGGCCGTATTGGAGAATCAGGATGTGTGGCCTGGATGTTCAAAAGGAAAGGATATATTGTTGTTGAAAAAGCAAAGGCTTCTGAGGAAGTCCTCTTGAATATCGTTCTCCAAAGCGGCGGAGAAGATCTCAGAGAGGATGGCAGCAATTATGAAATCATTACTCCTCCAGATAATTACGAATCCGTCGTCGATGAGTTGAAGAAAAGCGGGACAGAAATAGCCACTTCCACTCTGGGCTATATTCCCCAAAACTATGTGAAACTCCAGGGAAAACAGGCACAGCAACTCTTGCGATTAATGGAAGAGCTTGAGGACCACGACGATGTTCAACATGTCTGGGCTAATTTCGACATCGATGAAGCGGAGATCGCACAATATTCCGCTTGAAAATAGACTCAATGAGGGTTCTCGGAATTGATCCCAGCAGCCAGGCGACAGGATTCGGGATCATCGAATATTCTCAGGACAATTATCGCGCCCTGAGCTATGGAACAATAAAGCCCTCTCGCTCGCTTCTTTTTCATCAGAAAATTAACCAAATTAAGCAAGAACTTGAGAAACTCATCGATACCTACTCTCCTGAAG
>CAZPAX010000215.1:0-3620 GCA_964584535.1 uncultured Eubacteriales bacterium
AAGGCATGGCCTAACTCAAAAGCCTACCTATTCTATATGAGATTTCGACTGAAAGCAAAGTGCAGGAGGGCTGAGAAAGCATCTTTTTTTCCGTGAAATCTATAATTTTTAATGGATGGGTGGAGCGAGAACGGCCGATGACGCACCGTGACAGGACCCGTTCATTAATTTAGATCGTCACGGAAAAAAAGATCCTAATAGTGCAGGATGGATGGTTGACTTCCCCTTTTGACTTGATTTATCATCTTTCAATCTGGGAGGATGAAAAAATCGTGGTCAAGCTGTACCCTTCCTTATCATTGTTTCATTCAAAGAGATGAAGCCCTTTTTTAAATACCATGAGAATTTTTTGGAATTTCCTTTTCTTTTAGGAGTGGGTATCCGCATTTTCGTATTTCTATTTCAGGATCCTTTTAACAACGACAATCATTTTCAAGTGATTGACTGGATCCGCAACCATGGGACTATTCCATTAGCGACACAATTTAACCAGGCTTATCATCCGCCCCTCTATTATTTACTTGACCAGTTGTTTTATCTCGGCGATTCTTCTTATCTGAGTCTTAAACTCATGCAGCTTTTCTCTCTCTTGACTTCTGTGATGACGTTTATTGTCTTGTATCAAATGATAAACCGTTTTATTCATTCTGAGCGAATTCGCCTTAATATGACTCTTTTTGTCGCTTTGTTGCCCCAGTTTATCATGTTCGGGAATTATGTTTCGAATGATAGCCTGGCTAATTTCATTGGGGCCCTTCTTTTTCTGCAGGCCTATTTGTACATTGAGAAACCCACTCTTTTCAATAAGATTTGGCTAGCGGTTTTACTAGGGCTTGGCTTGTTAACAAAGGCGACATTTCTTGCTTTTATCCCCGTTGTTTTATTGCTAGTAGTCATTGTTGAGTGGCGCAAACGAAAGCATGTGGGAGCTGTTCTGCTGAGTCTAGGAATTATTGTAGTTCTTTTTTTGACGATTGGATCGTATAAATATGTAGAAAATTACCGGCATTTTGGTAATCCTTTTATTCATAATACTGATCCTCTTGTTCAAAAAGCTATCGGGTGGCATTGGGCAGATGGACAAAAGAATACATCTCGCGGTATCTGGTCGTTTTTTGACTGGAATATTGGAAAGCTCATGCTTCATCCGACCATTGGAGAGGCGACACGACATAGTTATTTTTTAATATTGTATGGCTCATTTTGGTATCAATATATTTTTGAATCAAATTTAATGGGGAATAAGACGGTCTTTCAATATTTTGGCAGCGTGATTTACTGTTTGGCTTTAGTGCCGACTTTGGTCTTTTTTATTGGCGTGTATGCTGTGGTCAAGAAGTTAGGGGCTGTTGTGCGAAATCGAAAGCTTGAGGATCGTTTTATCCAAGAGCTGTTTAGTGTTCTTGTTTTTTTTGTCACCTTAAGCTTGATAATATATATTGGCATTCGAACGGATGTCTGGAGTTGTTTTCAATCCCGTCTGGCCTTTCCTGCCTTTTGGGGCGTTGTTGTTTTGTTTTCTTCTGGATTGGAAATAATTGGGCGGCGTCAAAAAGTGGCTTCTGCTGTATATTGGCTTTTCAATGTCCTCTTCGTTTGTTTTGTGCTTTATTTTGTTATTGAATTATTGATTATCCTAGGATTGCCCTTTTAATCCAAACGACGGAAATTGCCCCTCTCAAGCCTCAGCCTCTTCGAAGGAAGAATCATTACGGCAGGCGGTTTTTGCGTCTCAGAAATTTTTTCCAGAGGTCCTGCCGGACAGAGAGGCGGAGAGATGTCCCTGGCCGCAATTCGTAATATTCCGATATAAACATGTCCAGAAGGCGAGGTTCGATCTTCTCCCCTTGATCAGGGGAAGAAATGATCACCGGGACATCGACGAGATCGCCTGCTTGGTAAGGCTCTTTCGAATAGCCCACCCGGCTGAAACCCCGTAGGTACCATGAAAATGGCCAAGTCTCTTCAGGCCCGGCAATCACTTTGATCAGCATCTTTCTGCCGTCCGGATGCAGGCGGGACAGGTGCTCGACCTGCTGAACAAGACCCAAGAAGCCTTTGCTTATCTGGGCGTAAACGTAAGGGTTGCAGGGATCTTCGTAGAAGACGAAGTTGGCTCGAAAATTCTGGATTCCAAGATGGATAAAGCCAGCTCCAAGGATGGCCAGAACAGAAGAGCGGAGAATAAGGGGCCAACCTCTCTCCAGGAGAAAAAACACTCCCCTTCCTGCCAGGAGGATAAGACCAACATAAAAGGGGAGAAGATTCCAGGGCGTCTTGTAGGGAAGGAGAGAATAAATAGCCGTAGATAAGATGCTGTAGAAAAGAACGAAAGAGGGAAAGGAAAATTCTCCGCTCCTCAACTTACTGGCTCGGAAGGAGGCGAATGCTCCAATCAAAGCCAAAATAAGAATAAAGGCTTCGCTCCAAACCAGTCCGTTGGCACACCTGGATAGAGCGAGCATTTTCAGGTACTCAAGCCAGTCTGGCTTTCCCTCTCGGACAAAGTAAGTCTTCAAAGAGAGGAGGGAATTCAGCCATCCTCTCGGATTGCTGAAAAAAGAAGAATAAAAAACAAAAGAAACGATGAGAGCGACCATAACGCCGAGCAGCCAGAGCAAAAGAGGCCTCTTCACTCTTCGTTCCCCGGCTCTCCCCGGTCTTTTCGCCAAAACCCTGCCCGCGAGAAGAGCTCCTCCTGCTGCTCCAAAGGCAATCACCGAAGTTACCTTAGTGGCATAAATCATCCCAGCAAAAAGGCCGGCGGCAATGGCCCAGCCAGTCGAAGGCCCTTGAAGCGCTCGCCAGAGGGACGCCAAGAATCCTAACAAGAAAAAGATAAAGAGAGTCTCCTGGATGTAAAACCGGCTGTAGTAGGTCAAAACAGGCGAGAGGGCAGCGCAAAGGGCTGAGAAAAGAACTGCTTGCCGGCCCATCCCTTGGATAAGCAGGAGAGGTAGGAGGATGAAGCCCGCACCAAAAAGAGCAGGCCCCAGACGCAGGACGGTCTCAGTCAGGGAAGCGAAATCTTGGCCTGAAGCCACCCAGGCAAAGGGAAGGGAGAGGTAGTAGAGGCTGGGCTCAAGATGGTTCTGCTGGTCATATTGATAGATGCCATTTTCGAGAAGGAGGCCAAACTTGAGCGCTCTTTTGACCTCTTCTTGGTCCATCGGCCTGAGGCCAAGCTCGGCTATACGGAAAATGAGACCAGCAGCGAAAACGATCCAGAAGAGCCCTCGGAAGGTCGTTTTGCTCATTTAGCCAAAGCCCCCTAAAGGCAAGCCAGAATCTTTTTAATCATCAAAGATTCCTTTATGAGTTTTTTCCTTTTATTCTACTAAAGGTACTCATCCCTGGCTTGGGGGCATTTGCTGCTTATACAGTCCGCTCCAATCATTGAGCCTGATCGTCAACAAGTCTGAGAAGGAGCGGATGATATCTTGCGGGAATTTTACTCTTGTCAGCCTGTCGTTCTTCCAGCGGACGATGACTTCCTTAACTGAAAACCCGAATTTTTTGGCCAGGAAAAGGATCTCTGAATCGAATCCCCATCGGTCGATCCTCAACAGGGGAAAGATCTTCTTGGCCGCCTGCGCAGAGAAGCATTTGAAGCCGCAGGT
>CAZPAX010000216.1:0-3619 GCA_964584535.1 uncultured Eubacteriales bacterium
CAAGCATAGACTATGGAAAATCGAAAGATTTTAAAGCCCACCAGATTCTCTGTGTGGCGGGAAAGCTGGCTGTGGAAAATATCGCTAATCTGGATAAGCTGCCAGCTTCTGGTGCTACCCTTTTTGTCATTCCCGTTCCCTTTAAAGAGGGGACAGGCGCACCTGCCCGGGTTTTCGCTATTCTTCCTTAATTACGAAAAATTTGTTTGGCTATTTTCTTTGCCCACTAAAAGAAGGAGGTCGAAGATGAAAAAGCAAAAAAGCCGCTCTTCGTCTTGGCTTGGATTGGCCGGGATAACTCTCTTTCTTGCTTTTTATTTTCTCTTTGGACAAGAGCCATTTGATATCAAGGCTCACTATAAGAAGGCAGAATATATGATCCCTGTGCGGGACGGGGTCAAACTCTACACCCAGGTCTATACTCCGCGAGATGAAAGTCAAAGATATCCGATACTTCTCCGCCGGACGCCTTATTCTGTAGGCTTTTATGGAGAGAATATCTTCAGGCGCGCTCTCGGCCCGAATAATGATTTCGCCAGGGAAGGCTATATCTTTGTCTATCAGGATGTCAGAGGAAAGTTCAAATCAGAGGGAGAATTTGTGGTGATGAAGCCTCATAAGATAATTAAAAGCAGCGCTCAGGACACGGATGAAAGCAGCGATACCTATGACACCATCGACTGGCTCTTGAAAAATGTCTCCAACCATAATGGCCGAGTCGGACAATGGGGAATCTCCTATTCAGGATTTGAGACGGTGATGGGTATGATCAATGCCCATCCGGCTCTTGCCGCTTCTTCGCCTCAGGCTTCGCCCTCAGATATGTGGATTGGAGATGATTTCCATCACAACGGCGCATTCCGTTTAATGTATACGTTTGACTGGCTGGCAGGGAATGCTCAGATAAGGTCAGTGCCTTCTGGAGGTGGAGTCACAGGCTTTGATTATGGGACTCCTGACGGCTATAAATTTTTTCTGGAGCTCGGTCCCCTGGCTAATGTGGATAAGAATTACTTCCAGGGACAAGTCCCAACTTGGAATGAATACATGAATCATGGCGATTATGATAGCTATTGGCAGAGGCAGAATGTCCTCCACTCTATCGGCCAGATCAAGCATCCTGTTCTAAATGTTGCGGGATGGTTTGATGCTGAGGATTTCTATGGGCCGATGAGTATCTATTCGGAAATTGAAAAGAGAAATCCAGAAAACAAGAGCATTCTTGTCGTCGGCCCCTGGCTCCATGGAGGCTGGGAACGCATGGATGGCGATATTTTAGGAAATATCCGGTTTGGCTCGAAAACCGGAGTCTATTTCCGCCAAGAAGTTGAATTGCCATTCTTCAATTATTACCTGAAGAATAAGGGAGAAATCGCTCTTCCTGAAGCTCTGGTTTTTGAGACAGGGTCAAATAGATGGCTCAGCTTTGATCAATGGCCGCCAAAAGAGACAGAAGAGAAGAATCTCTATTTCCAGATTAATGGAAAACTCTCTTTCAGCAAGCCAGCGGAGGAATCTGACCAAGCCTTTGACTCCTATGTGAGCGATCCTCAAAAGCCGGTTCCTTTCACTTCAGAGGTCCGCAACACCCAGGGCCACCTGTGGATGGTGGAAGACCAAAGATTTGCCGCCCGCCGGCCTGAGGTTCTGGTCTATCAATCTGATATCCTTGCCGAGGATATTACTGTCGCCGGCCCGCTTATTGCCTCTCTCAATTTTTCGACAACAGGAACAGATGCAGACTGGATAGTGAAATTGATTGATGTTTATCCCCCGGATGCTACTGACGCAAAGCCCAATCCATGCAACATAAGAATGGGAGATTTCCAGATGCTTGTTGCCGGAGAGGTCTTTCGCAGCAAATATCGGAAAAGCTTTGAAAAGCCTGAGCCACTGGTTCCCAATAAAGTGACAAACATTGAGTTCGATCTCCGGGACAGATGCCACTCTTTTCTTAAAGGCCACAGGATCATGGTCCAGGTTCAGAGCTCTTGGTTTCCTGTGATCGACCGCAATCCTCAGAAGTTTGTCGATATTTATCAGGTCAGAGAACGAGATTTCGAGAAAGCAACTCATAGAGTCTATCGTTCAGCAAATTATCCTTCTCACCTCAAACTGAAAATCTTGAAGAATTGAATTTTTGACTCAAAAAATTTTCTGTGATAAAAGCTTAAAATCGGGAATTGAAACAAAGGATATGTCTTTCAATTTAAAAGGAGGGAGTTTTATGAATAAAATGAAGGCTCTTTTGGTTTTCTTTTTAATTGCAGTTCTACCTATGCTTTCTTTCTCGCAGAAAAAGGTGAAAGATCTTAAGTTTCACCACATGCAGAATTACTGCTGGATGAGGCTGGCCGAAATTGTGCCAGAAGTTACAGACAGGATTATTCTTCCCATAGGAACGGTTGAGTCCCATGGAGCCTGTGCCATTGGCGCGGACAATGTCATTCCCAATAACCTGGCTGAGATGATCTGGGACAAATGCAACGCTCTCGTCGCGCCAGCCATAAATCATGGATTCACTGGCCAGACGATCTCTCAATTTCCTGGATCGATAACTGTTAGACCTGAAATTTTTGAAGAATACATCTATGATGTCCTGAAAGATCTTGTCCGGACTGGCTTCAAGAATATCTTGATCATCAATGGCCATGGCGGGAATGCTGAGCCAACAAAGAAAGCCATGGCCCGCCTCCATGTGGAAACTGGCGCCCACTTTATGATCATCGATTGGTGGACAGTCGCCTTCAACATCGTCAATGAGGTCTATGGGGCAAAAGCCCAACAGCCAGGCCATGGGGACATGGAAGAGGCTGCTCTTGTCATGGCTTACGACCCTGAGCTTGTCGATAGGGAAATGTATGAGAAACTCGGAAAAGATAATGTGGGAAGAGCTGGAACAGATACCGGAGTTTTTATGATTCCTTCCTGGGCGACCTCGAGATATCCAGAGAAAGGATTAGGCTACCTTAATTTTGATCTTTCCAAGGCAAAAGAATATGCTAGGAAAAAGGCGGACTTCATCGCCGAGACATTCCTTGAGGCAGTGGCAAGATGGGAAATGATGGAAAAGTGGAAAAAATAATCCACCCCTTTATTCATTGCTTAAGAAGAAAAGGATTGCTTGACGGAAGCTGGGGGATAAAGAAATAGCAAAAAAATATTAAGGAATGTTCTGAATTGAGATAAGGAGAGGGAAAGTGTTCAAAAATTCGAAAACACTTCTCAAGCGAGCAAAGGAGCTTATTCCTGGAGGTTGTTCAACGGAAAGCAAAAAAGTGGAAGCGCTTTTCGCCTCTGAGCAAGCCCCGGCCTTTTTCAAGGGCGCTTCAGGCGCAAAGATCATTGATGTCGATGGAAATGAATTTATTGATTTCGGGATGGCCCTCGGCGCCTGTATTCTTGGCTACAATCACCCTGTGATTGTTGAGGCGGTGGAAAAAGAATTGAGAGATGGCTTCATCTCCATTCTTCCTTCAGCTCTTGAAGTTGAGCTTGACTAAGTTCCGTTTTCTCTATTTGATAATTTCATAAATCTCTCTCCAACCTGTCACTTCTAAGAACGCAACAACATGTTGCTCTAACTTCTGAATAGTAGAATTGTATTCCTGAATATAGA
>CAZPAX010000217.1:0-3598 GCA_964584535.1 uncultured Eubacteriales bacterium
AGCTAAAAATGAACCCTCTCATTGCTATCATTGAAGATGAGCCGGATATCCTCCAGCTTATCTCCCTTTATCTCCAGAAGGAAGGCTTCAGAGTCGAAGAATTTTTGAAGGCTGGCGATTTCTTGAAATTTCTGGAGAGACGCAGACCGGATCTCGTCGTTCTCGATTTGATGCTCCCGGATATGGATGGCCTTGAAGTCTGCAAATACATGAAAAGCAAAGATGAGCTTTCCTCTATCCCTATCATCATCCTCACAGCAAAGAGCGAAGAGATAGATAAAGTTTTGGGATTAGAGCTAGGTGCCGATGATTATGTCACTAAGCCCTTTTCTCCCAAAGAATTCGTGGCCAGGGTAAAGGCTGTCTTGAGGAGGCAGAGAGTACAAGAATCAACAAGAAAAATTTTGATTGGTGATAGTCTGGTTATAGATTTGGAGAAATATGAAGTTACTTTGGCTGGACAAAAAGTCGATTTAACCACCACAGAGTTTAAGATACTGGAACTCCTTTCCTCAAAGCCAGGCCGGGTCTTTACCAGAGACCAGATTCTGAATTATCTCTGGGGAGAGGAGAAGATTGTTTTAGACAGGACGATTGATGTCCATATCAGGAATTTGAGAGGAAAACTGGGCAAAGCCGCTCATTTTATAAAGAACATTAGAGGGGTTGGGTATAAAGTAGAAGAATGAAGAAATCTATATTTCTCAAGATTTTCGGCGGATATCTTTTTTTGGGATTGCTGCTAACTGCCCTGATTCTTCTTTTCTCTTTCAAAGCTATTAAAAATTTTTACATTGGGAGCCAGGTTCGTCATCTCGAGCTTTTGGCAGACACATTGAAATTCAGAGTGAATCCTCTCCTGGAAGAGAATCGCTTTAAGGAGCTGGATTCATTTGCTAAAGAATTCGGAAAGGAAATAAAGACAAGAATCACTGTTGTCAGCAAAGAAGGAGTTGTCCTAGCAGATTCTGAGGAAAACCCTGAGAAGATGGAGTCTCACAGATATAGGCCAGAGATATTCCAGGCTTTAGAAGGACGCCGGGGACAATCTCTCCGCTTCAGTTCCACAGTCGGAGCTGATATGCTCTATGTGGCAGTTCCCATTGAAAAGGGCGGGGAAACGAGTGGAGCTCTGAGACTCAGTCTGTTTCTGAAAGATATCGATCAGCTCCTTGCCCAGTTAAGGAGGAATATCATTGGTGCTGTCGTTGTCATCACAGTCATTTTGCTGGTGGCGGCACTGATTTTTTCGAGAAGTCTATCCAGCCCGATTCGAGAATTGATTTCCGCTTCTCATAAGGTGGCTCGAGGAGATTTTGATGTCAGGATCTTTATCAAAAAGAGAGATGAACTCAAAGATTTGAGCGAGAGTTTTAACTGGATGACATCTCGCTTGAAGGCTCTCTTTACAGAGCTCTCCCAGCAGAGAGAAGAGCTCGATGGCATCATATCCTCTATACAGGAAGGCCTTCTGGTTCTGGACAGGAATGAAAGAATCTTATTGAGCAATCAAAGTTTTAAAAAGATTATTCAGAATGATACGCCTGAGGGCAGATTCTACTGGGAGGTCTTTCGAAGATCAAAATTTGATGAATTGATAAAGAGAGTGAGAGAGCAAAAGAAAAGCACCACCGGCGAAGTCCAATGGGATGAGAGAGTTTATCTTTGCAGTGCCACTTACATGGCTACTCAGGAAAGAATTGTCGTCACCTTTCATGATGTCACAGAGGCGAAAAATATGGAGAGGATGAAAAGAGATTTTGTGGTCAATGTTTCCCACGAGCTGAGGACTCCTCTGACATCCATCAAAGGATATGTTGAGACATTAGAGGGAAAATTGGATAAGAAAAGTCAGAATTATCTTGAGATCATCAAGAGAAATGCAGAGAGGCTGATCAATATTGTCGAAGATTTGCTTCTTCTCTCGGAGCTCGAAGAGAAGGGAGTCAAGTTGGAATTAGAGGAAGTAGATGTTAGACAGCTGGCAGAGGATGTCCTTAAAATATTTGAAAAGAAAGCCAGAGACAAAGGATTAAATTTAACTGTTCGAGCCAAAAGTGGCCTTCCCTCTGTTCGGGCTGATCGCTTTCGATTAGAACAGATGTTCATCAATCTCATTGACAATGCCCTGAAATACACGGAAAAAGGGGGAATAGGGATTTCCTTGGAAGAAAAGGAAAATGCTCTAGTTATTGAAATTGAGGATACAGGAATTGGCATCTCTGAAGAGCATCTGCCTCGGATCTTTGAGAGGTTCTATGTCGTTGAAAAATCGCGGTCACGCAGTTTGGGCGGGACTGGCCTCGGGCTTTCCATCGTCAAACACATTGTCCTTTTACACAATGGAAAAATCGATGTCCAGAGCCGTCCAGGCGCAGGCACAAAATTTACCATTACCTTGCCCTTTACCATTTCCTGATAGAATCTCCATCCAGAAATATCGAAATAAAGTCAAATGACTATGGCTGAAGGATGGGGAGTGAGAGGGTTTATTCTAGCCGCTAGAGAGAAGAGAAAAGGATAACTCTCCTTGAGGTGTTCTGTGTAGGCGATCCACTCGCTGATAATCTGGGAATAGGCTCGCTTTAAGTCTCCTGCCAAATGCTGAAGATCACTTTCGGGCAGCTCTTCAAGATTCTCTCCCCGGAAAGAAAGCTCATCTGCCAGATGGAAAACAGCCCAGAGCAAATCTGTGAAGCGCTCATGTTCGAGAAGATTGGGATTTTCAAGAAGGCGGAGAAGGAAGGAACGTTTGCTGAGGAGGAATTGGCTCAGTTTCTGGAGGCTTTTTTTATCTATCTTAATTCTATAGGAGAATTTCCTCGACTCCTCTATCGCTTTTTGAAAGTCATTTTTTCCCCAGCGAGGGCTTATTTCCAGGCTTTTTTCGAGATTTGAGGCATTCTCAACAAAGGCAGAGAATCTCCCCAGCAGCTCCAGCCCGACTTCACTGAAGAATGTCCCAATGACCATGTTGAGCTTTTTCAGCATAGCCTGCTTTTCTCTTTGAGCCAGGATACGCTCAATGAAGAGAATGACGAGAAGGACGTCCAGGAAAAGAAAGGCAATGTCTCCTATCATATAGAGAAAGATGTGGTGCAGATCACGAAAAATAAAATAGTGGATGCCATAAGCGGCTATAGATGCGCCAACAAGAAGCAGGGCAATGTTTGTCCGCCAGTTAAAATATTTTTTCATGGCCAAATGACCTCCATTTGAAGCATTTTTAGTATTCCATCATACAGGAATTTGTTGTTTTTTAAAAAAAATTTTCTCTTCTATTATTGACTTCAATAATTATTAAAATTGACAGAGTTTTTGTTCTTAGAATAAAATTTATATAAAAAGAGGAAAAAATGTTGCATTTCCGCCTAAAACGCTTGTCTTTTCTTATCATTCTTGTCATTTTCAGCATAGCCTGCGCGCCACTCAAAAAAACCTCTGATCTTTTTTTAAAATATGATCTTCTCATCAAAAACGGCTTCGTCATGGATGGCACTGGCAATCCCTGGTTCAAGGCTGATATCGGGATTAAAAACAAAAGGATAGTCAGGATTGGTTTTTTGGATGAGGGTCAGGCCAAAAGAGTCATTGATGC
>CAZPAX010000218.1:0-3574 GCA_964584535.1 uncultured Eubacteriales bacterium
TATGTGATCTTTATGATGGGTGCGGGGGCTTCCGGGCAGCTTCCTGCACCCGATTTAATCATATAAAAAGAGATGCCTCCCTACTTGTCCTTTTTTGGATAGGCTGGAATGGGTGGAAACTGGACTTCCTTTGTCTTTAGCTCTTCCAGGATTACTTCAATGGCTTTATTCAATTGTTCATCGATGCCTGCATATTCCTTGGCAGGATCGTTTTCCACATAGATATCAGGCTCAACCCCTCTTCCCTCAATAATCCAATCCTTGCCGTCAGCGCTATAAGGGGCAAATTCAGGTTTCATCAAATAGCCGCCATCCAGAAGAGGAAGAGAGCCACGGATTCCGACCACTCCTCCCCAGGTGCGCTTTCCGATCAATTTTCCCAGCTCTGCCTTCTTGAAACGGTAAGGAAAGAGGTCTCCATCAGAAGCTGAAAACTCATCGATGAGACAAACCTTGGGGCCAACCAATAATGCGCCGGGATCAGGTTGAGCGACAGTATTTCTGGCCATCTCCATCCAAAACATCTCTCGAGCCAGGCGCTCAATAAGCATGGGGGAGACACTTCCTCCGCCATTGCTGCGGACATCAATGATCAGGGCTTTCTTGCGAAGTTGAGGATAAAAGTGCTTGACGAATTCGTTCAGACCTGGCACTCCCATATCTGGGACATGGATATAGCCGACCTTACCATTTGTGGCCTTATTGACTTTGGCGATATTGTTCTCAACCCAGTTGTAGTAATAGAGAGGCTGCTCATCCTCAACAGGAATGACAACAACCTCGCGGCTCCCCTTCTCCTCTGGCCTGGAATTTATCTTCAAAGTCACTTGCTTGCCGGCCATATTGAGCAGGGCTTCATAGATGTCATTCATCTGGGCTGTGGATTTTCCGTTAATGGCGATAAGATATTCGCCTTCCTTGACATTTATCCCAACCTCTGTCAATGGCGAGCGAAGCGATTTATCCCAGTTCTGGCCCTTCAATATTCTTGTGATTCTGGAGTAGCCTGTCCGTTCATCCTTTTCAAATTGAGCTCCCAACCTTCCAACTTTTACTTTATCTATTTTTGGGAGATCTCCACCGCCTACATAGGTATGCCCGGCACTCAGCTCTCCAATCAACTCTCCAATGACATAAGTCAGGTCAGCCCTATGGTTAATCGCTTTGGCCAGAGGCTCGTAACGAAGTCTCATTGCCTCCCAGTCTACCCCATGCATATTGGGAACATAGAAGAAATATTTCATCTGGCGCCAGCATTCATTAAAAATCTGATCCCACTCCTGTCTGAGGTCAAGTTTCATCTCCATATTGGATAAATCGAGCTTGCTTTCGATTTTAATCGGAGCTTTGGGCAGATCAATGATAGCATAAGCACCATCTTTCCTAACCAGCATCTTCTTCTGATCAGCCGAGATTTCAAAGCCCTGAATCTCTCCTAAATCTGTCTCTTTTTGATCTGAAAGATTGTACATCTTTAAAAAGATTCCCCTATCCCTGTCTCCTCTCTTCAAATAGTAGATTGTCTCTCCTACAGAAGTGATCTGTCCGTAACCTGCGACCTCGATAGGAAGGCTAATAATCCTTTCCTTAATGCCCTCGAGGTCAACCTTAATCTTCATTTCCTTTTTCTGGGGAGAAGCTTTCTTTTCCTCTCCTTTTTCTTCGACTTTCTTTGCCTTAGCCTCAGATTTTTCTGGAACAACTTCACTCTCTTTCTTTACCGAAACCTCATCACTTTTCGGCTCGAAAGGCGATTTCACATCCGCAGCCAAAGTCACCAAATAAATTCTGGCCATAGATAAATAGGCATAATTGAATTCCACCCGGCTATAAATAGGGTTAAAATCTCTATTGGAGACAAAAAACAGATATTTTCCATCCGAGCTAAAGGAAGGATCATAAGAGGAATACCAGCCGTCAGTTACCTCATGGCTCTTTTTTGTCGCAAGGGAGTAAATATAAATTTTTGTCATCCCCTCGACTTCAGGTTTGGCATAGGCAATCCAGAGGCTATCTGGAGACCAGACATAGTTATTAATCTCTCCGATTTCAGCCCGGCTCACCTCGACGACTTCTTTGCTGTCGATATCTACATAATTGAGGCGAAGTTTTTTATCGCTCCACAGAATTTTTTTGCTATCAGGCGACCAGAAGATCTGATACTTGTAAGTATCAGCATTTTTTGTGAGCTGCTGGACTGAGCCGTCCTGGGCCATGATGTAGATTTCATCCTCGCCACTCTGGTCAGAGATATAGGCAATCCATTTGCCATCGGCTGACCACTTAGAATTTCTCTCGTGGACTCCTGGAGTGTAGGTCAGATTGCGGGTATTTCCGTGCTGGGCGGGGACTGTGAATATTTCCCCCCGGGCACCAAAGAGTGCTCGCTTTCCGTCAGGAGAAATTTCGAAATTGGTTACGCTCTCGCTGACTTTGGCTATTCTGCTCCGCCCAGAAACCTGATCATCGGCGATAACGATCGGAACTTTTGTCACCTGCTCGGAAGCAAGATCGAAGCGGTGGATATATCCACCATTTTCAAAGACTATGGCTTGGGGACCAAGGGAAGGAAATTTGATGTCGAATTCTTGGAAGTTTGTCAATTTGCGAGTCCCTTTGGTCGCCAGATCATAGACATAGAGGTTCATCTTCTTGTTTTCGTCGCGGTCGGAGAGAAAATAGATTTTTTCCCCACTCCACATGGGGATGATATCCGAGGCAGGGTTGTTGGTGATATTTTCAATTTTTTTTGTCTCAAAATCATAAATCCAGATATCGTCAGCCATACCGCCCCGATAGCGCTTCCAGGTTCGAAACTCTCGAAAGACCCGGTTGTAAGCAAGCTTTTTATCGTCAGGGGAAAATGAGCAAAATCCACCTCGAGGAAAGGGAAGCTGGCGAGGAGTTTCGCCATTTATGGTGGCCAGATACAACTGGCCATTGAAGCTATTCCACTCCAGCATCCGGGATCGGAAAACAATGTGCTTGTTGTCATGTTTCCAGCCCATGACAATATTATTCGGGCCCATGCGGTCAGAAACATCATCACGGCTGAGAACAGGAGTGTGGGTCAGCCGCTTGGGAATTCCTCCTTCCCTGGGAATTAAATAGACTTCCCGGTTTCCATCATATTCACCGGTAAAGGCGATGAACTTTCCATCAGGAGAAAAGCGGGCAAATATCTCAAAGCCCTCATGGCTTGTTAGCTTTCGGGCTACTCCTCCTGTTGAAGCCACTGCGTAGAGATCGCCGGCATAAGTGAAGACAATCTGATCATCATAAATGGCTGGAAAACGTAGCACCCGGGCTTCCTGCTGGGCAATGGCGTTCGCTCCAAACAGGATAAAAATAAGAATGATGGCCGAAAATACCTTGATTTTCATTTGTCCTCCTTTGATGGGGAAAAAATTTTTTAAAGGCAAAAAATATAACATATCCTTATTAGGGAAACAAGCGTTCTATCAGACCAAAAATTACCGATAGATATTTGTCTTTGCGAGCGAAGCGAAGCAATCTCAGTTTATTTTGATGAGATCGCCACGCACTCAATGGGTGCTCGCGATGACAGCGATAG
>CAZPAX010000219.1:0-3517 GCA_964584535.1 uncultured Eubacteriales bacterium
AAAACAAGGAGAAGGGAATCGATGTTCGGGTCTTTAAGCAGAGCCTCCACTGTTCCTCCATACTGCTCAGGACCGGCAGTGGCAACAACGTCGACTGGGTTGGAGACTATAGCCTCCTGAAAAACTAGCTTGCGCAAGGTCTCTTTTGTTTCAGGGCTCAACTCGGCCAGTTTGAGCCCGGCTCGGACGCATTCGTCAACCGCGATTATTGCTGGCCCTCCTGTGTTGGTGACGATAACAACTCTATCTCCTTTAGGAACAGGCTGGTTAGAAAAAGCAATGGCTGCCTGGATCATATCCTCCTGGGTGTCGAAGCGGAGAACTGCGCTCTTCTTGAAAATCACGCCGGCAATCGTCTCCTGTTCAATCAGAGAGCCAGTGTGGGAAGCCACAGCTTTGGTTCCTTCAGATGTTTTCCCTGCTTTTAAGGCAAGAATGGGTTTTTTCCGAGTGACACGGCTTGCCACTTCGAGAAAACCAGCCGGGTCTTTCAGAGTTTCAATGTGAACCATGATGACTTTAGTCTTTTCATCCTGGCCATAATAATCGATGATTTCGTTCATACTGACATCTGCCTCATTGCCGAAACTTGAATACATCCTGATTCCCATCCCGATCCGGTAAAGGTGAATCTTCAGAGTCTCTCCGACTCCACCGCTCTGGGCAACTATGGAGATGTTGCCAGGACTCATGGGCACAAAAGTGAAATTGGCATAGACTGAGATCGAAGGGTCAGAATTCTGGATGCCCTGGGAATTTGGTCCGTAGATGCGCATCCCATACTTATGGGCAATCTCCACAATCTGCTTTTCAAGCTGACGGCCTTCCTCTCCGACTTCTTTAAATCCTGCTGTGTGGACGATGGCGAACTTGACCCCCTTCTTGCCGCATTCTTCAATGATAGAAGGGACTAAAGTGTTCTTAATGGAAATATTGACTAAATCTATTTCATCAGGAACCTCAGTAACAGAGGGATAAGCTCTGAAACTCTTAATGAACTTTGATTTCGGGTTGATGGGGTAAATAGGACCTTGAAAATTGTGATCAAGAAGGTTCTGGATGACAATATGGCCAATGCTCAGGGGGTTGTTTGAAGCCCCGACGATAGCCACTGACCTTGGTTTAAATAAAGCGTCAAGCATTGTAACCTCCTTTTTCTTCTAAGGCGTACAAGGCCGCTCCAAAGGCACCTGTGAGCTGAGGAAGAGGAGGCACAAAAACTTTCTTTCCCAATCTTTTTTCGAACATAATGACTAAAAAAGGATTGTAAGCCGCCACTCCTCCAGTCATGACGATATTCCCCTCTAAAGGGTCCATCTCAAGTGCCCTCTTTATGACTGAATCAAAAATACCTTTTATAAGATCATTTATTTCCACGCCTTCTCTTATTTTTGTCAAAATCTCTGTGGCTGTGAAAACTGTGCAGTAGCTCCCGATCTGGATATTTTTTTTTGCCTGCTCTGCAAGTCCATTGAGCTTGTCAATCTTTATTTTAAGGCGATTTGCGATCTCTTCAAGAAAGGCTCCTGTACCAGCAGCACACTTGCGATTCATTTTAAATCCAATTCTTTTTCCAGAATCATCAACTTTTATGATTTTGCTGTCTTGTCCGCCGATATCAATTAAAGTATGGGCATGAGGAAAATAAAAAAAACTTCCTTTGGCATGACAGCTAATTTCAGTTCTTGTTTTGTCAGCAAAGGAGACATTGCTTCTTCCATAGCCAGTAGCTATGACAAAGCATTTATTCTGAATTTTTCTGCCGGCCCTCATTTGGGATTTTTTATATGCTTTTTCAGAAGCAATTTTAAAATCAGTGCCTGAGTTGTTTACTGAATAGCCGAGGATTTTTTTCTTTTCATCAATAATGATAGCCTTAGTGGTTGAAGCGCCGACATCAATTCCCACAAAATAATTCATTTTATCCTAACGGAACTCTATACATAAATAGTGAGATCAGAAGAGTTTTCTCTTTATTTTGCTTCCAATTGCTCGATGAAGGCTTCGATGTTTGTCTTAGCCTGCTCTTCTGAATAACAGCGCAGGTCATTTAAATCGCCATTGATGGTTAGAGTTGGGATATTCAGCCTTTTCTCAAGCCTTTCTGGCATCCCATAACGGTTGTTGGAATTGTTCGGGCATGTTTTGGAATCGTGGAATAAAATACCGTTGATTTTGAATTTACCGACCATCTCCTCGATGTATTTCTCCTTATAGTTCTCGTCTCTGACAATGAATATTTCCGTATAAGCCCGAGCCATACTCATAAAGGGGTCTTTGGGATCAAAGGCCTCAAAAATCCAGCTATTGCAGTAGGTCGAGGCAATAACAGCTGTCTTGAGCCCGATAAAAAACTCAGCAAGGTCCCTCAGTTTACCCCAGATAGGCATCCCTTCCCAGTAGAGACGGAATTTTTCTCCCTCCACAGCTCCATCTTTATTAACAGCCTTCTCTTCCAATTCCTTAAGAAGCACTTTATAATACTCCACAGCTTGAGAAGTTCCTCTTAAAACGACTGCAGGACCCATATGAATCGTAGCATCAAAAAAGCTCATGGGTGCTGGGATCGAAGTGTTTGTCTCAAGAACTTTTTTCCAGAGAATAGTGCATTCCTTAGAAAGAGCTAGCACTTGCCGAAATTTATCTAAATCAAATTTGTTCCCTGAAATTTTCTCCAAAGAAGGAATTAAATCTTTCACCTGATCGACAATACCTTTAAGATGATAATCTTCTATTTTCCCTATACCCCGATAGGTGTATATTCCAAAGGCTGGCACCTTTAACTCTCTCGAATACCAAGTAAACCAATCTTGGACATCACGGCATTGATTGGTGTTGAAAACCAAGACATCAGGCTTGGGAACTCCCTCGATTCCCTCATAAGCTCGAGAAAGGGGTGTTTCTCTTTTAATGAAGGCGCCGACATCACTCGTAAGGTAAGAACAGATGTCCGGAGAATAGCCAATGGCATTAGCGACAGGTATGTAGTTGTTGGCTGTCCGAGTAGATCCTAACATAGCCCCATGATTCTCAGGGTAATAGACAAGAAACCCTAAACTCAGCAAAAGCTCTGCAGGTCCAACACTTGTGCACCAAGCGATTTTTGCTGATCGCTCCTTAGAGGCACGGTCTAATTCATAGAAATAATCAGCCATGATTTTTCTCATCTGGCCTGTGGCCTGGATTTTTTTGATAACTCCCTTTTTTTCTTCACTCATTTTGCCTCCTCCAAAAAAAGCGTGAAAATCTCTTCTGCTTTATTTTGAGAAATTTATTTGCTGAGGAGCTAACAAAACTTTTCCTTTTTTTAGATTTCAAAATATCAATATTGTCTCTCCAAGTCAAGTTACTTCAAAAATGTGGAAGCATCTTTTTTTCCGTGATAGCATTGACCGGGAATAGGGTCCTGTCACGGTGCGTCCCCGTTCGTCCTCGCCAAAGACCCGCCCACCCACCACCATTCGCTGCGGGCGTTGCGGGGACTAGCACCGTGCCACCCTCCCTTGATTATCGCTCA
>CAZPAX010000220.1:0-3515 GCA_964584535.1 uncultured Eubacteriales bacterium
TCCTCGCCCAGAGAAGCTATATTCCCCAGTCAAAATCTGGAGCCATCCACTATTTTCGCCGAATGAATGAGATCTTCTGCCACTTTCTTAGAGTTTTGAAATAATGCTCGAGAAGACGCTTAAGACATTGAGAAATTAGCTCTTGCTCTTCAGGAATTTCACAATTTTTTTAATCTCTTCCTGATTGGGATCGAGCTCCAGCGAACTTTCCCAGGCAGCGAGAGCTTCCTTGATATTTCCCAGGCGATAATAGCATTCGCCAACGGAGTTAAGGATCCTCAAATTTGTCTCTGCTTGAGAAAGATATTTTTTATAGAAAAGAATAGCTTCTTCATACTGACCAAGAGACTGGCAAGAATAGCCAAGAAGAGATAAGAATTGGTAGTTTTCTTCTGGGTTTTCTGAGAAGGGAAGCAAAATTTCTTTTGCCCTCCGATATTGCTTCATTTTCATCAGTAGCTGGCCATAACTTAGAGCATATCTTGGAGAGAATGGATTTCGGTCGTAGGCTTCTTCAATCAGTCTCTTTGCTTCCTGGAAATTGCCGGTGTTGGCGAATTGGTTACCGAGAATAAAAGAATATTCGATATGATGAGAAGCAGGCATGGACCTGGAGAAGATCCAGGGCCGGGGAAGACTGCTCAGAGGCGAGACTTCAAATTCCTCTTTTCGGGAGAGAATCTCCCTTGAGCTTCGATCAAGAATTGAGACCTGGATTTCATAATGGCCGGCTGGAAAACTCTCGAGCGAAAATTCCTCAAGAATATTTTTTGGATCCAGTCGGCCGAGATTTTTCCTGACAGTCGAAAATTCTTTTCCTTCTTTGAAGAAAGTGATTTTGAGAATTCCACTCTCATGGACTTCTTTGCTTAATCCATAGATCTGGAAAAAAACAATAAGATTTTCTTTCGCCTGAAATGTATTTTCAGCTTGACAGGCGATCTGATCAATGCCTATTTTGAAAGGTCTATTTACATCTGGAGAGGAAAAATCTTTTTTCAAGCGATATCCCAAAAGGAGCGGGCTTATCTCGAGAGTAGAAAGATCTTGGGGTACAGAAACAGCGCTCTCAAAAGAAGTGAATTCTTTGGAGACTGTATTTTTCAAAAGGAGCTGAAATTTATAGTCGCCGGCAATAAGGGGAACAAGGTCCTGAAGGGCAATCGAGGTCTTCTGGACATCTTCTACCTGCTCTTGAGTAAGTTCCAAAGGGAAAGTCTTTTCATACTGGAAGACCGTATTTCCCTTCGAATCCGTGATCATTCCGTTGAGAGTAAAGTTCACACTGTATTTATTTTCATAGGAAAGAAAAGAGATTTTTTTTGGTTCAATGGAATAATGGACAAAAAAGATTCCTGATTTATCCTGGAAAACCCGGAGAAGACAGTCACTGGGGATAAGATTGCCTTTTTTTTCGGCTTGAGCGAGATCTTTTCCTTTGCTTGGCTGGCCAAAAGCAAAAGAAGTGATTAAGATTAAAAATACAAAGAGCAGAAAAATTTTTATATTTTTCATTCTAAATTTTTCTCTAGTTCTTTTTTTAGCCTCTCCACAACTCCCCTCACTTCCTCAATATCCTTTACATATTTATGAGAGGAAGCTTGCTGGACAAACAATTCGAAAAATTTGAGAGCTTCCCTTTTGTGCCCAAGTCTGAGATGGACTCTTCCCAGATTGTAGAGAGTCTCAGGTTGGGCTGGGTCAAAGGAGAGAGATTTCTCCCAGTTTGAAAGAGCATCCTCCACCAAACCCAGCCGATAGGAGACAACTCCCAAGCCGTTCCAGGCAGAGGCAAGTTGAGAATCCACAGAAAGAGCTTTTTGATATTCTTCCCTTGCCAAGTCATATTCTTTAAGGGCCAGATAGCAATTGCCCAGATTGTTCATGGCCAGAGCATAATCGCTATCTAGGGCAAGTGCTTTTTTGAAAGAAGCGACTGCTTTCTTAAATTCTCCTATTTTGAAATAGCTTACGCCCAAATAGTTATGGGCTTCAGCATAATTTTCATCCTCCTTGATGACCTTTTCGAGAATATCTATGGATTCCTCAACTCTCCCCATCTCCTGGTAGTATAAACCCAATCGGGCCAGAAGGGAATTGCTCTTCAGGTTCTGACTGAGAGCTTTCTCCAGCAAGGCCGCAGCTTCCTCCAGATTGCCCATTTTGTAATCATTATAAGCTGCATATTCATAGGCGATCGTAAAGTTTGGCTGCCTCTTGAGGACTTCTTGATAAAGCTGGCTGGCCTCTTCGAGTTTTCCAGTCTCGGAGGAATTGATTGCCTCATTGAACATATTGTCCACTTCGATCATTGTCTTCGGGTCGAGTCTTGAGGATTCGCCTGGATAAACTCTGCCCGTGATGTAACCCAGTGACATCAGTCTCTCTCTTGTTTCCTTATCCCCTAGAACCTGGGAAGCCTTAAGGGATTGGGGAGAAGAATTCTTTTTAATTTCTTTCTGAAGCTCTTCTCTCAGGCGTCGGGCGATCTGAGGATTTTTTTCAATAACATTATTCTCTTCTTTAGGGTCATGGCTGAGGTCATAGAGCTCCGGGATGGGAGCATCGATGTATTTCCATTCCTCATCCCGTATTCCTTGAAGAGGAGCCCAGTTGCGGTCAAGCATGGCCGCCACAGACTCGATGTAACAAGAATTCTCAGAAAAAGATTTCTCTCCCAATATTAACGATTTTAGGGATTGTCCTTGAAAACTTTCTTTTTGAGGAAAACCAATAAAATCGAGAACAGTGGGCAGGACATCAACCAGCCTCACCTGTTGAGAAAAAATTTTCTTTTTGGGGATAATTTTTGGGTGGCGAAAGATAAGGGGGACCCTGAGAGTCGAGTCATAGATGAATAGGCCATGCGTAGCTTCCCTGTGTTCACCAAGCCCTTCTCCATGGTCAGAGGTGAGGACAATGAGAGTTTTTTCCACGAGATTAAAGTGATTGAAGGCCTCCAGGAGTTTGCCGATCGTAGAATCCGTATAGACAATTTCTCCCTCATATTCACGGCCTCTGTATTCAAGGTCAAAAGGAGAAGGAGGCTCATAGGGTGAGTGAGGGTCAAAGTAGTGAATCCAGACGAAAAAGGGCTTGTCTTTATTTCGGCTAATCCAGTCAATGGCTCTCTCATTCACTTCTTCTGCTTTTCTCTCCACAAAGGAGAGATCACGAACAATATTTTTGCTTCCGTAAGAATCATCATAGATATCAAAACCTTTGTTTAGTCCAAAGCGAGAATCCAGAGGAAATGCTCCGACAAAAGCAGCGGTCAAGTATTTATTTTTTTTCAAGATTTCAGCCAGAGTTTTGACAGAAGAAGGCAAGCGGTATCCATTGTCGCGGACGCCATGGAAGATGGGAAGAGTCCCTGTAAAGAGGGAACAATGAGAGGGAAGGGTGAGTGGGACATGGGCATAGGCTTCGCTGAAAAGAGCTCCTTCCTCGGCGAGATGATCGATGTTTGGCGTTTTTATTCGGCTGTGGCCATAAACACCAAGATGGTCGGCCCT
>CAZPAX010000221.1:0-3455 GCA_964584535.1 uncultured Eubacteriales bacterium
GAGACCTCTGACATTGATTATGAGATAATAAGAGAAAAAGCTAAGATTCTTAAAATACCATTTTGAAATGAAAAATTTGATTTTTGAAAAACTAGATAAAATTTCGAAAGGTAAAACAATCATCCTGGGAATCGGCAATGTCATGAAAGGAGATGATGGAGCAGGTTCTTTATTAATTTATCGGTTAAAAGGAAAAACAAAAGCAGATCTTCTTGATTGCGGAGAAGTGCCTGAGAACTATACTCAGACCATTATTGAAGCTAAGCCTGATAATATTGTCATTGTCGATGCAGCAGATTGGAATGGCCAAGCAGGCGAACTAAGACAAATAAATGAAGAAGAAATAAATAATATGAGTCTCTCCACTCATGACTCATCCTTGCAGATTTTTATTAATTATCTGAAAAAACATCTCCCAAACACATATATCATCATTATTGGTATCCAAGCAAAAAGAAAACATTTTCTCGACTCATTGAGTCCAGAGGTAGAAAAAACAGTTGATGTATTAAGCCATCTCCTGAAAAAATTTAGTTAAAGGGTCTATTAGCTTAGATAATTTAGTATTTAAGGGGTGGTTCCCTTTTAAAATTCAGACCATATTAAAAATGTCCAGTACTGTAACTCAATATGATAGCTGCTATGGCCATGCCTTTTCAGATAAACAAATTTTTGCTTTCTCATTTGTCCGAAGTCTGAGTAAAGTCTGTTCAGATAATTTAATCATTTCTGCAAATTTTGAAATTAATAACTGACCAAGCCTATCAAAAGCATACAGCGGACCGAACTTAAGGAACATATTATCTTTACAATCTGGACATAAGCTGATATATTTTATTAAATTTACGTCTTACTTACAAAAAGGATAAGTACATGTTGAAAAAAAAACCTATGGTACTTGTGATCGATGATGAAGAATCTATGCGGGATTCTTGCTCCCAGATCCTCACCAAGAGTGGATTCCAGGCCGTAATAGCAGAAGATGGTCATACTGGACTGCAAAAAATAAAGGACTCAAAGCCAGATCTAGCTCTTATTGATTTAAAAATGCCAGGGATAAGCGGATTCGATGTCCTGGAAAAAATGAGAGAAATAGACCCCTACATCATTCCCATTGTTATCACAGGCTATGCCACGGTCGAGTCAGCAGTGGAAGCCATGAAAAAAGGGGCCTATGACTTCCTGCCCAAACCTTTTACTCCAGAAGAACTGCGGATCATTATCAACCGAGCATTAGAAAGAAGACAGCTTGCCTTGGAGGCAGAATCCCTTCGTATTGAGAAAAAACTCTTAGAGGAAAACTTCATAACCATGGTTTCCCATCAACTGCGAAGCCCTTTGGTTGCCATTCAACAATACTTTGAAGTGATCCTGGCAGGCATGGTCGGGCAAGTGGAAGAAAAACAAAAAGAAATGATTTTAAGGGCAAGAGAGCGTTTGGATGGCCTTCTGAAGTTGATCAGCGACTGGCTGGATTTGGCCAAGATCAATAGAGGACAAATTGTTGATAAACTCAAGCCTGTCTCGCTCAAAAAAGTTCTAGAGAATCAGCTAGAATTTCTCAAGCCATTGGCTAAAGAAAATGAGGTGACAGTTGAGCTTGCTCCTTTCTCTGGAAATGATCTCATTCAAGGAGATGAAGAGACCCTCGAGCAGGCTTTTGCCAATTTGATCAACAATGCCATAAGATACAATAAGCCCAAAGGACGAGTGAAAATATCTATCAAAGAAAAAGACGCTTTCCTGGCCACAGAAATCGAGGACACGGGAATAGGGATGGCCAAGGAGCACCTGTCCCTTATCTTCGATCAATTCTATCGAGTGAGCCGGAGCGAAACTCAGAAAACAAAGGGCACAGGATTAGGACTTTCCATTGCTAAAAAGATTGTCGACGCCCATAACGGTTCCATCCAAGTCGCAAGCGAGCTGGGAAAAGGAAGCACCTTCACTGTCCTTTTGCCTAAAGAAGAGGAAAAAAAGATAAAAATTAACAAAAATCCTTAGCTTTTCCCCTCATCTTGTCTGATGAAAATTCTTGTTCTGGGCCTTGGTAACGAATTGTACGGAGATGATGGTGTCGGTGTCCATGTGGTTCGAAGCCTGAAACGAAATCTCAGGACAAAGGGGAAGAATCCGGAATGGCTGGAAAAGGTCGACTTCAAAGAATCCTCTCTTTCTGGGCTTGCTCTTTTAGACGTTATTATTGGCTATGATAGGTTGGTTGTCATCGATACCATAAAAAAAGAGAATCCTATCCCAGGCCGAATCCGTGTCTTGGAAGAAAAAAAATTGAGATCTTTCCCAGGTCCTTCTCCGCATTATGTCTCTTTTCCCCAAACTCTTGAGATAGGAAAGACCCTTGGCCTTAAAGTCCCTCGAGAGATTCAAGTTATCGCTGTCGAGGCTAAAAACATCTATCATTTAGGCGAAGGCCTATCAGAAAAAATGAGAGAGGCTCTTCCTGCAATCGTCCAGAAAGTGACAGAAGTTTTAAAAAACAAGGGAAGAAAATGGAAAAAAAAGAAATACTTGTCTTAGAGGACATTCTCAGCTCCAATAAAAAAATCGCCTCAGAGATTCGCAAAAAGCTTGAAGAGGCGGGAATCTTATCCATCAACTTGCTGAGCTCCCCAGGTGCCGGAAAAACAACTCTCCTAGAAAGAATCGCTGAAGGTCTCGAACCTCGCTTCCGGATGGCAGTTGTCGAAGGGGATATCGAGACAGAAAGAGATACTGAAAGAATGAGGGCAAAGGGAATTCCCGCTTGGCAGATCACGACAGGAGGCGCTTGCCATCTTGAGGCAAAGATGATCGCCAAGGTCTTTTCTCGAATCCCTCAAGATTCAGATTTTCTTTTTATCGAAAATGTTGGCAATCTTGTCTGCCCAGCAAGCTATGATCTGGGCGAAAATTTAAGATGTGTTCTTCTCTCCACTCCTGAGGGAGACGATAAGCCCAAAAAATATCCCAAGGCCTTCGCGACCTCTGACTGTCTTATCATCACCAAGTCTGACCTCATCCCTTTTCTTCCCTTCAACTTGGAAAAAGCAAAAGAGGAAGCTTTAGAAATCAATCCCCAACTTCGAATCTTTGTGACTTCTCCCCTCAAGGGCACAGGAATGAAAGAAGTCATTGAATTTTTCATCTCCTCTCTCCAAAAACTGCACAAAAAGAATGCATGAACTGTCAGTTGTCGCCAGTCTTTTTGAGATTCTCGAAGAAAAAGCAAGAGAACAAGGGGCAAAGAAAATTGTCTTGGTCAAACTGAGAGTAGGAAAGCTCTCCGGTTTTGTTTCCGAATTCCTCGAATCAACCTTTGATGTTTATAAAAAAGAGACAATAGCAGAAGGCGCTTTGCTCCAGATAGAAGAAATCCCTCTCAAAGTCCAATGCCAAACCTGCAAGCAAGAGACTACGAGAGAAGATTATCTCTTCATCTGCCCGAAATGCCTTTC
>CAZPAX010000222.1:0-3446 GCA_964584535.1 uncultured Eubacteriales bacterium
TCGCCACGCACCCAATGGGTGCTCGCGATGACAGCGATAGCGTCTTTCTAATGGCAATTCAGGGTTATACTCTTTCAAATTTAAAATTTCAGCCATCGGCTCTATTTGTTCGCTCAGTATACGTACGAGAACTTCCTCTCTTGAATTTTCATTATTTTAACAATTTTAGCTTATCAGCAGGATAATCATACATATCAGGCTCTCTTAATAGCTGGATTTTGTCAGGAGTGTGATCAAAAGTATAGTGAGTCCCTCTGAACTTTAAGTCGAAGTCTTCAAGGAGCATTAAAAGAAGATAGATCATTAAAGAAGGATCCACTGCAGGAATATTAAGGCGATAGGAAAAAATGGATCCTTTTAAATAAAATTCAAAGCTTCCTTCAAAGGAATCAGGAGGAGAGAAAGAACTCGTATCCTCTGTATTTCCTAACAATTTAAAGTCCTTTTCTTCAACGCGAAAGTAATACTGCCACCTTGTTTTTCCTTCCCCTTTATCTTTGAACTGTCTCAAGAACCAGGCCTGAAGTTTTTGGTATTCATCTTCGGGCAAATCCTTAAATGGAGCAAGGCAAAAATTGACAGAGAGCATCCTAACCACATTTTTCAAATTATTGATGATATCAAAAAATGAGGAGAGGGAAGTCTTGAAGTCAGGGTAAATATGGGAAGGCAAATGGCCATCAATCTCATCATGGTAATCATATTCTTTTTTTTCTTCTTCGACTTCCTCTGGTTGTTCATGCTCGAATTTTTCTATTGCACCTAATTTTAATTTTTCTGACAAGTAAGTCTCCACATCCTGTTTGTAAATTTCGATGGGAATAAGATTGAAGGAAATCTTGGGCCAGATCAGAGGACAAAAGAGTAAATTGATTAAAAAATTCCAGGCTTCCTCGGCATTCTTTATGTCTTTCTCAAATGAATAATACCCCTCAGAAGAATCGATCTCAAATCCATTCCAGCTAGAAATAATCATTACTTATCCTCAAATTTTTTTAGTACAAGAATATCAATATCAAGATGATAATTTGAGCATAAAGCTACAGCGTTTTCAATAAAATCATCGCCTTTGAAGGCATCTTTTCTTCCCTGATAATTGAAGACCTATGGATGGGTCCTATTGCAGAGCGCCCCTCTCCGTCCTCGCTCCTCCCATTCCTTAGCTTGACTTTTGGATTTCACGAAAAAAAGATGCATCCAGCTAAGTATGGAAAAATTCCTTGATTCAGTATATATAATATTAAAATTACGGAATAGATAAGAAAGGAGGGAAAAATGGCGGGCAAAAAATCAAAGAAAAAGGGCTCTCCCAAGATTGTGGTCACCGGAGATGTGACTATTGATTGGCTCGAAGTAGCCATCCCCCCCATGGCCATTGATGAGGAGTCTCCAACTGTACAAAGTTGGCAAACCTATGTTGGATCGCGGCAATTCGCCCGAGTAGGTGGTACCTTGTTATTAGCCGAGTTTGTCAAAGCCGCTACTGGCGAAGAAGTGTTATCTCCGCAACTGAAACGGATTGAAAATATTCCTCCCACAAAAATCATTCACTTCATGGCTCTTCTGGATCAGTTTCCCTATTCAACGGAGAAAGGTGGCCAAAAGGACTTTGTTTATCGAGTTAAAGAATACAAAGGCTATGCTGGGCCTGCGAAAAGCTCGCCAAATTTCCTGAAAGTCGAGAATGATAGTCCTGAGGCAAAGATTTTGATTATTGACGACGCCGGGAATGGATTCTTCAACTCGCCCAAAGACTACTGGCCCTCAGCACTCACACAAGGAAAGCCCCATTTAGTAGTATTCAAAATGAGCCAGCCAAATTCTCAAGGAGAGCTCTGGAAAGAACTCCAGAAGTCTTATGCAGATCGTCTTGTGGTGGTGATCGGTGCTGATGACCTGAGGAGATCAGGAGTAATGATGAGCCGTCGGCTTTGCTGGGAGCGGACAGCCAAGGATTTCGTCTGGCAGATGGCCTCCAATCCTGCTCTTATTTCCCTAAATAACTGTGCCTATTTAGTGGTGAGATTCGGAGTTGAAGGGGCAATCCTCTACAGACGCCGCGCCGGAGTCGTGGAATCACGTCTCTTCTTTGATCCCAAAATAGGAGAAGACGGCTTTTCCGATTTTTATCCTGGCAAAATGATGGGTGTGGGTTCGGTCTTTGTGGCAGCACTTGTCTCCCATATTTATAGTAAAGGGCTTGAAGGGATGGAAGAAGGCGTTCGTCAAGGTCTGCTCACTTCCCGCCGTTTATGGCAGCGTGGGTTTGGCCAAAACCTGGCCAAGCTCGATTACCCGGGTCCTGAAATCTTTGCCGCCACTGAAGAAGAGAGAGCCGCCATTTCTGAAGTTATGGTTCCTAATCCCACAGAAATAGAATCGGCAGACCGTGATTACTGGTGCATACTCAATGACTTAGCTCAAGCTGGCCTTGAAGATATAGCTTATAATTACGTTATTTTTGGAAGAGACCCTACGCTGGAACGTATCCCTATCGGCTGCTTCCGCAACTTGAGGACTTTTGACCGTTTTGAAATTGAAAGCTTTTCCAGTATTAAAAATCTCATCCGTGAGTATCTTGATACTCCAGAGATTGCTCGGCCTCTCTCTATCGCGGTTTTTGGCCCACCAGGTTCTGGTAAGTCATTCGGTGTTACTGAAGTGGCTAAAAGTGTTGCCCCCGGCAAGCTGGCTGAAGATCCCCTTGAATTTAACCTCTCCCAGTTTAAATCTACAGAAGAATTAATGGCTGCTTTTCACATAGTGCGTGATGTGAGCCTAAGAGGGAAAATTCCACTCGTTTTCTTTGATGAGTTTGATTGTGATTTTGGTGGGAAGCTGGGCTGGCTTAAGAATTTTCTGATGCCCATGCAGGATGGCCAGTTTAGTGACGGTCGAGATATCCATCCTATCGGCAGAGCCATTTTTATCTTTGCTGGCGGTACCTGCCACACCTTTGAAGAGTTCTGCAAGAAAGAGAATGACCTCGAATTCAGAAACGCCAAAGGGATTGATTTCGTCAGCCGGCTCCGCGGTTATGTAAACATAAAAGGTCCCAACCCGATAGATGAGAGTGATAGATTCTATATGATTCGCCGTGCCCTTTTCCTGCGCTTTCTCTTAGAAAAAAAGGCAAAGAATATCTTTGATAAGAATAAAAAATGCCGGATTGACCCGGGTGTTCTGCGGGCTATGATTAAAATCCCCAGATACAAACATGGGATCCGTTCCCTGGAGGCCATAATTGAAATGAGCCTCCTCACAGAACGAAAAAGCTTTGAGCAGGCCTCGCTTCCCTCTGCAGCCCAGCTTGAGCTTCATGTTGATGCGGAAATGTTTTCCCGGTTGGTGGTCCGTGATGTGATTCTGGGAGGTGCTCGAGAAACTCTGGCCAAAGCCATTCACGAAAAATTTCGTCTAGATCATAAGAAAGACAAATCTCCAGA
>CAZPAX010000223.1:0-3433 GCA_964584535.1 uncultured Eubacteriales bacterium
ACATCCTGGATAGTAGGCATAAGTCTGAGATTCCATTTTACTTCTCTTCTAAAGCCTTTACACTGTGAAAAACTTTCCTGACTTCAGATGCTCCTTTAGTAACAGGTGGCAAAATGGCTATTTTCCCCCTTCTGAGCATTCCAGGCACGAGCCTTATGTTAGCAAATAGGTGTCTACTAAATAAGTTATACAAAGCAGCAAGGCTCAGCTCGTGGAGACGACCGAAGCGCTCAACAACACCCAGAAAGACGCGATGAAAGGTTTTAATATTTTTTTCAGCTGGTTTGCTTTTCTCGGTTTCAGCTAGCCACCTTAGTGATTCCATAATGCGAGCAATCTCGATCTTGGCGGGACAGCGGGCGGAGCAGGTCTCGCAGGAAAGGCATAGCCATATTGTGGAGCTCTCCAGAACTTCTTTCTTTAACCCAAGCTGGATAGCGCGCATGATCCGGCGGGGGCCCAGGTCCATCGCATAATCAGCTGGGCAGCCGGCACTGCATTTACCGCACTGGTAACAGTCAAGGACATTTTGTCCGCTTTGTCTTTCTACAAAAGTTCGTAATTCGCTCTGCGGGGATATAGCAATTGTACTTAACGTCACTTTTGGTTTCTCTTTCTAATCAACTCGCTGGCTTTTTAAACGGAAAAAATAAAATCGAGGCAATCACATCACAGCCAGCATTTTCTTTCATCTTTAACCCTGGACGTCATAAATAGCTGCGTATTATACAGGAATTGCTACCAATTTGCAACGCCACTTTTAAATTCTATTTGATAGAAAAACTATTTTTGAAAGACGATTTTTCCGTTAAAAATTGTCATCTTAACTTTTATCTCTTTGATTTTTTCAAAAGGAATCTCAAAAATATTTTGGCTCAAAACAACCAGGTCTCCGAGCTTGCCTTTCTCAATCGAGCCTTTAAGATTCTCAGCAAACTCGGCATAAGCTCCATTCCAGGTATAACCCCGGATCGCTTCCTCAAGAGAAATTTTTTGCTCCGGAAACCAGCCTCCCGGGTGCTGGCCATCTGTTGTTTCCCTGCTGACAGCCGCATAAATCCCTGTCAAAGGATCTAAGGGAGCGACTGTCCAATCCGAGCCACAGGCTAAAGTAACCTTCTTCTCCAGGAGGGATTTGAAAGCATAGGTTGTCTCACATCTTTTCCTTCCAATTCTTTTCTCCGCCCAGCGTCCATCGTCTATGGCATGATAGGGTTGAACTGAAGCGATGATCCCTAGTGCACCCATCCTGTCCATGTCCTCAGGCCGGAGATGCTGGGCATGCTCAATTCGCCAGCGCCTATCCCTTTCCCGATTTTGGGAGATAGCCTTCTCGAAGATATCGAGAATGATGGCGTTGGCTTTGTCTCCGATAGCATGAATGGCCACTTGAAGACCGGCTTTATCCGCTTCAAGGATTCTCTTTTCCATGGTCCCTTCAGGAAACATCTGAGAATGGAGCAAACCCTTCTTCTGAGGATCATCTGTATAGGGTTCAAAAAATAAAGCTGTCGATGAGCCCAAGGATCCATCGACAAAACCTTTCAATCCCCCAATCTTGAGAAAATCGTTCCCAAAAGGAGTTTTTAGCTTCAATCGGGCATAAAGTTCTACCTCAGTGATCGGAATGTAAAGATAGAGGCGAGAAGTGAGTTTTCCTCTTTTGAGAAGCTCCTGATAAACCTCAAAATTTGTGGCCTCAGCCATATCGTGGATGGAGGTGATCCCAGCCTCATTCGCCTTTTGGAAAGCGGCCTCTGCTGCTTTCAGTTTCTCTGCTGGAGAGGTTTCAGGAATATGTTTCTCGACCAAGCTCATCGCCGCATCTTTCAGAATTCCTGTCGGCTCTCCTGTTTTCAGGTCTTTGAGGATCTCGCCTCCTTCAGGAGAGGCAGTTCCCCTAGTAATTCCTGCGATTTTTAAAGCCAGGCTGTTGGCCAGAACCATGTGGCCATCATGACGATTGATACAGACAGGATTTTCGGGCGTGACAGAGTCAATCCATTCTTTTCTCGGCATTTCTGGCGGGTCAAATTGCTGCTGATCCCAATTCCCATTGAGGATCCAGGCGCCTTTTCCCAGTTCCTTGGCTTTTTTTTCAATCCGCGAGACAAACTCCTGGCGCGAAGCCACATCCCGGAGGCGAATGCTGAGCAGGGAAAATCCGCCATCAAGAAAATGGGTATGGCTGTCAATAAAGCCAGGCAGGACCAGAGCTCCCTGAAGATCAATGACTTGAGTTTTCTTGCCAACCGTTTTTTTGACTACTCTTGTCGAACCCACTTCAAGAATTCTCTCTCCTTTGAGTGCCACCGCCTCTGCCCAGGGCTGAGCAGGATTGACTGTCCAGATAATGCCGTTGATTAAAACTAGGTCAGCCATTTCTCCTCCAGAAATGGAACAGGCGGCAGCGAGCAAAGGAAAAATTAAAAAAAAGATAATAATTTTTATTCCTCTCACAAACTCCTCCTTCCCGGTCTCTTTCCTTCATTTTTTCAATGGATAAAATCTCACAATCTTATTTTCTCAAAATCCTTGGGAATAATTAATCGGCCTTTAAAATTCTTTCTGATTTCTTCTTCAATTTCTGAAATAGGAAACTCCACTTCACCAAAAAAATGGCAGGGAATAAGGCATTTGACTCCTGCTTCCTGGCTGAGTTTTCCGAGTTCAAGGGAATGAGTGTGCATTGTCATAAGGGAAGGGTACTGTTTGAAAAAGCGAGCTGGAGCGCTGGAGTCATGGATGAGGTAATCTATTTCTCTGGCTTTTTTAAAAAGCGGAGGATGAGGAGGAGTATCTCCAGAATAAATCAATCCCTTTTTCTCTTCCTCAAAAAGAAAATGAAAAGCCAGGGAAGAGAGGCTATGAGGGACTCTGAAAGAAGTTACTATAAGCTCTGGAAATATTTCGAATTCCTGTCCATCTCCAAGAGGAACAAAATCAATCTTCATTTTTATTTCTTTTTCTTGAAGCTCAAACAAATCCAAAAGCCTGCGGCAGAAACGGATCGTCTCCTCTGAGCCAAATAGATGGACAAGTCCTTCTTCGAGCATCAAGCTATGGATAAAGGAAGGAAGGCCATAGATATGATCAGGATGGATATGAGTCACCAGGATGGCACTCACTGCGAGTGGGTCGAGAGAGAGTCTTTTTATTTTCTGGATAAGACTTCCAGGGCAATCGACGAGAATGATTTTCTGATCAAGGCCAATGAGCAAAGATGTATTGTCCCGCTCCTCGCTGGCAACAGATCCTCCTGTGCCCAGAAAACTCAGCTCGATCATTTTCTTCAAGGTAAAACTCTTTATAAAAAAAATTTTGGCTAAAATCAACCATAACATCACTAAAAAAGAGAATAAGTTTGACAGATTCAGCCAAATTTGGGTAAAAAATAGAGACCCGCTGATTGATGCTACTCGTGGTATAATTT
>CAZPAX010000224.1:0-3357 GCA_964584535.1 uncultured Eubacteriales bacterium
AAAAGAGGAAGAGGTTGAGGGAGACGAAAACGCCAATGATTCCTGTCTCAAGAATAAGGAGAAAGATAAAATATTCTTTAACCCTGTTCTGGATATAAGACCAGGAGGAAAGACAGGCGATGGGCACGAGAAAAGTGGTAAGGATAACCAAGAATAGGCTGATGCCATCAATCCCCAGATGGTATTCTATGCCATAGCCCAGCCAGGCTTCCCTCTCTACAAATTGTGGATCAGAAGTCTGGCCGTTGAAATTGAAGTAGAGAAAGAGGGAGACAATAAAGGTGATCAGGGCCACAAAGAGAGAGAGGTTGCGGATAAGAGTCTTTTTTTCTTTAGGGACAAAAATAAGGAGAATTGCTCCCAAGAGTGGGAAGAAAGTCACAAAGCTCAATATTGGAAAATTCATTTTAAAAAAACAAATATCCTAAAAAGAGAATGACTCCAAAGAGGAAAACAAGGGCATAATCCTTGATCAAACCGCTCTGGAAATAGCTCAGAATCTTTCCGGTAAAACTTGTTGCCCAAGCTGATCCATTCAAAGCTCCATCAACGACCTTTAAATCAAAATTATCATAGATAATTTCTGAGCCCCTGACTAAGGGATGGACAAAAGCCGCATTATAAATCTCATCCACATAATATTTGTTATAGAGAAGCCTGTATCCAGCCGGGAATCGGGAGACAAGGAAATGGGGAATCCCAGGCTTTCTGATGTAAAAAACATAGGCGATTAAGATTCCCGCCAAGGCCACAACTGTCGAGATGAGAATCAGAAGCCACTCTGTCTTCAAGGTTAGATGAGCCTCTGCGCCTCGTTTGACCACAGGCTCTAGGAAAAGGTTGAACCTGTTAAGCTTCTCCCCAAAGACAACAGGAAGGCCGATATAGCCAGCGATAATGGAGAAAAAGGCTAAGATGACAAGAGGAATGGTCATCACCGGCGGGGATTCATGGAGATGTTTTTTTGCTTCGGGAACAATTCGTTCCTGGCCATAAAAAGTCAGGAAAATCAAGCGAAACATATAAAAAGCTGTGAGGACTGCTCCCAGTATTCCCAGAATCCAGACAAAATAATGGCGCTGACTAAAAGCCTGAGTCAGGATAGCATCCTTGGAAAAAAATCCAGAGAAAAATGGAACTCCAGCGATAGCAATAGCTCCGATGAGAAAAGTGGGATAGGTGAGAGGAAGATATTTTCGCAATCCTCCCATTTTTCTCATATCCAGCTCGCCAGAGAGGGCGTGCATGACACTTCCAGCAGCCAGAAAGAGGAGGCTCTTGAAAAAGGCATGGGTGTAGAGATGAAACATGCCTGCTGCGTAAGCTCCCACACCACAGCCAATAAACATATATCCGATTTGAGAGATAGTAGAGTAGGCCAGAACTCTCTTGATATCATTCTGGGTAAGAGCCATTGTTGCTGCATAGATGGCAGTCAAGGCGCCGACAACAGCCACAATCTGGGCTGCTGTTCCTGATAATGAATAGAGGAGGTTCATCCGGGAAACCATGTAGACTCCAGCTGTAACCATTGTCGCCGCATGGATCAGGGCACTGACTGGAGTGGGGCCTTCCATAGCGTCCGGGAGCCAGACATAAAGAGGGATCTGGGCGGATTTGCCTATGGCTCCAACAAAAAGGAGAATGGCAATCAAGGTGGCCACTCGATGACTCATAGCTCCACTGCTGATGGTACTATTGATGACAGTAAATTCACCGCTTCCAATATGGATAAAAATAAATAGAATGCCAAGAATAAAACCTGCATCTCCGATGCGGTTGACAATAAAAGCCTTTTTGCCAGCATTAGCAGCTGAGTGTTTTTCAAACCAGAAGCCGATTAAAAGATACGAACAAAGGCCAACTCCTTCCCAGCCAACAAACATCAGAACTACATTGGAAGCCATTACCAGAATGAGCATGGCAAAAGTAAAGAGATTTAAATAAGTGAAGTAGCGGGTATAGCCCCAGTCCTTGGCCATGTAGCCGACAGAATAGACATGAATGAGGAAGCTGACTCCGCTGACAACAAGGGCCATAATGGCTGAAAGAGGGTCAAGCTGGAGGGAAAGATTGGCACTAAAAGAGCCTGACTGGATCCAGGAAAAAAGATTTTTCAAAATGGGATAATTTTCGGGACTTGTCTGGAGAAGTCCAATAAAAGAAATGACAGAGATGACAAGAGAAGCAAAAACAGCTAAACAGGCCTGATAAGAGACATATTTTTTGGGAAGTATTTTTCCAAAGACAGCCAGAATAAATGTGCTTGCTGCTGGCAGAAAAGGAATAAGCCAGAAGATTTCCGTCATTTCATCCCTTCATCAATCGCACATCTTCAGTTTTGATTGTCTTTTTCTGCCTGAAGATGAGAAGAATAATAGCCAATCCTACGGCTGCCTCCGAAGCAGCCACAGTGATGATGAAAAAGACAATCACTTGGCCATGAACCGGACTTGAGGACTTGGCCAGAGCGATAAAAGCCAGGTTTGCCGCATTGAGCATAATTTCCACGGCCATAAATTGGGTAATGAGGTCTCTTTTTATAAAGAAGGCGACAATTCCCAGGATAAAAAGAATGATGCTCAGAATGAAGAAATAACTAATCGGAATCATTCCTTTTCTCTTTTCTTGACCAGGACTATAGCTCCAACCAGAGCAGCGATAATCAAGATCGAGGTGATCTCAAAAGGATAAAGATAATCAGTAAAGAGGAGCCGGCCAAGATCAGTAGGGCTTCCTATTCTTTCTCCGCCAGTTTTTCCCAATAAAGAAAATGCGCCTTTCGAAGCTAAAATGAGTTCGATGATGAGAATGAGAGCAAGAAAAAAAGAGAGATAGAAGATCCATCTTTTCTTTTCGGCAGGGATGCCCTCACGCAAATTGACCATCATGATCACAAAAATAAAAAGGACCATGATTGCTCCAGAATAGATAATAATCTGGACAACTGCAATGAAAGGCGCTTCCAGAAGACCGAAGAGACCTCCAAGTGAGGCGAAAGCTAAAACGAGGAAGAGGGCATTATGGGCCTGATTTCTGGAAATGATCATGGCCAGAATAGCAAAAACGCAGACGAAAGCGAGCAAGAAAAAAAGGAAAAAGCCCATTTTTTAAGTTTCTCATTATATTGATTGTATTTGTCTGATGTCAAGAAGATTCTACGCTATGATATCCTGGGATCAGACACTGCCATGGAGAAGAGAAAAGTACCTGCCGCTGAATACCCTTACGCCTATTATAATGTCACGAAAATCATTCATTTTTGACAAAGGGAATAAATTTGTTATAATAATTGCAACATTGCGGGGTAGAGCAGCCTGGTAGCTCGTCGGGCTCATAACCCGGAGGTCGTTGGTT
>CAZPAX010000225.1:0-3339 GCA_964584535.1 uncultured Eubacteriales bacterium
CAATCCAAAAATATGTTTATTATTTGGGGTCAGACTTTTAAAAGTTTTATTATTTTGGCCTATAAAAAATCCAGATAAAAATTTTTGCCTTTAAAAAAGCTTTCGATTAAAAATCAAATAATAAAACTTTTAAAAGTCTGACCCCAATTGATATAATTCAGCGAGGAGGTAAAGAAGATGAAAAAAACAAGAGCCATCTTTACATTCTTATTTTTGGTTCTTTTTGTTTTTCCTGCATTTCTTTCCCAAGCCCAAACTCAGGCACAGCAGCCCCAGGGTGGGCAGGAAAAAGCTGCACCAAAAGTCCCTCGGCCCATAGAATCTTTAGAAGATATTCTTGCCTGGAAGAGTATTGCTTCTCCATCAGTCTCTGCTGATGGACAGTGGTTTGCCTATCGCCTCGCTCCAGGCGAAGGGGATAGCACAGTTGTGATCAGAAAAACAAAAGAGGAAAAGGAGTACAAGTTCCCTATCGGCGAAGCACCAAGATTCGCCCCATCGGCACTCTCTTTTTCTGAGGACTCCCGCTGGCTGGCCTTTATCATTTACCCTGAGGCAAAAGAAGCAAAAAAGTTAAGAAAAGAAAACAAAAAGATCTACACCAAAGCCGGTCTTCTCAACCTCTCCACAGGTGAAAAAATCGAGTTTGAGAAAATAAAGAGCTTCGCTTTCTCCGGAGAGAGCGCTTCCTGGATTGCCCTCCACAGGTTTCCTTCTGAAAGCCAGGAAAAAGAAAAGGACAAATGGAGCGGCTCAGACCTGATTCTGAGAGAACTTTCCACTTCGAACGAGCTCAATATCGGGAATGTCTCTGAATTTGCTTTTGACAAGAAAGGCATCTGGCTGGCCTGGATTATCGACGCTCAGGGACAGATCGGAAATGGCCTCCAACTGCGGAACATGGCCACAGGAGCTGTCATTTCTCTTGATAATGACAAAGCTGTCTACAGGAGCCTGACCTGGACAGAAAAAGGCGATGGCCTGGCTGCAGTCAAAGGCAAGGAGGATAAGAGCTTTGAAGACAAGCTCTACAGCGTCATAGGCTTTATAAATTTCTCAGCCAAGGCGCCTCAAAAATTTGTTTATGAGCCAAAAGAAGACAAAACTTTTCCCCAGGGAATGACTGTCAGCCCCAACAGAAATCCTCTCTGGACCGAGGATTTGGAGGGAATTATCTTTGGCATTGCTGAAGCAAAGAAGAAAAAAGAAGAGGAAAAGAAGGAAGAGATGAAGGAAGAAGCCCCGGAAAAAACCAAAGCCCCTGAGTCCGAGAAGCCAAGGGAAGAGAAAGACGAGGACATCCCAGACCTTGTTCTCTGGCATTGGCTGGATAAACGCCTTCAATCCCAGCAGCAGGTTGAAGCCAAGAGGGATGAGAATTTTAGCTTCCTCTCCATCTACCGTATCAAGGAGAAAAGGTTTATCCGCTTGGCCGATGATAGCCTGAGACGGGTCGAACCTGCGCCTAAACATCGCTGGGCCATTGGCCTGGATAACAAAGAATACGAGCTCGATTCGAATCTTGACGGCCGGCGCTATCAAGATGTCTATATCATTGACCTTAAAACAGGTGCCCGCAACCTGGCCCTGAAAAAATGCCGCTGGTTCTTTGGCCCCTCGCCTGAAGGAAGCCATTTTCTCTACTATGATGACGGCCACTATTACACCTATGAGATGTCCGCCTCAAAGGCCTACAATATCACCAAGGATGTGCCCACCTCTTTCATCAATCAAGAGGATGATCACAATGTTATCAAACCGCCAATTGTGCCTGTGGGCTGGGTCAAAGACGGTGTGTCTGTGCTTCTCTATGATAACTGGGATGTCTGGAATGTCCCTGTTCATGGCGGGGCAGGAACGAACCTCACGGTGAACGGTAAAAAAGAGCAGATCCGCTATGGCCGCCGCTTCAGGCTTGACCCTGAGGAGAAAGGTATTGACCTTTCTGTCCCTGTCTATTTTGCCGCCTATGGAGAATGGACAAAGAAGGCAGGAATTGCCCGCATCGATAAAGGGAAACCTCCTGCTCAGATGATTTTCTGGGATGACTCTAATTTTTCTGGGCTTCTCAAAGCTAAAAAAGCAGATATCTATCTCTATACCAGAGATACTTATAAGGACTACCCCGATTATTATGTCAGCGATAGCTCGCTCCAGAAGGGCGAGAGAATCACCGAAACCAATCCTCAGCAGAAAGATTTCTTCTGGTCATCTGGTTCCCTTCTCCTCGATTATAAAAGTTCGAAAGGGGACAAGCTCCAGGCCGCGCTATCGCTTCCCGCAAATTATGAAAAAGGAAAAACCTATCCAACTATTGTCTATATCTATGAAAAGATGTCGCAAGTGCTTAATCGCTACATACCTCCCTCGGTCATTGGCTTTAGCAAGTCAGTTTACACCAGCCGCGGCTACGCTGTCCTCATGCCTGATATTGTCTACAAGATCAATGACCCCGGAATGTCTGCTGTCTGGTGTGTTCTTCCTGCTCTCGAAGCGGCCATCGCTACTGGCGTTGTGGATAAGACTAAAGTCGGGCTTCACGGGCATTCCTGGGGCGGCTATCAGACTGCTTTCCTCATCACCCAGACAGATGCTTTTGCTGCCGCCATTGCCGGAGCGCCGCTGACCAACATGATCAGCATGTACTCATCCGTCTACTGGAACACAGGCTCTGCCAATCAGCCCATTTTTGAAAGCAGCCAGGGACGCTTCACTTGCGGCTACTGGGAAAATATCGAATCTTATGCCCGGAATTCGCCTATCTATTTTGCTCAAAGGGTGAAGACTCCGCTCATCATCTTGCACTGCGACCAGGACGGAGCTGTGGACTGGAATCAGGGAATCGAGTATTTCAACACACTCCGCCGCCTCAAAAAGCCGGTGGTCATGCTCCAGTACGTCGGCGAAAATCATGTCCTGCAGAAGCCTGCCAACCAGAAAGACTACACGGTGCGGATGATGGAATTCTTCGACCATTATCTTGCGGGAAAGCCAATGCCCAAGTGGCTGGAGGAGGGAATTCCACACCTCAAAATGAAAGATTACCTGAAGGAACTGACTAAAGAAAAGAAGGTTCAAGAAAAATAAGATAAAGTCTTCTCACCGTCTCCTCACCTCTATCCTCCCCCTAGAGAGAGGGAAGATGAGTTGGGTAAGATAAGGGTGAAGCTCTATTCGTTTCTTTGGCGAATAATAATAAGGAAATAAAAAGAGATGAAATTTCTGAAAAGAAAAGGTTTGTGTCCCCTTTTTTAAGAAGAAGGGCGCTGGCTGGGAAGGCGCCAAGGTTTGAAAAAGGAAAAGGAAGCGGGGCTAAGGAGGATCCCTCTCCAGCCAGCA
>CAZPAX010000226.1:0-3312 GCA_964584535.1 uncultured Eubacteriales bacterium
CCGTATTTTAGTCTGCAGGGAATTTCTACTCCTTTAAATTTACCAATGTCTTTCAATTGGGCCAAACTCGGGCTGACCAGAAGTAAAAATAAAAAACCCCTCCAAGAATTTCTCAAACAGTTTTTTGAGAACATAGCTAGCCCTCCTTTTGTAAAATTTTTATTCAGCTTATTGATGATGAAGAGATCTTCTTTATTTCTATAAAAAAGTCATGAGTGCTTAAGTCCACTAAATCTCTTCTTGTAGAATCTTCAAAAAAGAATATCGATCTTATTTTTTTAATTGAAATAGACCGTCGTTCTTTAGACTTGAAAACCATGCTTCTGAAGACAAGAAAACTATATAACTGGAAAATGAAAACGTCAAGGGCAGGCTTCTTGATTTTGAGCTTGGGCTTGGGATAGAATGGAAAAAAGCTTTAAAAAAGAAGAGGCAAATGAAAAAAATTTTCATTGGCATTGTTCTTGTTATCATCTTTTTGGCCTCAAGCACAGTCTCTGCTTTTCTTCTGGCCTCAATCCAGGGAACAATAAAAGGAATTGTCGTCAATAAAAAGGACAAAAGCCCGATCGAAGGGGTCAAAATCACCATTGCCTCCATGCAGTATGCAGCCGTGAAATTCGCTCTTAAATCCAACAAAAAAGGAGAATTTATTCAAATTGGTCTTCAGCCTGATTTTTACCAGATAAAGGCGGAAAAAGATGGCTTTTTCCCTGTCTTTTTGGAAAAGAAGGTGGGAATTAGTGATGTCGTCGATGTCACTCTAGAGATGGAAGAAGGGAAATATTTTGTGGCCGAGTCTCCTGGTGATAAAGATTTCAAACGGGGAAATGAGCTGTTTCAGGCTGGAAATTACCAAGAGGCTGCGCAAGCCTACCAGGAAGCTATCAATAAGGAGCCTGGGGAGCCCATCTACTATAACAATCTGGGAATAAGCCACACAAAATTGGGGAAATATGAGGAGGCCATTCAGGTTTTTAAAAAGATGCTTGAGATTCAGCCCGAAAGCGTGAGCGCTAACAAGAGCTTAGGCCAGATCTATGGGCTTCAGAAAAACTTCGCAGAGGCTTTGCCCTATTTCACCAAAGGTGCTGAATTGAGCCCGAATGATCCAGATGCTTTTTATGATTTAGGCGCCTGCCTGATGAACACCCAGGATTTCGCTAAAGCCCTAGAAGCATTTTCTAGAGTGAAAGAAATCAAGCCTGATTATGCCAAGGCCTATTATCAGTTGGGAATGATTTATGTCAATCAGAACAAGAAGGCAGAGGCCATTCAAAATTTAGAGAAATTTTTGGAACTGGCCCCCAATGATCCTGATGCTTCGATAGCCAAGCAGGTACTGGAGTATTTGAAATCATCAGGGAACAATTAGCATCTGTTAACCCCTGAGGGCCAGTCTGGAGGACAGGCGATGAAAAAACAGAGTGTGCTTTTTATTTTATTTTTCTTCATCTTGACTTTTCACCTTTCCGGATTCCCTGGGCAGGAGAAAAAAGAGACAAAGAAGCCGCAAATGTCCGCAAAGCACAAAAAGTGGCTCGATGAAGAGGTGATCTATATCATTTCTGAAGATGAGAAGGAAGTTTTCAAGAGCCTCAGAACAGATGAAGAGAGAGAGAATTTCATCAACCTCTTCTGGAAAAGGAGAGACCCCACTCCTGAAACGCCTTTCAATGAATTCCGGGAGGAGCACTACCGCCGAATTACCTACGCCAATGAGCACTATTTTGAGGGAAGAGTGGGCTGGAGAACAGATCGAGGAAGAGTCTATATCATGTTCGGACCACCTGATTTCCTGGAATCAAATCCAGGAGGAGGGAGAGGATTCATCTTCGGGCCTCAGGCGCCGACAGCTGAATTTCCTGCTGAAGTCTGGGTTTACAGACAGATTCCCGGGCTTAAGGCAAGAATCGGAAGGATAGAATTTACTTTCGTCAATTATTACAATGCGGGATCCTATCAACTTGCAGATAACCCGGGACTGGCCAATGCCCTGCGCAATGTCTCTCTCCCTGCCCGCTATACTGGCTATGATGATTTCCCTAAGGATACACGTTCCTCAGAGGCATCTGCTGCCAGGGCCAGGCAGATGTCTGAAAATCCTCTGGAGCAGCTCACTCTTCTTGCCGAGCTGAGCAAGTCAAGAGGAGAAGTCTTGGAAGACCTGGAGAGGAGCACTCGTCTGAGGAAGTTAAAGGGAATTGTTGAGGCCAAAGCCTCTTTGAATCAACTGACCTTTGTGGCTAAAGAGAATTATTTGCTGGGGACTGGGAGTCTCACCTATATCCCCATCAGCATCGAAGTGGCAGCCAAGGACCTGGGATTCAATAAAGTCGAGGATAGATACAGAGGCATGGTTAACTTCTACATTGAGGTGAAAAATGAGAAGGGAACAGTCTTCCAGACGAGTGACCGGCTGGAAATGAATCTGAAAAAAGAGACTTATGAGCGCCGCCTGAGCGACTATTATCAGTACAAGAACAGCCTCAGCTTGAGTCCTGGGCCGTATTTTCTCCATGTTGTTGTCTGGGATGAATTCAATGGGAATGTCGGTTATATGGATCGGAAAATTGAGGTTCCTGGATTTTCTGATAAAGAATTCAGTTTGAGTGGGATCATCCTGGCTAGGGATATTCGTGTCGTTGAGCCCAAAAAAGAAGAAGTTGTCGTGGAGAGAAAGGATATTTCTGCCTTGGAATCACTCGAAAAAACAGAAATCAAAGTGCCAGAGAAGATCAAGCTGGAGAAAATAGAGGTAGGGCCTTTTACTTTCGGCAATTTGGAGATTAATCCCAACGCTTTAGGAGAATACACAAAAGACAGTGAACTCGTTTTCTTTTACCAGATTTATAATCCGACTTTTAATGAAGCGGAGCGGATGGCAAGACTTTTGATAGAGCACGAGATTTGGCGGGCTGGTAAGCTCATCACAATCATTGACCAGCCCCAGGAAGCCCAGATTCCAATAGAACAAAAGACAGCAGGGTTGAACAGCGGAGCGAGGTTTGTCCTGGCTGAGTTTGCTCCTGGGAAGTATACCCTTGTGGTTAGGGTGAAAGACATTTTTTCGGGAAAAATGATTGAGAACAAGATCGATTTCCAGCTGAAATAAAAATCCATTTTTTTGGAGATTATCCAAATTATTGGATGATTTCTTTCTTTTTTAATATCTGCCAATTGCTAATTCCTTTATATTCAATAGGATAAAAATCTAAGAAATTGGCACTAAATTTGCATTTATATTTGCACAAAGATTAGCAGCCAGCTGTGTTTGGGAGGGGATGCGGAGGGAGTAACTCAATCAAAAGG
>CAZPAX010000227.1:0-3301 GCA_964584535.1 uncultured Eubacteriales bacterium
ATGTGCAGAATCAAGGCAAAGCTCAAAGCCCTGTCTTTTTCGATTCCAAGAGAAGTTAAAGCAAAAATAACAGCGTACTCAAAAGTGCCAATATTGCTGCTTGTGGCAGGAATCGTGATGGCAACATTGATAGCCACCAAAACAAAAATCGTCGCCCAGAATGGAACAGCTATTCCAAAGGATTTGATAAGAAAAGCAATCATCAGGCCCTCCACAACCCAGGAAAGGGAGGCCATCAAAAAAGAAATAAAGAAGAGCTCTTTGTCTTTGATGATTTTCAGAGAATAGAGATAATTGGAAATCAATTTTAAGATTTTGAAATTTTGAAAAAAATTATCATTCCACCTGATAAAATCAAAGGCAAAAAGAAAGACAAAAGCGAAGGTCAATAGGATCAATATGTTGAAGGCATGTCTCAGAGGAGCTGCAAGGGGGATGAACAGGCCAAGTATAAGAATTAATGGAAGAAAAGAGGCCATCTCAAAAAATTTGTTGACGGTGATCGTTCCCAAAATCTTTGTTTTCTCAATATTGGTTTTTGCCCTTGTTAAAAAGACCTGAATGATATCTCCAGATCGAAAAGGGAAAATGCTATTAAACATGAACACGATGAGATAAATCAAAAAAGAATCCTTTATCGACAGCTCATCAAATCTATTGACCAGAAGCTTCCATTTGAAGCCTTTCACAAAAACATAAAGGAAAATGAAAAGACTGAAGACGAGGATTGTCGTCCAGCGGATATTTTTTATCGCCTCAAAGACATTGTGGAAATTGACATGGCGAAAAGCGAGATAGCAGAAGACTCCTGAAATAAAAACGCTCAGGAGAAAGAAAATTTTTTTCTTCCTCAAAGTACGATTCGATTCTCTCATAGCAGCTATAATCTTTTTATTTATCCCACATTAGATTGTTTTAATCAAGGACTCTCTAATCCCAGTAAGACCGCTCGAATTCCGCTAACTTCATTCATGACAAAGAGATTGGAGAGCGCAAGCATTATTTGTAAAGCGGCCCGGCCAGTCTCTGTGAATGGGGACAGGCACCTTTTTTCCCTGAAAAAGGTGCCTGTCCCCTCTTTTACGGTTGAGAGGCGCTCGATTCAGATTTTTTTGAGAGGAATGTTTCTGCGCTTCAGATTCTCGAGGACAAAGGGATAAGCCTCCAGCGTTTCTTCTTCAAGCTCAGCCTTTATCCTGTATTCATCAAGAATTTCTCTTAAGCCCCTGATTTCGCTCTCCGTAAAGAGCTCCCTCATCACCGCTGGCCAGGCCCTTATCCCTTGCTTCTCAAGCTCCTGGAGAGCAAGAAATGGATAGCGGAAAAATTCTTTTTTTGCACCTGTTATCTGCTCGAAAGAGCTGCTATCTGTGCCTTTGATGGCGATCCTCACCCACAAATTCCTGAATCTAAGCTGTTCAATAAAATCAGTCCTGCAACCCAGAATAAGTCCGTTTGTTTCCAGAATGAATACAGAGCGAGGCGCCTCCTCAAAGATAATCTGAAGGACTCGAAGAAGATGTTTAAACGAGCTTTCACCCAAAACTGGCTCAGAGCCAGTAATTCGATAGAGGCGGAAAAATCTGCGCCTGGCAATGCTGAGCAAGATGGAGGCGACTTCCTGTGAAGAATAGAGTTTCCCGAAGCGTGAGGGGCTGAGGTTACGGCCATAATTCCAGCAGTAGGCACAGAGGAAGGAGCAGCCGATCGCATCTGCGGTGGCGATTCCCCCGTAATAAGGAGCGGCTCTGAATTTATAATAGAGCCTCTTCTCCCCTTCCATCACCAAACGCTCGGCTTCCCCAGCCCTCTGGACAGGGTCAAAAGGAAAAACGAGTTCGGTTTCATTCATAGCGTCTGTGCCAGACACTCAGGATAATAAAAGTTTTTACCAGCAAAAATCAATCATGATTTTTTTCCCAGAATTGCTGACAGAACGCTCGAATTCCGCTAACTTCATTCATGCCAAAGAGATGGTAGAGCGCAAGCATTACTTGATGGATGGTCCTGCCAGTCCCTGCATGTTCTTGACCAAACCCACCCTCCCCCCTAGGTCCTCGAACACGCAGGGACTGACCGGACACCCGTATTTATTTTCTGTCTGCAATTCTAGGTTCTTTAAGATTGAAAATGTCTAGGCCGTTTCCTCAGCGATTCATAGAGCTTAAAGGTGATAGTGACAGACTGGGGTGAGTTGGATGCTTCTTGAGAAAAGATAAGTATTTTCGCTGTATATTTCCCCGGCCCCAGTCCTACTGGATTCACAGTTACTCTGACCTTCGCATCCCCCACACCTGAAGAAGGCGCACAGGAAAGCCAGTCTGCATCTTTTTCTATTCTCCAGCTAAATTCTCCAATTCCGCTATTGAAAATATCAAAGTCCTGAGTTTGAGTCTTAATGATATCAGTCGTCCCCACAAATCTCAGGCCTGCGCTTGAAAGCGTAATCACTGCCTCTTTAAGGTATTGCTTAGAGTCACAGGAATATGTTCTTATCTCTTCTTCCCTTCTAGTAACCCTCTCCACCACAATTCCTCTCTCTGGATCCTTCAGGCCGCCGCGGCTGTTGATAATATCGCAGGCAGAAGTAAGCCATCTGTCAATGCCGGAATAATCAGGATGATGACGGAAATTCTGGTCAATCGGGTAAAGGACATATTTTGCCGCCCAGTAATCAAGGGCAACTGGATCTTGGCTGGCCAGAATCTGATTGGCCCGAAAAGTGGTGCTGGCTGGATACCCTGTCAAGGAAGAATGAGAGACCCAGATGGCATCGATGATATTGAGAACCGGAGTGCAGACTGAAACAACCATCTTCCCGCAGGTCTCGCCCAGGCCGCTGTAATGACGGAAACCGCTCTGGCTATCAGACATCGAAACAATTCCATAGAAGTGCTTCAGGCTGGCAGTGATCTCCGATCCTCCCTGGTCATGATACTTAAGCACCGGCACATTGATCAGCTTGAGATTCTGGCTGTATCCATTCCCGTTCCAGATTCCTTCTCGAAGTTCAACCCTCCTCCCGTTGGAAGTAGTGAAACAGGGATAAGAAACATTTTCGTATGTCCGATAACCATCTGTTGTATGGTCATTGCTGGCGATGAATTTATTTCTGATCGAATCAAGAAGATAGGCCGATACTCGCGGGTCATTAAAGATATTATTGACAAGGTAGAGAAAACTGTGGCTTTCATCATTGGCATTGGCATGGACTTTAGCATCAGAATAAGAGCTGTTCGTATCACAATTGAGGCTTCCCCGACCCTGGCCGTTTTCAAAAATCACCACCTCTCCTCTGAAA
>CAZPAX010000228.1:0-3285 GCA_964584535.1 uncultured Eubacteriales bacterium
GCTCTTGCCATCACCGGAATCATTGTTCTTTCAGGTATTTTGAATGTCACAGCGGGAAAAGGTTTAAAACTGGGAGTTGACTTTGGTGGGGGAACGTTGGTGCGGATCATGTTCAAAGAGCCTGTCTCTATCAGAGATATGAGAAACCTGCTGAATGATATCGGACTGGGCAACAGCGTCATCCAGGAAACCGGAAAAAATATGCGGGAGTACCAGATCCGGACAATGCAAGTTGTTAAAGCCGGAGGCCAACAGGAAGAACTTGAAGCACACGAAATATTGGCCAATCGAGTTATCGAAGCCCTGCGCGGAGATGAGGGAAAAGCAGGCCTAGAAAAGGGTCTAAAGGATCTAAACAACATTGATGAAAAAAGCCTTTCTTCCCTGCTCGAGCTCTCATTTCCCGATAAAGGCCAGGAGTTTGCTCAAAAAATCATTTCTTATCGAGTGGAAAATGGAATTATCAGTGATTTCTCCGAGCTGGAGAGAATGGGACTCGGCCAGGAGGTCCTCACTACCCTTAAAGAAAAGACTTTTCTGGGCAAATTGACTGTCATCAGCCGAGAGACTGTCGGGCCACAGGTGGGAGCGGACCTGAGAAGAAAGGCCACTCAAGCCACAATCTGGGCACTCCTCGGCATGCTCGTCTATATTGCCTTCCGATTCAAGCTGGCCTATGGTGTCTCTGCCATTTTCACCCTCACTCAAGACGTTTTGATCAGCCTAAGTATCTATTCCTTCAGCAACAGAGAAATAAACCTGCCTATCATAGCCGGGGTCCTGACTATTGTCGGATTTTCCATCAATGATACAATCGTCATCTTTGATAGGATCAGGGAAAATTTAAAGATCATGAGGAAAGAATCGTTTGAAAATGTCCTCAATGTAAGCATCAATCAGTGTCTTGGCCGGACGCTCATCACTTCAGGAACAGTTTTCCTGACTCTCTTAGCTCTTTTTATTTTTGGCGGAGATGTGATCAACGATTTTGCTTTTATTATGCTTATCGGCACTATCGAGGGAGTTTACTCAACAGTTTATCTTTCCTGTCCGGTTGTCTTATTCTGGCAGAAGCTATTCAAACCAAAAAGGATGATAAGAAAATAATATTAATACTTGTCAAAAATATTTTTTTTATTTATACTTTGAAGTGGATTATAATATAAATCCAAATATGAGGTAAAAAATGGCTGGTACTACTAAGCCAAAACAAACAGAGGAAATTCCTGACCTTTTTAAAGACTCTTTCTTTGTTGCCGAAAAATCCACAGCAAGAAGAGCCTTTGCCCTCCCTGTAGCCATAATTATCCACGCTGTTGTTATCGCAGCTATGATAGTCATTCCTCTCCTCTCCACGAGCAAGTTGCCCACAGTCGAATTCTACAGCGCTTTCCTTGCTCCCCCTCCCCCACCTCCGCCACCGCCTCCTCCCCCCGCAAAAAAACGGACAAGCTCCCAGGCCAAAACAAGAATCAAACCTGTCCAGGCCCAATCCACTATCCAGCCCGGTAGACTCGTCGCCCCAGTCGAGATCCCCCAAGATATCGCTGAAGAACAAATCTCTGATTTCGGGATTGAAGGCGGAGTCGAGGGCGGAGTGGAAGGCGGTGTCATCGGTGGAGTGCTGGGAGGAGTTGTCGGCGGAGTCCTCGGAGGCGTAGTCGGTGGAGTCGAAGCTCCGGTCAGAGCTGTCGGTGAGATCAAGCCGCCCAAGTTGATCAAGATGGTTGAGCCAACTTATCCGGAAATTGCTCGCCAGGCGAGAGTGGAAGGGACTGTCATCGTTGAAGCCACCACAGATATCTATGGAAGGGTGCAGCAAATAAAAATTTTGAGGTCCATTCCGCTTTTGGATCAGGCGGCGGTTGATGCAGTCCGGCAGTGGGTTTATGAGCCGATGATCATCAACGGCCGGCCAAGAGGAGTCATCTTCACGGTTACGGTCAGATTCCAACTGAAATAAGAAAAGCTATCAATGGCTTTCGATATTTAAAAGGAGGTACTTAAAATGCAATTTGGTCTGATTGAAATGTGGGTAGCCATGGGAACGGTTGCTAAAGCAGTAGCCATCATCCTTATTGCTCTCTCCGTCCTTTCCCTCTATTTCTTCATTGAACGACAAATAACTTTTGCCAAGGCTAGAAACAAATCAAAAGAAATAGCGCCAAGGCTGGCCAACATGCTGAAGAATGGGCAGATTAAGGAAGCCTTGAATCTTTCATCCAAGAAAGAAAACAAGGGAAGCCATTTGGCCAGGGTCACAGCTGCCGGTATCCAGGAATTCTTAGAAGGAAGAGAAGCCAATCTTAGCATTGAAGAGCAGATTGAATCTGCCCAGAGAGGTTGCCAAAGAGCTGCCTCAATGTTTACTCAGGATCTGAGAAGGGGATTGCCTGTTTTGGCGACAATTGCCACATCTGCTCCTTTTATTGGCCTCTTCGGAACCATCGCCGGCATCATCAATGCTTTCCGAGCCATGGCTGTCACTGGCTCAGGTGGTATTGGCACAGTTGCCCAGGGAATCGCTGAAGCTCTGGTCACAACTGCTTTCGGAATCGGCGTGGCTATTATTGCCCTCTGGTGCTACAACCTCTTGAACTCAAGGATTGACATCTACGATGCAGAGATGGCCAACACGACCTCCCAGATTGTCGATTTCTTCATCAGAAGGCAAGAAGGAAAGTAAAACTTAAAGATAAATAGAGAGGCATAAAATGGCAATCTCAGTCGGGGGAGAGGAAAAAGTCAAATCCGAGCCCAATGTCGTTCCCCTCTGTGACGTTCTTCTCGTTTTGCTGATCATCTTCATGGTGGTCACTCCTTTGGTTCAGAAAGGAATTGATCTCAGGCTTCCTACGGCTTTGAACACAATAAAAATGCCCGATAATCCAGAGGTTGTTCTGTCGGTCAGAAAAGATGGATCCATGTATGTCAATAAAGATCAGGCAACCATGGACAACGTCGCCACCCTCCTGGAAGAAGCTTTTTTAACAGTCAACGTAAAGAAACTCTATCTGAGAGCAGATCAAGAACTGGAATACGGAAAAATCGTGGATCTTATCGAACTCCTCAAAGAGGCCGGTATTGAAGTGGTGGGCATTATCGCTGAACCAAAGACGGAAAAGGCTGGTTAGTTAAGATTTTGATTATTTCCTAGAGGGGAAAGACTTCTTTCCACATCTCTTTTTCCCCTCGGTTTGCATTTTAATGTTTCCTCCCAAATTCCTTCACTTTCCATACAAAAATAAAGGGGAATCTTTTCTCCTCCCCAGTTCCTGATAAATC
>CAZPAX010000229.1:0-3268 GCA_964584535.1 uncultured Eubacteriales bacterium
AAGAAGAGGAAAAAAAGGCAGAAGTGGAAAAGGAAGTGGATGTTTCTGTGTAGAACTCCTTAGTTCGCTAACTTCCTCAAAATTCTTGACATAGCAAGCTATATTTGCTATTATCCACACAATCGCTCCGAGAGATTTTTTTCTATTCGGGACGAAGAAAATGGAATTTTTTATAAAGGAGTAGTTTTATTGCCGACAGTTAATCAACTCGTAAGAAAAGGCAGGTTTTTCAAGAGGTACAAGAGCAAGTCGCCTGCCCTGGAGTTATGTCCTCAGAAAAGAGGAGTCTGTACGAGGGTTTTTACGACTACGCCCAAAAAACCTAACTCTGCCATGAGAAAGGTAGCCAGAATCCGATTAACAAACAATATCGAAGTGACAGGATATATTCCTGGAGTAGGTCACAATCTTCAGGAGCACTCGATTGTTCTCATTCGTGGCGGCCGGGTGAAAGACTTGCCCGGAGTTCGCTATCACATCATTCGTGGCACTCTAGATAGCGAAGGCGTCCAGGGACGCCAGCAAGGCAGATCCAAATACGGTGCCAAAAAACCTAAAGAGAAGAGGATTGCTTCTTAGGAGTAGCTGATGCCGAGAAGAGGAATAGTCAAGAAGAAAAAATCGCCGCCTGATCATCTCTATAACAGTACCCTTATTTCAAAGTTTGTCCGTATTTTCATGAAGAAGGGAAAGAAGAGCGTGGCTGAACATACGGTTTACCAGACGATGGAGCTCTTGAAGAAAAAAGCAAAGGAAGATCCTCTTAAGGTCATGGAGAAAGCGCTGGAAAATGTAAGGCCTGTTCTTGAGACAAAGTCAAGAAGAGTCGGCGGTGCCACCTACCAGGTTCCTGTCGAAGTTCCCCTCAGTCGCTCCACTTCCCTGGCTGTCCGCTGGCTAATCAAATACGCTCAAGAGAGAGCAGGGAAGAGTATGGTCGAGAAGCTTGCTGCTGAAATCACGGACGCGGTGAACAATCGAGGAGGAGCGATCAAGAAAAAAGAAGATACCCATAAAATGGCGGAAGCCAACCGAGCTTTTGCTCATTATAAATGGTAGTTCTCCCTAAAAGACGAGTGATTTTCAGTAATACTCAAATGGAGAGAAAAGCGGATGCGATCATATCCAATCGCGAACATCAGAAACATAGGGATCATGGCCCATATCGATGCGGGGAAGACTACCACAACCGAGCGTATTCTTTTCTACACAGGGATCACTTACAAGATGGGAGAGGTGGATGAGGGTACAGCAGTTATGGATTGGATGGAACAAGAGCAGGAACGTGGAATAACGATCACCTCTGCAGCCACTACCTGTTACTGGAAAAACCACCGAATCAACATCATCGACACCCCTGGACACGTGGATTTTACAGCCGAAGTCGAGCGTTCATTAAGAGTACTGGATGGAGCAGTCGTTCTCCTTTGTGGAGTGGGGGGAGTAGAGCCTCAATCAGAGACGGTCTGGAGGCAGGCCGATAGATACAGGGTGCCGAGGATCGTCTTTATTAACAAGATGGATAGAATTGGAGTCGATCCGGAGAAAGCAGTTGAGCAGATGAAGACAAGGCTGGCGACCAAACCTCTAGTTATCCAGATTCCTTTGGGCAGAGAAGAAAATTTTCGAGGAGTAATTGACCTTGTCGAAATGAAAGAAATAGACTGGGGAGAAGATTTCTTGGGGACGAATTTCGAAGTAAGGAATGTCACTCCAGAACACAATGATGAAGTCCAGCAAAAAAGGAATGAAATGCTCGAGGCTCTCAGTGAAACAGATGACAGACTCATGGAAAGGTATTTGGAGGGAAAGGAAATATCTGCAGAAGAAACGAAAAGGGCCATCCGCAAAGGAACAATTTCTCTCCAGTTTGTCCCTGTCCTCTATGGTGCCTCTTTCCGGAACAAAGGTGTTCACCCCCTCCTCGATGCTATCCTTGACTATCTTCCTTCACCCTCGGATATTGCTCCTGTTGTTGGATATCATCCCCGAACCTTGGATGTTGAGACAAGACATCCCTCGGATGACGACCCTTTCTCTGCCCTTGTTTTCAAGGTCATGAACGACCCTTATGTCGGTACTCTTGGTTTTTTCAGAGTTTACTCCGGGAAGGCAAAAATAGGCTCCATCCTTTATAATCCAATTAGAGAAGAGGAGGAGCGTCTCTCTCGCCTTTTGGAGATGCACGCCAATAAGAGGAAAGAAATTGAGGAGGTTCATGCTGGGGATATCGCTGCTCTTGGATCGATGAAAAGGCTTTCCACAGGAGATACTCTCTGTGCTAAACACCGGCCGATTGTCCTTGAATCCATAAAGTTTCCTGAACCTGTTATTTCTGTAACTGTCGAGCCTAAATCAAAAACAGAACACGTGAAGCTGGCCAATGCACTGGCCAAGCTTGCCAAAGAAGATCCCACAGTCAAGGTCATGCAGGATCCCGCCACAGGACAGACTCTTGTCTATGGGATGGGAGAACTGCATCTAGAAATCCTCATGGATCGTATGTTCAGAGAATTTGGAGTCCAGGCCAATATGGGGAAACCTCAGGTTGCCTACAAGGAGACGATTCTCCGGGCGGCTGAAGGGGAGGGCAAATACATCCGCCAGAGTGGAGGCCGCGGGCAGTATGGCCACTGCAAACTTCTTGTTGAGCCATTAAAAAGAGGTGGAGGGTTTGTCTTCGTCGACAAGACTAGAGGCGGAGTTATTCCCAGAGAATTCATTTCTGCCATCCAATTCGGAGTTAAAGAGGCTACCGAGATAGGGATTCTGGCCGGCTTTCCAGTTGCTGATGTCAAGATCACTCTCATTGATGGTTCCTATCATGAAGTGGATTCCACGACTATGGCCTTTAAAATAGCTGGCTCCCTGGCCTTCAAAGACGCGGCTTCCAAAGCTATGCCTGTAATTCTTGAGCCCATCATGAGGCTCGAAGTTGTCTCGCCGGATGAATATCTTGGAGATATCGTCGGCGATCTGAATGCTAGACGGGGAAAAATTGAAGCCATGGAGATGAGGGGAGGGTCGAGAGTGATCAAGGCTTTTGTCCCCTTGGCAGAGATGTTCGGGTATGCGACAATTCTCCGCACAATCACTCAGGGCAGAGGACTTTTCTCTATGGAATATTTCCGGCATGAACAGACTTCTCCTCAAATCATGGAAGAGATTCTGGCCAGAATTGAGGGCAGGATTTCTGTCCATCGTTAAAGAATGGATTCATGAAAAATTTAAACAAAAAGGTCTAGGAGGTGAAAGATGGCGAAGAAGA
>CAZPAX010000230.1:0-3253 GCA_964584535.1 uncultured Eubacteriales bacterium
TCCTGCACCCGATTGAATCACATAAAAAGAGATGCCTATTGCCAAAAGAAAAAGATTCTGATATTTTTTTCCTGAATTCCTAGTAAGTTATGATCAAGGACTCCCAGGCAAAAATTATCCATAAAGAAAGTTGGAAAGATTATTATCTTTTCTCCTTTCAATCAGAAAAAATCGCTGCTCAGGCCATGCCCGGCCAATTTCTTATGGTCAGGATTGAACCTTCACCCTATCCTCTTCTCCGCCGGCCTTTTAGCATCCATTCCCGAAACGAAAACACCCTTGAGATTTTTTTTAAAATCGAAGGCATCGGGACTCAACTCCTTGCTCAAAAAGAAATAGACGATTCTCTTGATCTCCTTGGGCCTTTAGGAAAAGGCTTTCGTTTTGGGGTAAATCTGGAGAAGAAAGCTGTGGCGGTTGTCGGCGGAGGAAGAGGTATTGCCCCCCTCTATTTTCTAGCTGAGGAGCTTCGCTTGCTGGGTGTAGGAGCGAAGATTTTCTATGGAGGAAAAAGCGAGGTCGATCTCCCCCTTCGAGAAAAATTCGAAAAAAATGGCTTTGATCTTTCCTGCTCGACAGATGACGGCAGCTTCGCTTTTAAAGGTCTGGTCACAGATCTTCTTCAAACAGAACTTGAACGCTTCTTTCCAGCTTCAATCTTTGCCTGTGGGCCTGAAGAGATGCTGAAAAAAATCGCTGATATGGCTATAAACAGAAAAATCCCGGCCGAGCTCTCTCTTGAATCCATGATGGGTTGCGGATTCGGTGCCTGCTGGGGATGCGTGAGGAGAATAAAGCGAGGAAAGCGAGAAGAATGGCTAAAGATTTGCGAAGAAGGCCCTGTCTTTTCGAGCAAGGAGATTATCTGGCTCGAGGAAGAGAGATGATTGACCTTTCTGTTGACCTCGGCTTTCTTAAGCTAAAAAATCCTGTGCTTGCTGCTTCAGGCACAGTCGGTTATGGCCTTGAGCTTTTGCCTTTTGTCGACCTGAACAAGCTGGGAGGAATAGTGATCAAAGGCCTCTATTTTTCTCCTCGGGAGGGAAACCCTCCTCCCCGCCTGGCTGAAACAGCCAGCGGACTCCTCAACGCCATCGGGCTTCAGGGAATTGGAGTCCATGAATTTTCTGAAAAAGTCCTTCCCCGCTTGAAGAACTACAAAACGGCCCTGATTGTCAATGTCTGTGGCGACAGCGACGAGGAATACGCAGCAGTTGTGGATTTTCTGAACAAAAAGGAAGGGATTGCCGCTTTCGAGCTGAACATCTCCTGCCCCAACTTGAAAAAAGATGGCCTCTGTCCAGCCCTCGACCCTAAGGCGACTTTCTCCCTGGTCAGGCTGGTCAAAAAAGTGAGCCTTCGTCCTGTCATAACCAAACTTTCTCCCAATGTAACCAATATTGTGGAAATTGCCCTCAGTGCTCAAGAAGCAGGCTCTGATGGGATTTCCCTGGTTAACACTTTTCTGGCCATGGCTGTCGATATTGAGACTAAACGTCCCAAACTGGCCAATATTCTGGGCGGCCTGAGCGGACCAGCCATAAAACCCATAGCTCTACGTATGGTCTACCAGGTGGTGTCTGAAGTAAAGATTCCAGTCATGGGCATTGGCGGTATCTTTTCTGGTGCAGATGCTCTTGAATTTTTGATCGTTGGGGCTAAAGCTGTCCAAGTGGGAACAGCAAACCTCATCGACCCCCAAATAACTCTTAAGATCATCAAAGAAATTGAGGATTATTGCCGGAGAAAAGGAATCCAAAGAATCGAAGAAATTATAGGAACTTTGAAGGTCAAGGGGAAAAGATGGAGAAAAAAGAAGACTTGAAAAAGAGAATTATTGTCGCTCTGGATGTAGGAAGAAAAAAGGATGCCCTTTCTCTTGTCGAAAAGGTCAAAGAAGCGGAGATCTTCAAGATAGGGCTTGAACTCTTCGCTTCAGAAGGGCCTTCTCTCTTTGAAGAAATCAAGCGCAAGAGAAAAAAAATTTTTCTCGATTTAAAGTGCCATGATATTCCCAACACAGTGGCTGGAGCGGTGCGGGCTGCTTCGAGGCATGGTGTCTTCATGTTGACTCTTCATTCCTCAGGGGGACGGGAGATGATGGCCAAAGCAGCAGCCACAGCGGCCGAGGAAGCCCAAAAAGAAAAAAAAACCAAGCCTTTGCTTCTGGCTGTGACTGTCCTCACCAGTCTTAAGGATGAGCAATTGAGAGAAATCGGAATCGAAGGGGATGTTTCTCAACAGGTTTTGCACTTGGCCAATCTGGCCAGAGAAGCGGGAATGGATGGAGTTGTCTGCGCTCCTCAAGAAATTGAAATCATCAAGAGGGAATTTGGCAAAGACCTTCTGGTTGTAACGCCTGGCATCCGGCCTTCCTGGGCAGCCTCCCACGATCAGAAAAGAATCATGACACCCGCTGAGGCCTATAAGAAAGGCGCTGATTATTTGGTTATCGGAAGGCCGATCATTGAAGCTCCCTCACCAGAGAGAGCCTTTCTCCAGATAGTAGAAGAGCTAGATACCGCGTAAGATCGCGCCGGCAGTAAAAATTGCTCCTAAAACAACACTAACAATAATCCAGAGGACGATAGCCACTACAACAGTTACAGCAAAATAGCCCAAAACTTTCTCTTTAGGAGTATCCATGAGAGGGGTAGCAAATCCAAGATAGAGGACGTAAAGGCCATAGAGGCCGGCAAAAATGACCAGGATGCCTAAGAAAGGAATGATATAAAGGACGCCTGCCACCCAGATAGGAGTAAAGGAGTAGACCGCAAGTTTCATGGCATTCATCATGTTTGGAGTGGAAGAGAAATTGGGGGCCAGGGCATTAATAATTAAGCCAAGGACATAGACAACGATCAGGAAGAAAACATAGTAAAAAATGGCGAAAAGAAAGGCCCTCCCAATTCCATAACTCACCCATCCACCGATTGTGGGGATTTTATAGCCGAACAATAGCTTTTCTAAGAATAGGGCTATGGCCGGAATCGCAGCCAAAATGAAGGCATAAGAGGTAAAGAGCTCCTTAACTGGAGTTGTTTCTCCTTTGATTTTGGCCCATTCATCCTTAGGTTTTAAACATATAGCCTGTGCTCTCGAAACAATGTCCATTCCTTCCTCCTAAAAGAAGTTTTTGAAACTATATAATTTTTATTTTCTTCTGTCAAATGATTCCGGCGTCACGCCTTTGGGAGATGGAGGCGCGGGTCGGACTCGAACCGACGAATCGAGGTTTTGCAGACCTCTCCCT
>CAZPAX010000231.1:0-3208 GCA_964584535.1 uncultured Eubacteriales bacterium
CCCAATGGGTGCTCGCGATGACAGCGATAGCGTCTTTCTAATGGCAATTTTGGGTGATTATCAGTACTCTTGTTTTGTGATAGAATTCTCGGTAAAGGAGTCCTTATGAAAGTTTTAACCTCCAGACAGATGAAGGAAATTGACCGAAAAGCTATCGAGGAATTTGGAATTCTGGGCCCGCTTTTGATGGAAAATGCAGGGCTCGAGATATTCAGAGCAATCAAAGAAAAATTTCCTGCCCTCCAGAGAGAAAAGATTTTGATAGTGGCAGGCAAAGGGAACAATGGGGGCGATGGTTTAGTTGTTGCCCGCCACCTCTTCAATCAGGGAGGCTCTCCTCATGTCCTCCTTCTTGCCTCAAAAGAGGAGGTCAAGGGAGATGCTGCTTTGAATCTGCGCATAGCAGAGAAAATGGAGATAAAGATTTCCGAGATATGCCTTCTTGAGGACTTTAAAAAGCATCAGAGAGATTTTTCCCAGGCTTCCCTAATCGTCGATGCCATTTTTGGGACAGGTCTACTCAAGCCTGCTGAGGGGCTTTATGCAAGGGCCATAGAGGAGATCAATAAATCAAAGGCTTTTAAAGTGGCTGTTGATATTCCCTCCGGTCTTTCCTCAGATAGCTATCAATTGATCGGGCCAACTGTCAAGGCTGATTTGACAGTCACTCTGGCTGCTCCCAAAATCTGCCATGTTTTTCCACCTGCTGAGGAGTGGGTAGGGGAGCTTGTTGTAGCAGACATAAGCATTCCGCCTTTCCTCTTTAAAGATGAAAACCTGAAGCTCGAATTGGTGGAGAAAAAAGACGCTGCACCTTATTTTAAAAAAAGAAAAAAAGATACCCACAAAGGAACTTATGGCCATCTTTTCATCATTTCTGGATCCCTGGGGAAAACTGGAGCAGCAGTCATGGCTGGCAAAGCAGCTTTAAAAATGGGCGCAGGCCTAGTCACTGTCGGGACTCCAGAGAGCTGTCTTCCGATCGTTGCTCGCTCCATGTTCGAATTGATGACTGAACCATTGGCAGAGACCCCGGAGAAGACAATTTCTTCCTCAGCTCTGGAGAGAGTGCTGGAGCTTCTTCAGGGAAAGAATGCTCTTTTGCTCGGGCCAGGGATTTCCACCCATCCCTCAACCCAAGAATTTGTCCTCAAACTCATTCCTCACATTAAGATTCCTGTTATCATCGATGCTGATGGCCTGAACATTCTAGCTTCGGATCCCGGGCTTATAAAAAAGCTCTCCTGTCCTGCAGTCCTAACTCCCCATCCTGGCGAATTTTCGAGGCTCCTCAATCTTTCCACTCGCGATGTTCTGGAGAAAAAATTAGAACTTGTTCCAGAGTTTGCTGAAAAATTTGGAGTATATCTTGTCCTCAAAGGTTACAAGACCCTTATTGCTACACCTGAAGGAAAGGTTTACATCAATCCCACAGGAAATCCTGGAATGGCGACTGCCGGCTCCGGCGATGTCTTGAGTGGCATGATTGGCTCAATGATTATTCAGGAGAAAGATATTCTCAGGGCTACCCTGGCTGCTGTTTATGTCCATGGGCTGAGCAGCGATCTTGCTGTGGAGAAGATAGGGGAGAAGTCTCTAATAGCTGGAAATATTATCAATTTCTTGCCCCCTGCTATAAAAGCTCTAGAGCCTCCTGAATGAAAAGCCAAGGCCAGGAATAAAACGCTCGAATATGTTTAAAATTTCATGATGGCCAGAGACATTGTGTATAAAGAGGAAGAATATGTGACCCATTCCGAGAGAGAAACCTTTCTTTTGGCTAGAAATTTGGCCAAAGGCTTCAAAGGAAAGGAAGTTGTTCTTTTGATCGGGGAGCTTGGAGCCGGCAAAACAGTTTTTGCCAAAGGAATAGCCTCTGGCCTCGGCCTGAAAGATATCCATCAAGTCTGCAGTCCGTCTTTCACCATAGTCAATATTTATCAGGCAAAATATGCCATCTATCATGTCGACCTCTATCGCCTTGGGAATAATCGAGAGATAGTCGAGCTTGGCCTTGAGGATTATTTAGGGGAGGGTGTGGTCATTATCGAGTGGGGAGAAAAAATAAAGTTCGCTCTCGACGCTATTCGGGTCACCTTTGAGATGGGAAAAGGAGATCTGAGGACAATAAAAATCTCCTTTTAGCCTATTAGTTCTCGCAATTCTTTGGCCGCTTTTCGGATGTTGTCTGAACCCATGATGGCTGAGATGACTGCAATTCCTGAAGCGCCAGCTTCCATAACTTCTCTGGCATTTGTGGCGTTTATTCCACCAATGGCCAGGATTGGTATTTTTACCTTTTGTCTTATCATCCGTAATCCCTCTGGGCCAAGAAGAGGCCTGAGGTCTTTTTTGGAAAGAGTGGAGAAAATTGGGCCAACCCCAAGATAATCTATTCCTCCTTGTTCGGCATTTAAAGCTTCTTCTTCGGTATTGACAGAAATGCCAATTATACGGGACTTTCCCAGGATTTTTCGGGCGTAGGTCGGAGGAAGATCTTGCTGGCCGAGATGGACTCCTGAAGCCTGGCAGGCCAGGGCAATGTCGACTCTATCATTGATGATCAGAGGAATATTTTTTCTTTTCAAAAGGTCAGAGGCTCTGAGGCTTATTTCCAGGAATTCTCTGGCATTTAGATTTTTTGAGCGCAATTGAATGAGTGTGACACCACCTTCAACAGCCTCTTTGATTATGGAAAGGATATCCCTTTCTCCTGCTGCTTCTGCGTCTGCGACCAGACAGAGTCTCCAATCAATTTTCATTTTTTTAGTTTAACAGAAATAAATCTCGAAGGATAGCCGATTTTAGAAAAAGTTGGCATCCTTTTTTCCGTGAAATCCATAATTTTTAATGGGTGGTTGGAGCTGTGCGTCCTCGTCCGCTAAAATATCAATTTTCTCCCCTCTTTTTCGACTACATAGATGGCGCCTTGGGTCTATCTCTTGTAGTCTTAACTTTCGACTTCCTAAGAAATGGACCATTGGCTAAAACCCAAAATTGCTGATAGATATTTGTCTTTGCGAGCGAAGCGAAGCAATCTCAGTTTATTTTGATGAGATCGCCACGCACCCAAGCGTCCCCATTCATTTGACATTCATTTCGTTTTTTAAAACTCATCTAACATTTTTGGTAAGCATCTTTTTTTCCGTGATATGAGCGATAATCAAGGGAGGGTGGCACGGTGCTAGTCCCCGCAACGCCCGCAGCG
>CAZPAX010000232.1:0-3205 GCA_964584535.1 uncultured Eubacteriales bacterium
AAAATCAGGGGGAAAATGGTGCCGGAGGAGGGATTCGAACCCACATGGGATTATGCATCCCGCTGGATTTTGAGTCCAGTGCGTCTGCCAATTTCGCCACTCCGGCAGAAGCACTTAGTGTGGCTAAAATATAGTCTATTTCCAGGCCTTTTTCAACAAATTTGACCTTTTTTGGCTTTTCTGATAAAAATCCTAAACTGCAGTCCAGTGGATAAAGAAAAGAAAAAACTATTCAACCTCATCGACAGTTTTTCTGGAAAAAAAATAGCTGTCTGGGGAGATCTCATCCTTGATGAATATCTTTATGGTAATACTCGCCGCATCTCCCGCGAAGCGCCTGTCCTTATTCTTTCTTATCAAGACAAAGGGTTCTCCCTTGGCGGAGCAGGAAATTCCCTTCTCAACCTTAAGGCTTTAGGCGCTGAGCCGCTCCCAATCGGCGTTGTTGGCTCAGACGAATCCGGAGGAAAAATCCTTGAGATTCTGAAAAGTAAAGGCATTTCAACCAAGCTCATCATCAAAGAAAAAAACTTTCCAACTCCTATTAAAACAAGGATTCTTGCTGGGGAAGACAACACCAGAAAACAGCAGATTCTCCGCATTGACAGGGAAGGAAAAGTCCCAGAAAAAGCGGCACTCAGGCAAAGGCTTCGCCAATATCTCGCTAAGGCTCGAAACCAATGTCATGCTCTCCTCATCTCTGATTACAACTACTTCACAGTCAAAGAAGACATTTTTTCTGAGTTCATTCCCATTTTCAAGCGGGCCAAGATTCCCGTTACTCTCGATTCTCGATTTCGCCTGCTGAATTTCAAAGGTGTGACAGTGGCCACGCCCAATGAGCCAGAAGTCGAGCACGCCTTAAACATGGAAATTCATGACTCAAGCATACTTCTCAAGGAAGCGGGAAAGCAGATTTTAAAAAAAATTGAATCGCCGGCCCTGCTCATCACCAGAGGATCAAAGGGGATGATCCTTTTTGAAAAGGGTAAGCCTCCCTTTTCCATACCCATTCATGGCCCAGCAGACATAGTGGATGTCACCGGAGCTGGAGATACAGTTATCAGCGTTTTCACTACAGCCATTGCCTCCGGTGCAAGCTTCAGGCAGGCTGCTTTTCTTGCCAATTATGCCGGTGGGGTGGTGGTGATGAAAAAAGGGACAGCCACTGTCTCGCCACTTGAACTCAAACAGGCTGTTATTTCTTGAAATTGAAAAAGCTATACACATTACCGCAATTAAAAAAAATTATTGCTGAGCAAAAGAAAAAGGGAGAAAGAATTGTCCTGGCCAATGGCTGTTTTGATTTGATTCATGCCGGCCATATCCGCTATTTGAAGGAATCAAGGAAAAAAGGAGATGTGCTTGTCGTCGCTCTGAATAGCGATTCTTCTGTCCGTCGCCTCAAGGGAAAAGGAAGGCCTATCCTCGGCGAGAAAGAGCGGGCAGAAATCCTTTCTTCTTTTTCTTTCGTCGATTATCTTACTTTTTTCGGAGAGCCAACTGTTGAGAAAGTTCTGTTAGCCCTCAAACCTGACATCCATGCCAAAGGCTCGGATTACACAAAGGAGACAGTCCCTGAAAAAGAAGTAGTCAAAAGCTATGGAGGCAGAGTGGCCATCACTGGAGGGCCAAAGATAAGGTCAACTTCTCAACTCATTAAGAGAATTATGTCCATGATGAAAGAGGAGAAATAATGGAGAATTTCCTGATCATTCGGCTCAGCTCGCTGGGTGATATCATTCACACCCTGCCTGCTTTCTCCTCGCTGCGGAAAAATTTTCCTCAAGCACAGATTTCCTGGATTGTGGAAAAGAAAGGAAAGGAGATTCTTGATTTTGTTCCAGGAATTGATGAAATAATTGTCTTCCCTGAAAAAGGATGGCGGAAAAGGATAAGGAACAAAAATAGTATCGCCTTGGATTTCCAGGGTTTGGTCAAATCCGGGTTTATGGCCCTCCTCTCTGGCGCCCGAATAAGAATTGGCTTCCACCGCAAGAATCTCAAAGAACCTCTGGCTTCCTTTTTCTACACTAACAGGCTCGAGGAACTTCCTGAAGGAATTCATGTCATCAGCAAGAACCTCAAGCTTTTGAGCAAACTGGGGATCAAAGAAGAAAGATATGAATTCCCTCTCCAGCTTGCTGAGAAAATCCGGGATGAGGTCAGAGAAAAACTCAGAAAAATTGGCTATGAAAATAAGAATAAATTGATTATTCACAATATCGGCGGAGCCTGGGAAACAAAGAGGTGGTTTACTGAGAAATGGATAGCCCTGATTGAGAGGATGAAAAAGGAAGGGCTATTCCCTCTCCTCTTGTGGGGAAATGAAGAGGAGAGGAAACTGGCTGAGGATGTCAGTGAGAAAACCAATATTCCGCTTGCTCCTTTTCTCTCTGTAAAAGAAGTCATGGCTTTAATCAAGGAATCGTCGCTTCTTGTCAGCGGAGATACTTTTGCTCTCCAGGCAGCCTGCGCTTTCTCTGTGCCTGTTGTTGCCATTTTTGGACCGACAAATCCCCGAAGAAATGGTCCATTTAATCCTCGAGATAGAGTGGCTTTTGCCCGACTTGAATGTGCTCCCTGCTACAAAAGGACATGCTCTATGGGATTAAAATGTCTGGAGAGAATATCAGCAGAAGAAGTGGCAGGAATGGCTCTTGAGCTATTGGAGAAAAATGACTGAATCCAAGTTCACCAAGATGATTTACGAATGGCGAGTGAGGGTCTGCTCCATTGCTCTTATCCTAGTCATCATTCTTTCCAGACCAACCCTGGCCTCGCTTCTTGCTGGGGTAGGAATTTGCCTAATAGGACTTTTTATCAGAATATGGGCAGCAGGCCATCTCAGAAAGGAAAAAAAGCTGACAATTTCAGGCCCCTACCAGTACACCAGAAATCCGCTCTATCTCGGAAATTTTATTCTGGGAATCGGTGTTGTCGTTGGTTCTTATTCATGGTTTGTACTTGGAATTTTCATTTTTTATTTTCTTCTTTTCTATCCTCCTGTCATTAGGAAAGAAAGTGAGAGGATGAAAGAACTCTTTGCCGAGAAATATGAAGAATACAAGAAGAAAGTTCCGCTTTTTCTGCCTTCCCTGAAACCATATCCTTGCCCAGAAAAAATTAAATTTAGCTGGGCCCTTTATAACAAAAATAAAGAGTACAGAGCCCTGATCGGAACAGCAGTTTTCTGGATTATTCT
>CAZPAX010000233.1:0-3174 GCA_964584535.1 uncultured Eubacteriales bacterium
AGTGCTATTCTTGGTTCGCAATTTTGGCCAGGAAAAATTTGCCTTGGTTTCCCTCAGAGAATACAGAAAAAATCTTTTTCGAAAAAAAACAATTTTTTTCTCAATCCTCATTTTTTTTCTCACCCTCCATTGGGGAGTAGAGGGCACGGTCTATACCCCCTTTTTAAAAACCTTTTTCCACTTCAATAATTTCCAGCTTTCCCTCTATATCTCGCCTCCTCTTTTCTTTCTTGCCTTTTCCGCATTTCTTATCAGCCTTCTCAGATACAATGCCCGAATAAATAAGAGAATTTTTCTTATCTCCATGCTCTTATCCGGGATAGGGCTTTTGCTCATGGTCAATCGCAGCGTCTTTCTCTCTTTTCTTTTCCGAATTGTCCACGAGATTGGCGATGGCGCCATGGGAGCCTTGAATGTCTTATTCATCTCTCGCCTATTTGAGAAAAGGAGCATAGGTGGAAGCTCAGGTATTCTGGTGGCCATCATGACCCTGGGCAATATGGTCGGAGCACTTCTTTTCTCTCCTCTTGGTTACAAGGCTGGTTTGCAATATCCTTTTCTTTTGGCAGGTCTCTTGCTTGTGGCCAATGCAGGTTTCGGGTATTTTATCTTCGGAAGGGAAGAATATTGAGCAGGACATGATTGCGGCTAGAGGCTCAGGTTTTGATATCATCCTTATAAGCGGCGAGCTCTATGTGGATCATCCTCTTTCTGGAATTGGAGTCATCGCCCGTGTCCTTGATGCGCAGGGCTACAAAGTGGGCGTTATCGGAAGGCCGGATTGGAAAGGCGAGGAGGATTTTCTTAAACTCGGAAGGCCGCGTCTTTTTTTTGGCCTCACTTCAGGCTCCATGGATAGCCTGCTTGTCAATTACACTCCCCTCAAAAGGCTGCGCAGCTGCGATCCCCATTCTCCTTATCAGTCTCGAATCCCTGACAGGGCTATTCTTGTCTATTCGAACAAGATTAAGCATCTCTTTCCAGGCTCCGTGATTGTCATTGGTGGTATTGAAGCTTCGCTGCGGCGCTTTGCCCATTATGACTACTGGGAGGACCGCCTGCGGCGGAGTATTCTCCTTGATTCTCGGGCTGATATTCTGGTTTATGGGCCAGGCGAGCTTCAGGCGATCGAGATTGCTCGCCGCCTGGAAAGAGGAGAAGATCTGGCTGGAATTTCAGGAACCTGTGTTGTGAGAAGAGAGGTTCCTTCGGATTTCGAGCTAATCCCTTCTTTTGAAGAAGTGGGTGAAAATTCAGAGCTTTTCTCGAGGGCCCAGAGTCTTTTTTCCAACTGTCGCTATCTTGCCCAGGGCCATAGTAATCTCTTTGTCCTCCAGTTCCCCCTGCCCGATTACAGGAGTGAAGATTTGGACTGGATCTATGGGCTTCCTTTTTCCAGGGAAATCCCAAAAGATTTCCCCGAATTTGCCATGGCTCGCTTTTCTGTTGTCACCCATCGGGGTTGCCTAGGCCGCTGTTCTTTCTGTGCCCTTTCCCTTCATCAGGGGGACCGGATTATTTCGCGGAAAGAAGAATCCATTCTGGCAGAAATCCGGCGCCTCACTCGGCATCCAGAGTTTAAAGGCTACATCGATGACTTAGGAGGGCCGACAGCCAACATGTATGGCATGGATTGTGGCAAAGCTTGCCAGGAAGGATGCTTTCGCTGTCCCGAGCTTGACCGCAGTCACAGCAAGCTTATCCGCCTGATGAGAGAGGCGAGGGAGATTCAGGGTATAAAAAAAGTATTTGTCCGGAGTGGCATCCGCTACGATTTGGCTGTGGAGAGTCCTGAATATGTCAGGGAATTGTGTGACCATCATATTTCTGGACTGTTAAAAATCGCTCCGGAGCATGTCTCCGAGAAGGTCTTGCGCTTGATGAACAAGGAGATGCGGCCATTGGAAGAGTTTCGTCGGCTCTTTCAAAAGATCAACCGAGGCCGCAAACAACATCTCAAATACTACTTCATGGTTGCCCATCCAGGGAGTTCTCCCAAAGAAGCACGGGAACTGGCTCAGACTCTGCGGCGGCTGGAGAGAGGAGGGGAAAGACCAGTTGAGGGCATCCAGATTTTTACTCCAACGCCCATGACCCGCTCAGCCTGCATGTATTTTACAGGCAAAGACCCCCTGACTGGCGAAAGTGTTTACGTGCCTCGAACATATGCGGAAAAGAAAGAGCAGGGGAGAGTGCTTTGTGAAAGAAGGAGAAAAAAATGGCAAAGAAAAAAATTTTAGTCATCTGCCAACACAATTCAGCCAGGTCTCAAATGGCTGAAGGGTTCTTGAATAGTTCTTATGGCCACCGCTTCGAGGCCACAAGCGCTGGGATAGAGCCTTTCTCTGTGAATCCTTACGCTATCCGAGTCATGTCAGAGATTGGGATTGATATTTCCAATCATCGTTCAAAGAGTATTAGGGAATTTCTTGGAACAAATTTTGACTATGTTGTTACACTCTGCGATGAGGCAAAAGAAATGTGCCCTTTCTTCCCTGGAGGAGGGGAGTATATCCATAAGAGTTTTCAAGATCCGGAGACATGCCAGGGTAGTGATGAAGATAAGATTGTCTGTTTCAGAAGCATAAGAGATGAAATAAAGAAATGGATTGAAGAGACATTCGGCAAAAGATAGTAAAAGTCCGCGAGGACGGACGGGGACGCACCGTGACAGGACCCGTCCATTAATTTAGATCATCACAGAAAAAAATATGCTGGCGGCCACGCCTAAGGGTTGACGAATGGGATTTAATTTATTATGATAACAGCAGATGAAAAAGTGAGAATTGAAGAGCTAGGGAAAAAAGGAGTAGCTCTCCTAATCATCATGGGATTTTTTTCCTGTATCTCTCCCAAAGTCGTTCATTTTGTCAATCTGACCACCAAAGAATCGTCCTCTCGAACAGAAATCGTTTTGACTACTTCAGAGCCAGTTGCCTACAAAGAGATAAAGATAGAAAATCCTCCCTGCTTGATATTAAGTTTTCCGGAGGACAGGATTTTTGGCGCTAAAGAAGAAGTCTGGACGACTGGTAAAGGGCCTGTAAAAAAAGTAAAAAATGAGTGCTATCAGAGCGGAAACAAAGGTGAACGCCAGCTGAATCTTGTCATTGTCGAGCTCACTGAGGATTTACCTTACCGCGTCTTTGCCAGCGGAAGTTCGATAATCATCCA
>CAZPAX010000234.1:0-3157 GCA_964584535.1 uncultured Eubacteriales bacterium
GGAGAGGAAGGATGAGAAAGAAAGAAAAAGTAAGAAGTTTTTTAGGCACTCTGAAATCATTATAGAGAGTAGCCAGAAGCAAGTCAATAATTTAGCTTGACTTTTTATTTTCAATTAATTAATTTTAATGTTTAAAAGGAGATGCGAATGATTAAGAATGATATCGCCCTTGCCATTGAGAAGAAGTCAGAATTCAATAGGGCAAAATCATTATTAATCGTTGAGACTATTCTTAGTTCTCTGAAAGCGGCTCTTGCCAAAAAAGAGAAGATTGAAATCAGAGGATTTGGTAGCTTTAAGGTTGTCGCCAAAAAAACCGGATATGGAAGGGATATTCGGAGAAAAAAACAAATCAAAATCGGGAGAGGGAATCGGATAAAATTCAGATCTGGGCAAGAACTGAAAAATCTCTCAGCAAAGAAATAATCTTGAAGTCGGCCAATTCTTTTATGATTCTTGATCTTTTTATTTAGTTTTTCCGTCTGAAACAAGATTGAAATCTCAAGAGATGAAAAAATACAGAGCAAAGCCCCTTTCTCCCCAGGGCTTGAAGACTTACTCTCTTCATTCTAGAAAAAGCAAAGTGGATATCAAGAATTTTGCCAAAGTCTTTGCTCCTGATCCCTCATTTAATCAGTTCATCAAGAGCTTGCCTGATTTTCTTGCGGCTAAGGAGTTCAAGGAATTTCTTTTTTTGATGAAACAGGCAAAAAAGACGGAGAAGGCCATCATTTTCGCTCTAGGTGCTCACCTGATCAAGGTCGGTTTGAGCCCGATTCTTATTGACCTGATGAAGGAGGGGTGGGTATCAGCTCTGGCTTTAACCGGTTCTTTCCTCATTCATGATTTTGAGATCGCTTTCTCTGGTCAGACTTCAGAAGATGTCGCAGCCATGATAAGGCGGGGTCAGTTTGGCATGGCTGAAGAGACAGGGGAAATGCTCAACAGCGCTATCAATCGAGGAGCCAAAGAAGATCTCGGGCTGGGAGAAGCCGTGGGAAGGATGTTGGCTGAGTCCCATTTCCCGCACAAAAATTTGAGCCTTCTAGCTACTTCCTACAGCTTGAACATCCCTACGACAGTCCATGTTGCTCTGGGTACGGATACTATTCATTTTCACCCCAAAGTAAGCGGAGAAGCTTTGGGAAAGACGTCCCTCAAAGATTTTTTCCTCTTCTCTTCTTTGTTGAAGGGCCTGGAGGGAGGAGGAGTTTTTCTCAATATCGGCTCAGCCGTCATTCTGCCTGAGGTTTTTCTCAAGGCCCTCTCTTTTGTCAGGAACAAGTTCGGGAGTCTTGAAAACTTTTCCACGGCTGTCTTTGATTTCATCCATCATTACCGGCCCTACCAGAATGTTGTCCGCCGACCTGTCGGAAAGAAGGGAAGGGGATTTTACTTTATCGGCCACCATGAGATCATGATTCCCCTTCTCGCCGCTGGACTCAAATCGGCAGATTAAGTTTTTTCTTTGCGATTTTTCTTTTTGTAATCCAGGAGGAGACACCTGAAAACCCGTTCTGCCTGTTCTTCTGTTTTTTTGAGTGAGGTTGAAGTGTCTATGACATAATCCGCATAATTCAATTTTTCCTGGACAGGCATCTGTGACCTGATTTTCTGGAGAGCTTCTTTTCTGCTGATCTTATCCCTTGCCATCAGTCTCTTGATCCGGATTTCTTCTTGGCAGTGAACGACAATAATCTTATCAAAAAAATGGGCAAAGCCTGATTCAATGGTTAATGCAGCCTCAGAGACAAAAATCTTAAAATGGCTATTTTTTTCTAAGCTGCAGATAATTTTTTTCTTCTTTTCAAGGACAAGCGGATGAAGCACTTGGTTGAGGAAGAGTCTTTCTTTTTCGTTACCAAAAACAATACCTCCCAGTCGGGAGCGATCGATGGTTCTGTCAACATTTAGAATTTGAGGGCCAAAGTGGCAGACAATTTTTTTCCAAGCTGGCTTTTCTGGCTCCATGAGCTGGTGGGCCACTCTGTCAGCAGAGTGAATGAAACAACCATGCTTCTTCAGAATTTTGACCACTACAGATTTGCCGGTAGCTATTCCCCCTGTTAAGGCGACTATTAGCAGGGCCATTGTCTTGGATTAAAAGGGAGAGAGAGGCAGAGGCAGGAAGATTGTTATTTCTTTTTTTCCTCTTCTGGGATGAATTTGAAGTCTTTGCTGAATCGGACAGCTACTCCCTGTCTTTTTTCTCTTGAATCAGGTTCTGCGAGGCGAACGGTAATGCCTCCCAGCATGAGCTTTATGCTTTTTCCTTCAGTCAGTTCCTTGGGAAGGTCGATAATTAGGTTGAGTTTGGAGCCGACATAAACACCAGAATCAAGACAGAAATAAGCTCCTCCTGAACTGATATTGTGAATTGTTGTTGGCTCCTTAAATTTTTTCCCGCGGGGGAGCTTGCCTTCAATAAGCGTCGATAGCGGCAGATCGAAGCGCCATTCTTTGCGACGGTTGATGGCAGCAAGTGGAAAGGATAGTTCTTTTCCTCTTTTTTTTGGAGGAGGTTTCTTTGCAGCTGATTTTTTTTTCATGCTTACCTCTATCTTTATCCTTGTTTGGTTAAAACAGGGCAGAATTGATTGCATAAAGGGCAAGCTGCAAGCGGCTATGAGTGTCCAGCTTGGCGTAAATACTCTTGATATGGGATCTCACAGTGTTTTTGCTGATAAAAAGAATCTCTGCAATTTCGTCATTGCTTTTGCCTTGTCCGATGAGCCTGAGCACCTGAAATTCTGTGGGAGTCAGCTGATCCAGGGTTTTTTCTTTCAGGTCTCTTCCGACAACAGAAATAATTCTGTCCATAATGCTGCTCATTTTGTCCCGCGGCAGCCAGATTTCTCCTTTATGGATGACACGGATGGCTTCTGCCAGCTGAGCAGAAGGATCATTGAGATCAAAGTATCCCCGTGCACCTGCGTTGATGAGGTTCACGATTTCCTCATGGGAAGGGATGTTCCCCAAGAGCAACAGTTGCGATTTCGTCTGAACCTTTGAGATTTCGCGGATGGCTTTGCAGATCTCCCGAATGTTAGGTAATGACTCTGTGCTGGAAAAAAGGATGACATGCGGTTTGAGCTTTTTGATGGATTCCATAAAAGATTCGATAGTGTTTTTTTCTATATTGGTCACTTCCATGCTT
>CAZPAX010000235.1:0-3144 GCA_964584535.1 uncultured Eubacteriales bacterium
AATTAGGGGACATAAATACCATACTATGGTATAATTTATTCAAAAATATTTTCTCAAAAGGAGAGCGGAGATGAGAAAAGCAGGCAACTTTTTTCTTGCCTTTTGCCTCATCTTTTTGCCTTGGGAAAGACAAGCCTTAGACCATATGATTGAGGTGATTTCTAGGATCTTGAAGGCAAATTACGGATGGCCAGGAATGGACTATATCTTTTCAAAGACTTTTCTCAAAGTTCAAGATAAAGTTAGGGAGTAGTATTATAATTCATTTAAATTTATGGAGTTCGTTACAATGAAGAAAATAAAAAATGAATCAATTTTTCTTTTTTTCTTTATCGGCTTGAGTGCAACATTTCCGCTTTTTGCCCAAAGAGCCACACCTCCTGTCCTAAATGAAGAAATGTTAAAGAAAATCCAGAATGAAGTTTCAGGAAGCATTTGTTTTGAGCATATTCGCTATCTGAGCACCCTCCATCGCATCTGGGGGTCTAGAGACTATCACCTTGCCGCTAAATATTTCGTGGATAAATCGAGCGAATACGGCTTGAATGAGGCCAGAATTGAGAAGTACCCGATCAGAACAGGAAAGGAGAATTTCTGGATGCAATCAAGCGGAGGATATGTTCCCTGGGACTGCCAAGGAGGAGAGCTGCGCCTTGTTGAGCCATACCCGATGCTCATTGTCAATTACGAGAGTGCAGCAAGTTCATTGGCTGTCTGCAGCCGTTCTACAAATACTTTAGCTGAAATCATCTTTGTTGGCCGCGGCGATTCTGAGGACAATTATAAAGGAAAAGATGTGAGAGGAAAGATTGTCCTTGCCGAAGGAGGCCGGCAGGAGAGAGTCCATGAAATGGCTGTCCACAAGTTTGGGGCTCTGGGGACAATTCAATTTTACAACTATCAAGGAAATTATTTGGAATCAGAAGGAATCTATTGGGGAAGAATTTTTCCCTGGAACAAAGATGGAACAAAGGCATCTACTTTTGGCTTTAATATCTCCACAAGCCAAGGGTTCTTTCTCAAAGAGCTTCTGGAAAAAGGAGAAAAAGTTGTCGTCTCGGCCAAAATAAAGGCAGAAGTTCTGGAGGATGGAGCTTTTGAGCTGGCCACAGCCATAATTCCTGGATCTACTTATCTAGAAGAGGAATTTATATTTTATGCTCACCTTGATCATCCCAAGCCCGGCGCCCATGACAATGCCAGTGGTGATGCTGTGCTTCTTGAAATTGCCCGCACTCTTTCCAGCCTCATCCAGAAAAAAATCATTCCTCCCCCTCTCCGAACAATCCGCTTCATGTGGATCCCTCACATGTCAGGGCTGAATATGTATCTTTTTAACCATCCTGAAAAAATCGGAAAGATTAAAGGTGGCTGCAATATCGATTGCGTTGGAGTCAACCAGGCCAAATTTCCTTCAAAATTTCATGTCGCTTTGCCTCCTCATTCCCTGGCAACTCTCTTGACAGATATCACAAATAACCTTGTTGATTATTTCAATCAAGAAATAACAAGAGCAATAAATGAAGATTTGGAAGAAGACATGCTTTTCTCTCCTGAAGGAAGCAGGAATATGTTCTCGGTGACTGTGATGCCCTATCAGGGCGCTTCGGATGAGTACACAGCCAATACAAGGTCTTTGAATATTCCCTCCATCTATTTCTTTGATTATCCCCTGCCTCCCCGGCACAACCAGATCAATTTCCTGGAATACATGGACCGGACTAATCTGAGAAGAATCTCCTATCTGGGAGCCATCATTTCCTACGCTTTTGCCAGAGTCAGCCAAGAGATGGCACCGTCTCTGTTAAATGAGATTGCTTATAGAGGAAAAATCCGCTTGGAGCGGGAGCTTCTCAAAGCCAAAGACTTGATTGAAAAAAGTAGCCCAGAGACAATCCAGCAAAGCTTCAAAAAAGGAAAGAATCTTCTCCTTTGGGGAATAAAGAGAGAGAAAAATATCGAAAGCTCCTTAGAGCAAATTCTTCAAGGAAAAAAATCTCTTTCCCTTTTCTATCCTTTCCAGGAGAAATCGCTCGATGAAAAATTTAATTCCTTTTTAAAGGAACTCAGAAGCTATTATGAGCTCAAATGCCAGGCCCTCAACATCCGGCCCTCTAAAGAAGAGTCCAAAGTTTCAAGCTCCACCTGGGAAAATACGATTCCAGTTTTGAACCCAAAAATCAAAGGCTCTCCTGGCTATTTTAGTAATTATTTTGAAGACATGCTTGGGGATGACTATCTCAAAAAATACAAAGATGTCAGGCCCTCATTTAGATACGGAAATGTCGGCTATTATGAGACCCTAAACTATATTGATGGCCAGAATTCTATCGCAGATATCTTCGAGGCAGTTCAGGCAGAGCTCTGGAGCAAGGATTACTCAAAGCCCCATTTTCTAACTTTCGAGGAAATGTCGAGCTATCTACGGATGCTCAAAGATGCTCAAGTGATAGACTTCAAGAAAAAATAAGAGTTACTATCTTAGGGGGTCCTTTGTATCTTATTTTGAAGAGAAGAAAAAATTTTTTGAGCTTGGGCCTTGCTTAAAGCGCCTAAGGTTATGAATATATATTTACTAAAGGTTTTAACAAAAATAGCCTTTTCTTTATCATCTTTAATTTTAAAAGTCCCGTTTATGATTTTGAAATCGCTATATTTCGGACTTCCCTTGAAGCTTTTCTTCAGCTCTTCAAACCGTTCAGAAGCTTTTTGCCTGTCCTCATAATTAAGGATGAAAATTGTGTATTCTCCTTTATAGTCTCCTTTTATTCCTTCTTTGTAACCAAAAACATTTTTTGTGAAAAAGGCATAGATGTTATACAAACCCAGATGGCCTTTAAAATATTTCATGCTCATCTGGATAAAATCTTTTTCAGGAAGAAGGCGGACCAAAGAGGGCCGCTCTCCGCTCATTTCGATCTTTGAATCAATCACATTAGCAATTTCTACAAGCCCTTTTAAAGTTTCTTCATCTTGATCATAGCCAGTCATAGTCACCAGAAAATTTCCTTTCCAGAAATTCAGATAATAAGCTTCCATTCGGCCTTCATTTCCCAGGGCCAATTCTTTTCCTCTTGGGCTGGATTTGAAAGTATAGATGCCAAATGCGGCTTTGGGACTTTCCATCTCGAATATCTCAACAGA
>CAZPAX010000236.1:0-3110 GCA_964584535.1 uncultured Eubacteriales bacterium
TTAACCAGGAATGTCTCTGGAAAGAGGCAGGAAAGGAACAGATGCTCGATGTGATTTCAGAGCGCCTTAAGGTAAAATTCGAAACAGGTGAAGTCCCCAATCTTTTCTCTGCCACTTTTCTCCGTGTGCTGGGGAGGGCACGGGGCGAAGAACCTTCCAGGCCTTTTGCTTTTATCCCTTTTTGAATAGCTTGGGGTCAGGCTTTGCTATTGGGTAAGTTATATCTGGAGGCATCTTTTTTCCCGTGAAATCTTTAATTTTTTAATGGATGGGTGGCACGGTGCCAGTCCTCGCCCGCCCGAAGCGAATGGTGGTGGGTGGGCGGGTCTTCAGCGAGGACGGACGGGGACGCACCATGAGAGGACCCGTCCATTAATTTTTATCATCACGGAAAAAAAGATGCTTATGTTATATCTTTTGCCCTTGACGAATGAGTATCTTCTATGATAAAGCCTGACCCCGACACTCTTCTTGTGGGACTTTGTCTTCTCCTCCTTTTTTTCTATTTTTTAGGGGAAAGATTGAGGCTCGCCAAAAAAAGGAGAGCAATTCCTCTTCGCATCTGCATCAGCGGAATAAGGGGAAAATCAACTCTGACAAGGCTCATTGCTTCTTCTCTGAGAGAAGCAGGCTTCGCTGTTCTGGCCAAAACGACTGGCTCTAAGCCTGTCCTTATCTTTCCTGATGGCCAGGAAAAGGAGATTGAGCGGCGTGGCCTTGCTTCCATCCTGGAACAGAAAATACTCCTTGGTGTTGCCACTAAACTAAAAGTTCAGGCTCTGGTGGCTGAGATGATGAGCATCCAGCCTGAATGCATCTCTGCTGAATCGCGCAAAATTCTCGTCCCTCACATTCTGGTCATAACCAATGTTCGCTTGGACCACCTGGATTTGATGGGCAAGACAAGAGAGGAGATCGGTCTGAGTCTTTCCTCTTCAATAGCTCCAGGCAGCACGGTTTTTATTCCCCAAGAAGAATATCTTCCTGTTTTTGGGACGGTTGCAGAGAAATTAAAAGCAAAGATTATCCAAGTTAAAAAGAATTCCTCTCAAGAATATTTTTCCAGAGAATTTGAAGAGAACATCCGACTTGCTCTGGCTGTAACCGATTTTCTGGGTTTAAAAAAAGAGACTGCCCTTCAAGGAATGAAGAAAGCTCAGCCTGATTTTGGAAGCCTCAAAATCTTCCAGTCAACCTTTGAGCTTTTACCCCAGCCCTGGTATCTGGTCAGTGCCTTTGCCGCCAATGACCCAGAATCCACAGGAAAAGCCCTGTTAAGAGTTAAGGAGATGATTCCTTTTTCTGGAAAGAAGATTATCGGCCTCCTCAATTTGAGAGAGGACAGAGGAGACAGGACTCTCCAGTGGTTCAGGGCACTTGAAGAGGGCTTTTTTTCTGAATTTTCAAAGCTTATCTTTATCGGGGCTCATGCTCGAGCTATAAGCAGAAAGAAAAGGTTTAGATTTTCATCTCAAACAGCAGTTACTGCCTTCAGTGACAAGCGTCCTGAGAGAATCATGGAGAAGATTCTGGCCAGGGAAAAAGAGGAAGCAATTCTCTTCGGGATGGGAAATATGGGAGGGCTGGGGAAAAAGCTTGTTGAGTATTGGGAGAAGATAGGGAAGCCTTATGGGAATTGAAACTTTTTTTATCGGCCTTGTCGTCGCTCTTATCTATATCGAAGTAGTGGGCATTTATCCAGGCGGAATCATCGTTCCTGCTTTCCTTGCCCTTTACCTTGATCAGCCTCTGAGGGTTCTGGCCACAATCATTATAGCCTTTCTCAGCCTTCTCAGCTATAAATTCTTATCCCGCTTTCTCATTCTCTTTGGAAGGCGAAGATTTGTGATCATGATCCTCCTCGGAGGTGTCTGGGCCGGTCTTTGCTCCATTCTCTTACCCGATCTTTTTTCTTTTCCTCTCGGATTCAGGGCTATCGGCTGGGTTATTCCCGGACTTCTGGCCAATAACCTGGAAAGGCAGAAGATTCTTCCTGTCCTGGCCTCACTAGTGACAGTTACAGTCATCACCTATTTTCTGGCTAAGCTCTTTTTGTGGCTATGAAAAGAAGCATAAGTCTAAGCTCAATTTTTATCCTCTGCAGCCTGAGTCTTTTATGCTTTGCTCTCTCCAGGTTCATTCCTCAAACCAAGGAAAATATCTATCTGCCGAAGATGATTCGCGCTTCAGAGAAGATGATGGAAGCGATTCAGGCCATCCGCGAATGTCAGAGGGAAAAGGGAGTTTTAATTGACGAAAAAACAGATATCAACAGGACAGGCCTCATCGGTAGCGAATTTTCCCCAATCACAACCTCTCTGGGAAACCTGGAGGCCAAAAGGACAACCACAAACCCAAATTTTGCCGGCCTTATTGTCTATCTTCTGAAAAAAGCTGGAGTCAGAGCCCAGGATACAATTGCTGTAGGCGCTTCAAGCTCTTTTCCAGCTCTTATTATGGCTTCGCTTTCAGCAGCAGCAGCTATGGATGTTCGTCCTCTTCTTATCTGTTCTCTCGGTGCTTCCCAATGGGGAGCTAATAATCCCGATTTTCATTGGCTTGACATCCAGGACTGCCTTCTCCAATCTGGTCTCTTCAAGACAAAGCCAATCGCTCTTTCCCTTGGCGGCGAGGGAGATAGAGGCAGGGATATGAGTCCTGAGGGCCGTTCTTTCTTGATCAAAGAAGCCAGGGAGAGCAAGATCTTTTTTCTGGATGAAGATAATTTAGAAAAAAATGTCCAGGCCAGGATGCGCCTCTATGAACAAAACGCTGGGAAGAGCAGGATTAAGGCTTTCATCAATATCGGCGGCAGCTGGGCCAATATAGGCCGGGACCCAGATGTTCTCAGACTCAAACCCGGCCTTGTCCGGCCGAGGCATATTCCTCAAGCTGAGGAAAGAGGAGTGATGCAGGAGATGGCTTTGAGTAAAATCCCTGTCATCCATCTCCTCTACATCAGGGGACTTGTCCAACGCTTCGGCCTGCCCTGGGATCCTCTCCCACTTCCAGCTCCTGGAAAAGGCCAGATTTACCGGCTTTCCTCACAAAAGTCAAAATCTTTTCTCTTCTTGGCCGGGACTTATTTTTTTCTTATTATTTTAGTCTTT
>CAZPAX010000237.1:0-3102 GCA_964584535.1 uncultured Eubacteriales bacterium
TATAATACCTCCGCTCAAAGATGAGATATTAATAAAAAAAAATAAAGTTAATGTTTTAGTTTAGACTTCAACAATAAAGGTGTCAAGATTTCCCAATGACTTATTTTAAATTGAGGGCCATTAGTTTGAGCTCGGTCATTTCCTCGATGGCATACCTTAGCCCTTCCCGGCCAAATCCCGATTGTTTCACTCCGCCATAGGGCATATGGTCAATACGGAAAGTGGGGATGTCATTAATGACCACTCCTCCCACCTCGAGCTCCTCATAAGCCTGGAAAGCTTTTTTCAGGTCATTGGTGAAGATTCCTGCCTGAAGGCCATAAATCGAATAATTGACAGCTCTCAGGGCTTCTTCAAAATCTTTATAGGGATAGATAACCACAACTGGAGCAAAAGCTTCGAGCCAGGAAATGCGAAGTTCGGGGATAACATTTTCGAGGATGGTTGGCTCAAACATCAGCCCATCCCTTTTTCCGCCACAGACAATGCGGGCACCTTTATCAACAGCCTCTTTGACCCATTCTTCTGTTTTTTTTGCCGCGCCAATATCGATCATGGGTCCGATATCAGTCTCTTCCGAAAGGGGATTGCCCATTTTCAATTTTTTTGTTCGCTGGATAAAATCGGCCATAAATCGGTCATATATTTTTTCATGGAGAAAGATTCTCTGGATAGAGATGCAGATTTGGCCGGAATAGGAGAAAGAGCCAAAGACAGCCCGGGGAAGGACAGAATCCAAATCCGCATCCGGCTCAACAACCAGAGCTGCATTCCCGCCAAGCTCTAATGTCACTTTTTTGAGATAAGCCTTTTTTTTGAGTTCCCAGCCAATGGCCGGGCTTCCAGTGAAGGTGAGCATTTTGACCCGATCGTCGGTCAGAAGAATTTCCGCTTCCCTGTAGCCAGAGGGAATGACGTTTATTCCTCCGGCTGGGTAGTCTGTTTGCTGAATGATTTCCCCGAGGATTAAAGATGTGACTGGAACTTGGGAAGATGGCCTTAAGACAACCGTATTTCCGGAGGCAAGGGCAGGGGCGACCTTGTGAGCAACAAGATTGAGAGGAAAATTGAAAGGAGTGATGGCACTTATGACTCCAATTGGGAAGCGCCTTACTAGACCCCAGCGCCTGGCTGCCTGCAGGCTCAGGTCCAAAGGAATAACCTGACCTTCCATTCGCTTAGCTTCCTCTGAGGCGATAAGGAAAGTGCTCGCTGCCCTTTCCACCTCAGTTCTTGAGTCTTTAATTGTTTTTCCGGATTGAAGAGTAATGGATCGGGCCAGCTCTTCTTGTCTCCTCTTTGTTTCCTGGGAGATTTTCTCAAGGGTTAAAGCCCGCTCGAAGCTGCAAAGCTTTTTTGTCTTAGAGAAAGCCTCGTCTGCAGCTTGAATCGCCTCTTCGACTTGTTCTTTTTCAGCAAAATGAACTTCGGCGACAAGGCTCTGGTCATAAGGCGAGAGAATTTTTTTTATGGTTTTTGATTCCAGCCATTTTCCTTGGATTAAGAGTCTGTATTCTGCCATGGCTCCTCCTCGCTTTTTTGTTCGCTTGCTGAGGTCAATAATAGAGCTTTTTGAGCATCAGAGCATCCTGCTCCAGATTAGGGCTTTCGCAGATGACCATGCCCTCGACCTCAAAATCCTTGAGCGCCTGGATCCAATCATCATAATGAAAATCTGATTCTTGAAGGTTGAGATGCTTGAGTTCGCCTTTTTCGCTATAATCGACTCCAGAGATATGGATGTGAACATTTTTCAAGGCTTTTCCTCCCAATTTTTTTTCCACTTTTCTGAGGATTCGATGAAAATGAATATAGGCATTAGCTTTTCCTTCCCGAGCGTGAATATGGGAAAAATCGAGGCAGGGGAGAAGGCCCTCGATTTCCCGGCAGATAAAGAGAACTTCCTCCAGGCTCCCAAACTGGGATTTTTTTCCCATGGTTTCCAGCCTGAGCGAAACAGGGCATCTCTCTGATCTGAGGACTGAGACTAGATCTGTCAGGGATTTTTTAATAGTCTGATAAGCTTTCTCAGGACTGTCCTTTCCATAATATCCGCTGTGAAAAACAACGTTCTTTGCTCCGCAAATCTCAGCTATCCTGGCCGAGTTGAGCAATTGCTCCTGGCTGAGAAGCCTTTTCCCTTGCTCAGGGGAATTCAGATTCACGTAGTAAGGGGCATGGATACTCAGGCTTATCTTCAAACGAGAGGCTTTCTCTCTGATTCGCTGGGCCATGTCTTGACCCATCTTCATGCCTTTGACAAACTCGATCTCTAAACAATCAAGCTCCAGTTCACGGATGTAGTCAAGGGCAGAGAGAGTGGAAGAGGCTGAGCGGGGAACTCCTGCTGTGCCAAAGAGGAGCTTTTTAGCAGCGGAAGGCATCGGCCTCTCCAGGGGAGTTGAGGAATTCACTGACTATGCGCATGGCGCAGAAATCACCACACATGGAACAGGCCTTTGTCTTTGATTTTCTTTTTTTCCTAATCTCCTCAAATTTATGGGGATCAATGACAAGTTTTTTTTGTTCATCCCATCTGAGTTTTTTCCTGGCTTCAGATAATTTGAGATCCCTTCCTAACGCCCCCTTAATCCCCTTGACGATATCAGCAGCATGGCCAGCAATTTTGGAGGCAATAAGACCTTCTCTGACATCCTCAACTGAGGGAAGGCCAAGATGCTCTGCAGGAGTCACATAGCAGAGAAAATCAGCTCCGGCTGCGGCGGCTATGGCTCCGCCTATGGCTGCTACGATATGATCATAGCCAGCAGCAATATCTGTGACCAGAGGACCCAGAACATAGAAAGGAGCTTCATGGCAGACTCGCTTCTGGAGCTTGACATTCATCTCCACCTGGTCCAAAGGAATATGGCCAGGTCCTTCGACCATCACCTGAACATTCTTTTCCCAGGCACGCTTTACCAGCTCTCCCAGCGTCAGGAGTTCTTCGATCTGGGGACGGTCTGAGGCATCCAGAATAGAGCCAGGCCGCAACCCGTCTCCCAGGCTAAGTGTGATGTCATATTTGTGGGCAATTTCAAGCAAACGGTCAAAATGAGCGTACAAGGGATTTTCTTTCTGGTTGTGGATCATCCAGGCCAG
>CAZPAX010000238.1:0-3076 GCA_964584535.1 uncultured Eubacteriales bacterium
AGAGAGAAAGAGATCCAGAGGAGGAAAAAGATGATAGAAGTCAAGGTGCCCTGCAGGAGCCTGGAGAGGACAATCCCTATCGCAGAAATATGGATGACATAGAAAGCAAAGATTCTCTTGAAAATTTCCCAGAGCAAGCCGCTGATGGAAGCTGCAATAGCAGCCGCTTTAGTGTGGACTTTAATCTCAGGGATGAATTTGTAGAGGGAAAAGAGGACAAGAAATGTCAAAGCAAAAGGGATAAGGTATTGGATCAGAAAGTTATCGACTATGGAGAGAATCTGGGGATTGATGTGATTGGCGACGAGTGTACTCTCCCGAACAGAGCGATGGATGGCAGTCCAGATGGCTGTTATGGACAGAGAAGCGAGCATGATGATTCCGATGATGAACATGATCAGGTATTCCATGAGGCGATTGTAAAAAAAGGATTTCTGATAGTTGGCCTTGAAGATGAAATTGATGGAATAAATCAGATTGGAAAAAAGCAGACTTCCAGCAATAAAGGAACCTGCCAGTCCAAACCAGCCCAGGTTGGTTACATTTTTGGAGACAAACTGGATTTTTTTAAAGAAGGCAGGGTCAAGTTGAGCAAAAAACTCATCGGAGAAGAAATTGAGGCTGCGGAAGGCGAGTTCCGAGCTGCCCAGTATTTTGGCAGTCAGGAAAGCAAAGAGGGCAATGATGGGGATAGCGCAGAGGAAAGCAAAGTAGGAGATGATAATGGCGTGGCTCCAGCAGCGATCTTCGTTGAATCTCTTGATGGTGGTACCAATGATCGAAAAGACAGGAAAATTCATGAATTTCGCTCAAGCATAGCTTCCCCATTTGACCATCAGAATGATGATGGCGATGAGGAGAGCATAAATGACCAAAGTTTCGATGAGAACCAGGCCAAAAACAAGAAGGAAGCGAATATGGGGTGCACCCCCTGGATTTCTGGAAATGCCTTCGCAGGCGGCACTGATCGCTTTGGCCTGACAGAATGCCCCGGCTGCAACAGCAAGGGTAATGATGGCTCCACCTACGATGATAGACAATTTGAAGAGGGATTCTTTTGCTTGATCAAAAGTGGCTTTCTCTTGGGCAAGGAGAGGGACGCTGGAGAGAAGAAGAAAGAAAAGAACTCCAGCCAAGAGTTTAAGATTCTTCGTCATTTTTCTTTTCTCCTTTAAAATTAGTGTTCTTCCTCATGGCTGACAGCACCTGCAATATAGATGCAGGAGAGTAAGACAAAGACAAAAGCCTGGACAACTGCTGTAAAGATAGCCACGGCCATAAAGGGAAGAGGAAGAAAAAAGGGAATGATGGAAGCAATGACCACAATCAGCAATTCTTCTGCAAATATGTTTCCAAAAAGTCGGACAGAGAGTGAAACTGGCCGGGAGAAATGGCTGATGATCTCAATCGGTAAAAGAAAAGGAGCAAGAAGAGGAATAGGGCCCGTGAAATGTTTGAGATACTTAAAGACTCCCTGTGACCTTATTCCCTGCCAGTGGTAGTAGACAAAGACAACAAGAGCACAGCCGACAGTCACGTTAAGCTTGCTGGTCGGAGACATGAATCCTGGAACAAGGCCGAGGAGATTAGAGGTGAGGATGAAGAGGCCGACTGTGGCGACTACAGGCAGATACTTTTTTCCTTGTTCGCCTATGATATCGACAAGGAGATTCTCAAAAGTCTGGATGACGAGCTCGAGCGCTGATTGACGCCGGGAGGGGAGAAGACTGAGTTTTCGCGAGGCAAGACCGAAAAAAAGAATGAGAAAAACCGCGACAACAAGACTCATCACCACATAATCAGGGGCAAGGTGCTCTGGATTTTTGACCTCAATTCCTGCGAGGCCGGCAAGAGCGGCAAGGGGTTTGCCAAAGATTTTATTAAAGAGGTCGACTATAAATAACCTTTCCTCTAAGCCTTCCATTGTCCTTTTCGAGAAAAAGCAATTATTGTTTCAACCAGAAAAACTAGGATAATTACTGAAAAACCTGCTGTGAAAGCGAATATTTTCCTCGGAAATAACGAGATTATAATAAAAAAGGCGGCAAGAATCAAGACAAGCCGGAAAAGATAGAGGGCAATTGCGGATCTAACGGCCTTCTTTTTCTCGTGGCCGAGGAATCGGGAAAGCGATCGCCGGAGCCAGGCAAAACTTGCTGCTGAGAGCGCGCCTCCTGCCAAGAAGAATAAAGCTGTCAGAGCATCGAAAACAAAAAGGGCTAAAATTGCTAAAAAAGTGGCGAAAACAATGATTTCCAGGGGAATGCGGTTGAGTATTTTTTCTTCATTATCCATTTTTGTCATTATCCTTGAATTTGCTGAGCCCTTTGATCAGGCTGTAGAAGCCAGAGATAATGCCAAGAATAGTGAAAACGAGGAGAAGCCAGGGGTGGGTGCCGAAGAGCTTATCCAGAAGATAGCCGAAGAAAAGCCCCACGGCGATTGAGGAGGGGAGCATGAGAACAAGGGAGCTGAGTATGGCAATTTTGCGGTAATTGATTTTCCCAAATTGCTTGTCTGGCTTCATATATCTCCCAACCATCTTACCCATTTCAGGTCTTTTTTAACAGCATCATACAGCTCTCCATCTGCCGTGATTAAGATTATGCCTTCCTCATCCGCTAAAGCCAAGTAACTGGCGTCATAAGCTGAACGATTATAGACTTGACTATACTCTAAAACCTTGGGATAAAAAAGAGAAAGATTTTTTAGCTTTATTTCCAAGCTTATAAACCCATCTACGGCCTCAAGGATTTTTTCTTCTTCAACTCTTCCTCTTTTCTGAGCAATTATTAAGCCATTAATCAGTTCATACTCCAATAAAGAAGGAGCAAGAATTTCTATTTCATTGGACAGATATTTATCCAATAAACCGATGGCTTTTCCGCTGTATTCTTCATCAACAAGGTACCATTTTAAAACCACACTGGCGTCTATTACTGCGCGTTTCATATTCGTTTTTCCAGCTGTCTTTTTGATTCCTTGAAAACTTCTTCCGCCTGAACCTTTGCTTTTATGAATGCCTTTCTTGCTTCCATAATCTTCCTGTATCCTTCTATTTTCTTGGAGCGTTGAT
>CAZPAX010000239.1:0-3070 GCA_964584535.1 uncultured Eubacteriales bacterium
GCTTTTTTTAGCACTAATACGAAATATAATAAATCGGTTCCCCACATTAGTAGAAATCACTTCGAGGAGCTTTTGAAATTTAGAAACAGCTAACGCTTTTTTCTATTTCCAGACTTTCAATTGTTCAAATGAAATACTATATTTTTAAAGAATTTTTCTATTTCTTATTCTTTGGGTATTCCTGCTTTCTGGAAGAAATTTGAAGCCTGAGCCAGTCTCACATTTTCTGGCTTGACATCCAGGGGGAAGCTCTGAATGACAAGGTCCTCTTCAAGAATTCTCTTGGGCATGTTCGGGTTGGCATAGCTGATTGGAGAAGGAGCATTGGCTACAAGGGCATTCTTCAGGCCTTCAGCATCCTGAGTGATGACGGCGATGTAAAGGTTATTGAAGTTCAAATATTTTTTGATAGCCCGGTTGACGTCTTCGCCGGTCAGTTTGGGAAGCCTTTTCTGGACTTCAGCCAGAAAGTCCTGGTAGCCATAGTAATGGGAATCGATTTGCCAGCCAATCCTTTCGCTCAGAGTCTGGGCGTAGAGCTTGGTGTAATTGAGGAGATAGGTCCGGACAAGTTCAAACCTCTCTTCTGAGATTCCTTCTTCAACAAGCTTTTTGAGCTCCCTCAATGTCTGGCGGATGACGAAGTGGCGGTTGGAATTAGCCAGAGGCCGAATCCAGATGGAAAAGTACTGCTGCTGGCGGCAATAATTGGGCGCTGGAAATTTGTCCCGGCCCTGAACAAAATGGTCGATGTAGGCATAGTCTCCGTAGTTCTGGCCTCTTTCCTCACGAATCTTCTGGAAGAGAAGGGAGACATGCTGCCTGTGTTCTCCAAAGTGAGAGCCTGCAATCCAGAGAGCAAAAAAGTCGTCGTCTGCTTTTGTAATCGGAAGGGGAAATCCAAAGGAGATGGCTGTGGCTGGAGTCTGCTTTTCAGCGATGACAATTTCCAGGCCTTTTGGCATGCGCTGTGGAGGTAGGCTTAGCTTCGGGGTGAATCCTACAGGAAGAACCGAGAAATCTTTCATCACTTTTTCCGGAAACTCTGGAGGATAGCCTCCAGTCAGGCCGATGATGATATTGCCCTGGACAAAATGCTCCTCGTAAAAGGCTTTGACATCTTCGAGAGTGAGATTTTTGAGAGTCTCCACTGTGCCTGAGTTGTGGAAGCCAAAGGGATGGCCTTCATACATCATCAGGCTCAGGATTTCTTTTCCGAACTGCTCATCCATGTTGCTGACAAGAGTTTTTTCCAGGAAATTGATTTGATTGGTTTTTAGACGGGTAAAGTCCTCTTCCCTGAAGCCAGGCGAAAGAAGTATCTCTTTGAAAATCTCATAATATTTTTCAAGGTTATCAATATGGATGGTTCCTGAAAAAACAGACATCTCCTTGTCCAGGCTCAGAGAGACAGTGGCATCCATGGGATAGAACTTCTTGGTTATCTCCTTGAAAGTCATGGTCTCAGTTCCACCGCTGGAGAGAATGCTCAAGGCAAGCTGGCAGAGTCCTTCTTTTCCAACTGGGTCGTTGGCTGCCCCGACCTTGAGGAGAATATGGAAGGTAACTAGAGGGTTTTCGGGCAAAGGAAGAAGCTCGGAGGAGAGTATGTTGGGATTAACTCTCTTGCAGGAGATGTTCATGAAGATAAGACCCAGGAATAAGATAATGGAAAGATAAGAAATCATCTTTTTCCTCATTTTGGACCTCCTCCTGTTAAAGTGGCTACAGTCGAGCTTGTCTTCTGGAAATATTTTTTGACCATTTCCTGAATGTCTGCTGGGGTGATCTTTTCATAGAGATCGAAAAGCTTGTTCAGAGTGGAAGGTTCTGTAGCCAGATTGATGTAGAAAGCGAGCTCGCCGGCAACACCATCTGTTGTCCCCAGGGCATTGGCCATCGAATATTTGAGGTTGGACTTGACATCAGCCAGAATTTCCTCTCCGACAGGCTCGTTCTTGAGCCTCTCCAGCTCGTTAAAAATCTCATTCTCGACATAGGGAAGATCTTCATCTTTCTTGATTGTAGCGCTCAAGAGGAGAAGGTAAGGGTCACGGGTATCTGCGAAATTGGCGTTTAGGGTTTGGCATTTTTGCTCTTCAATGATCAGCTTCTGGTAAAGGGGAGAGGAGCGAGAGAAGGCGATTTCAGCCAGGAGATTGAGGGCGGCTTTATCGGGTTTCTCGTCTGAGTAAGCAGGTCCATGAAAGCCGATAGCCAGCCTGGCCAGAGTCTTTGTCGGCCAGTCATAGTGAGCTCTCTTGGCTTGAGTCTGGGGAGGCTCCTCAGGTGTCTGGAGGACATAGTTCGACCTCTGCCAAGAGCTATAATATTTTTTGATAAGCTCCATTAACTGGCTATGGTCATAATCTCCCACGATAAGAACAATGGTATTATCAGGAGCGTAGAATCGGCTCTTGTAGAGCTGGCTGTACTCAAACTGATTGGGCATATCCAGGATGTCTTTGAGATAGCCCAGAGTTGTGTGTTTGTAAGAATGCTTTTCGAAGGATGTGTCCCTGAGGAGTTCGGAGATTCGCCTGTCAGGGCTGGAGACGCTTGCGTAATACTCGCCTTCAATGACAGGCGCCTCTGTCTTGAGCATTTCTTCATCATAATAAAGGTTAATGAACCTGTCAGCCTCTGTACTCACGACTTTTTCCAGGTTTTCCCTTCCAGCAAAAACGACAAAATAGCAGGTAAAGTCATTTGTGGTGAAACCATTAGTGCCGGCTCCGAGTATGGTCAGGAATTCATCATAGGCCTCGCGAGGGACTTTTTTTGTGCCTTTAAACATCATGTGCTCAAAGAAGTGGGCGAAGCCGCTCTTTCCTGGCTCTATCTCGTTGCGGGATCCAGAACGGACAATCGTGTAATAGGAAATGATGTTAGGATTGGGAAGGGGAATAGAGACAACTTTCAATCCATTTTCCAGCTCCTCAATTTTGTAATCATAAGGAAAGATTTTTGTGCTCTGGACAAGCTGGGGGACAAAGAGGAGGAGGAAAAAGGAGAGAAAAAGAGCAATGATTTTTGGCATGAATATGACCTCCTTTCTTAGAATTGGGTA
>CAZPAX010000240.1:0-3066 GCA_964584535.1 uncultured Eubacteriales bacterium
CTGGCCGCAGACCATTTCCACTGGGATATTTGTGATCAGATTCCCGAACTTGTCTATGTAGAGAATTAAGCCAACTATCTCTTTTCCAAGGGGGAGAGGTTTTGGGATGCTAAACTTCTTGTAGTCACTTGTCTGCGGGCCAAACTCAGAACACCCCACACCTGTGGAGAGCCAGGCTGCCACAGGTGCCATTTTGTCGCGGGCTTCAAAAGTCCGGCTTGGCTTGGAAAGAAAAAAGCGAGGATTGGTCACTTCTCTTATCAGAGGAGAATCTTCATTTTCCAGGACAAAACTCAAGAGACCGTTATCAGGAGCGATGAAAAAATAGTTCTTTGTTTCAACGAGGAGAATTCGCCGAGAAGAGCCAACACCTGGATCGATAACAGTTAAAAAAATCGTTTCACTTGGAAAAAATTTGTAGCAGGAGAAGAGAATGAAAGCAGCAGAGCGGACATCAAAGGAATGAACCTGGTTGGTGATATCGACAATTCTGGCTTCAGGATTGATGCTCAAAATGACAGCTTTGAGAGAGGCCACAAAAAAATCATCTTCTCCAAAATCTGTCATCAAAGCGATGAAAGAATGCTTCATCCTTTGTTATCTTAGTCCATTCCTCCCATCCGGTCAACTTCAGTGAAAGCATCTTTGAATATGTGATCTTTATGATGGGTGCAGGAAGCTGCCCGCAAGCTTCCTGCACCAGATTGAATCACATAAAAGAGATGCTTCCAACTTCAGTTGACCCATGAAAGAAATCGTGTTAATTTTTTAGGGGATGAAACTCCTCAAAGTTCTCATCAATTCGCTGCTCAGCGGACTTTTTTTCTCTCTGCTCCTCTCTCTTCTCCTGGTCAATCTCAATATCAATCTTGATTTCAAGATTTCTTTACTCCGTCAATTGACTCTTTTTCTGTCTTTAAGTTATGGACTCTTGGTATTGATCATCTCTTTTCTTATTTTCTTTATTTCCCAATTTATCTCAGGCAGAAAATTCAAAATCGCCTTTATTTCTCCCTCTTTCCTCTCCTTCAGCTTTTCCCTTCTCATCCTCCTCTTCCTTCTCATCTTCTGGCAAAACTACAAATATTTCCTTTCCTTTTTCAACGGCGAAGTCCAATCCTTGCTCAAAACTCAAATGAGGACCTTCCTCTTCCTGGCGGTTCTGGGATTTGTCATCTTCTTTGGCTTCCATTATTACAAGAGGAATGCCCTTTTCTTTCTCTTCTACTTCCTGCTCCTGGGGGCAGGAATGGTCTTTATCTTCTCTCAGAGACAAAACTATCCTCATCCACAGAAAGCAGAGAAATTGACCGAACTCGAAGCCCAGAAAATTGAGAAGAAAATCATTGTCATTGGCCTGGAAGGCTTGAGTTTCGATTTTATCATTCCCCTTGTCTCTGAGGAGAAATTGCCGAATTTTGCCTGGCTTGTGAATGAAGGAAGCTGGGGAAGGCTGGAAAATTTCTCACCTAATGAGCCTTTTATCCTGAATAATTCCTTTAATTCCGGGAAATATCCTTCCCAGCATCGCCAGATTTCACTTTTCAGATACCATATCCCCAAAATCAAGGAGAGAATAGAAGTTGCTCCTCGCTTTATCCTTCTCAAGCAATTGACAAGAACAGGCTTTCTTCGAATCTCGACAAGCCAGCCGGCTCCACGGACAAAGGATATCTGGCAAATCCTGAGCGATAACAAAGCCATCTGCCTGAAAAGGGAATGGCCTTATGGGCAGGAAATCATAAAACCTAGCCAGAAAGCAGAGAAGCTCCTCAATCTGTTCTTCAAGGATTTACAATCAGATGAAAGTCCTATCGTCACCAGAGCCAAGCAAGCTTTTTTCCACGATTGTGAATATGAAGAAAAGGCATTGGAAGAGCGAAACCGGATTCAACCCCAGTTTTTCTATCTTTTATTAAATGGCCTGAACACAGTGGAGACTTTTTTCTACAAATACAGTTTTCCTGAATCCTTTGGCAACATCGATCAGGATCTGATCAACAAATACGGCCCTCTCATCCAAAGATATTATGAGTTCTATGACCAAATCATAGGCAAGTATCTGGCCACTCTCAAAGAAGATGAACTGCTGGTTGTCTATTCTCCGCATGGGACTGAACCTCTTCCTCTCTGGAAAAGATTCGTCGAATGGATACTGGGAAACCCTGATGTCTGCGCTCACCATGAAAATGCGCCTGATGGAGTGATCTTCTTTTACGGGAAAGAAGTCGTCCGTGGGAAAAACATCGAGGGGATGAAGCTTGTTGATGTCGTTCCCACCCTCCTTTATTACCTGGACCTCCCGGTCGGAGAGGACATGGATGGAGTTGTAACCAGTTCTCTTTTTATCAGGGATTTTACAGCCGTAAACCCCGTCTCTTACATTTCTTCCTATGACGAAGTCATCATCAAGGGCCAGTACTAAGAGGCAATTATCTTTTTAATTCAAAAATATGCCTAAAGTGAAAAAATATTTCCCTGTGAGTAGGTAAGGTATCCTTTGGGGCGCATCCCTAGCAAAGCTTGACATTTATTATCGATTATCCTATCGTATTACATAAAAGCCATCGATAAGGAGAGTATTATGGAAACTATAAAAATATCACCTAAATACCAGGTCGTTATCCCACGAAAAATCAGAAATTCCCTGAAGCTAGTACCCGGCCAGAAAGTTCAGGTTATTCTGTATGGAAATCGAATTGAGCTGATTCCTGAACGCAAGATATCTGAAATGCGCGGTTTTCTAAAGGGAATGAAAACCCAGATTGAGCGGGAAGGAGATAGGTTATGAACATTGTTGATTCTTCAGGGTGGCTAGAATATTTTGCTGAGGGCCCAAATGCTTCCTCCTTTGAAAAACCTCTCCTGGATTTAGAAAGTCTAATCGTCCCTACTATTTGTTTTTATGAGGTCTTTAAGGCCGTTTTACGGGAACGAGGAGAAGACGCTGCTCTGCAAGCTATTGCCCTTATGAAACAGGCAAAAGTGGTGGATTTATCCATAGAAATTGCTATTCAAGCTGCAAAAATCAGCATTGAACATAAAATTCCGATGGCTGATAGCATT
>CAZPAX010000241.1:0-3012 GCA_964584535.1 uncultured Eubacteriales bacterium
CTATTCCTTTGACTTCGATACAAAAAAGGTTACTCCATTAACAGATGTTAACGAGGAACTTCTGGCAAAACTCGAGATGAATCCAGCTGAGGAGTTCTGGTTTGAAGGCGCAGGCAAAGAAAAAATCCATGGCTTTCTCCTCAAGCCACCTTTTTTTGACCCGGCCAAAAAATATCCTCTTCTTCTGCTCATTCATGGCGGGCCTCAAGGAAGTTTTGGAGACAATTTTCACTATCGCTGGAATGCCCAGATGTTTGCCTCTCCTGGCTATGTGGTAGCCATGATCAATTTTCACGGAAGTACTGGCTACGGCCAATCCTTCATTGATTCGATTAGCGGTGACTGGGGTGGAAAGCCTTATAAGGATATCATGCTCGGCCTGGACTATCTCCTTTCCCACTATAACTTTATCCATCCCAAACTGTTCGGAGCAGCTGGGGCCTCTTATGGCGGCTACATGATCGACTGGATTGAAGGCCAGACAGACAGATTCAAATGTCTTGTCTCCCATTCCGGAGTTTTCGATCTCGCTTCCATGTATGGATCAACAGAAGAGCTCTGGTTCCCTGAATGGGATTACAGAGGCACTCCCTGGACAAATCCGGAATTTTACAAAAAATTCTCAGCCTCAAGTTATGTCCAGAATTTTAAGACTCCCTGCTTGGTCATTCACAGCCAGAACGATTACCGAGTTCCTCTCTGCCAGGGAATTCAGTTCTTCACCTCTTTACAGCGGATGAAAGTTCCCTCCAAATTCCTATACTTTCCGGATGAGGATCATTTTGTCCAGAAGCCTCAGAATGCAGAACTGTGGTGGAAGAGTGTTCTTGACTGGCTACATACTTACTTGAAGGAAGATAGATGATTCGAAAAGTTGCTTAATCAAGGAAAGAATCTCTGACTATGTGACCTTTATGATGGGTGTGGGGGCCAAGGGCAGCTTCCTGCACCCGATTCAATCACATAAAAAGAGATAATTCCTTAATCAAGAGATAGGCTGAGAAGAGAGAAAGGATCAACCCGATTATTGTATATTTTAACCCCCCAATGGAGGTGGGGGCCTGTTACTCTTCCTGTAGCTCCGGCCAGCCCGATCGTATCTCCTTTTCTGACGAGATCACCTCTTTTTACCTTTATTTCCGAAAAATGACAGTAAAAGCTAAAGAGGCCAAGACCATGATCAATAATCACTGTCTTTCCAGCGAAGTACAAATCGCTTGTCAGAACAACCTTTCCAGAATTAGAAGCCAGAATCGGGCTGCCAAAAGGGGCTTCGATATCCACGCCTGAATGGATAGAATGGAACTCATTGTTATATAATCTCCTTTCGCCAAAATTGGGCTCTACGACTGCAGAAAAAGGGAAGATAAATTTTTCTTCAGCCAGCCACTCCGGAGATGGGAAACTGTAGACAGCTTCAACGAGCTCTGCTTCCCTCTGGATTCTTTCCCTAGCTTCAGGAGGAGGTTTGATATACTCTTCTTTAACCCATAATTCTTTTATCGGGAATTCTTTTCTCAAAACAGGAATTTTTTTCCAGATATTCTCACTTTTCCCATCCGTTTTTTCTACAGAGATCTTCATCAAATAATTTTTAGATAACAAGCTGAGATCAAGCCCGATCAGAGCAAACGGACTTGCCGAACCTTCTCTTTCTAAAACATATTTTTTGCCCAGAAATCGAATTGTCACTTTCTTCACAAGGGGATTTTCTTTAAAGGTGACCAAGATTATCTCCCCAGGTTGATAGACCCGGAAGCTGAATTCAAGGATAGCTCCTGTCGAGGTCTGAATTGTTTCGTTCTCCACAGAATAGAGGGAGATTGGCAAAAGAAAAAGAGCAAAAATAAAAATAAAGATATTTCTTGTCATCAACCGACACTCAAATCAGGCAATTATCCTTTTTTATATAGAGTTTTCCTCAATATTTTTCCAGGCAGGTTTCCAGTGTGCTGGCCCTTTTCAATAACTTTCTGGCCATTGACAATGACATATTCAATTCCGGCGGGATATTGATGAGGATTTGTCCAAATGGCCAGGTCTATGATCCTCTCTGGATCAAAGATGACAAGATCGGCAAAATAGTCAATATCAATGACGCCTCTTTTTTCCAGGCCAAATCTCTTTGCAGGAAGAGAAGTTATTTTCTGAAGCATCTCTTCAAGAGGCAGAATTTTTTCTTCCCGAACATATTTGCCCAGGACCCTGGGAAATGTCCCGTAATTGCGCGGGTGAGGCTTGCCTCTGCCAAGCAGGCCATAAGGCGCAAGAGCCGAGCCATCAGCTCCTACTCCGACTAAAGGATGGGCGAGAATCTTCCTCAGGTTATCTTCACTCATGGAAAAAGAGATCATCCCCACTCTTCCTCTCTCTTCTATCAAGAGATCTCTCATGAATTCATAAGGTTTTTTTCCTGCTTCTTGGGAAGCCTCGACGATATTTTTACCTTCCAAGTATCTGTTTTTCTCAGAAAGGACAGATGAAATCAAAACTTTATCCCAGGAGCCACGTTTTTTCTCCTCCTTGTCAAGATGAGAGCGGAGTTTGAAGTCCAGGGAAGGATCTTTCAACCTTTTTAAAAAATCTTCAGTTGTCCCTTCCCTTGCCCAGAGAGGAAAGAAGATGCTCAGTCCAGATGCCCCTGCGATATAAGGATATCTGTCACAGAAAATGTCGATGCCTTCTTTTTTTGCCTCTTCGATTTTGGCCAGAGCTGCACCAATTTTTCCCCAATTACGGAAGAAGCAAATCTTGAAATGGGAAATCTCAAGGCTCACTCCTGATTTCCGGGCGATTTCAATCGCCTCATCTAAAGCATCAAGAATAAAATCCTCTTCATCCCTCATGTGGGTGGCATAGATTCCTTTGTATTGAGCCACAACTTTACAGAGCTCAATGAGCTCATCTGTCTGGGCAAAGCTGCTCGGAGTATATTCAAGGCCACTGGAAAGCCCCAAGGCACCAGCTTCAATGTTCTGGCTGACCAGGCTCTTCATTTTTTCCAGCTCTTCC
>CAZPAX010000242.1:0-2974 GCA_964584535.1 uncultured Eubacteriales bacterium
GGACAGGCACCTTTCCATGAAAAAAAGGTGCCTGTCCCCATTCGCCAATTCGCCTGGCCGTGCCTCCCATCCATTAAGAATTGAAGATTTCGCTGGAAAAAAGATGATAACACGCGCAGAGTTTGAATTGACAAAAGGAATTAATTTGGCTATCATATTTTTAGCGAAAATGGGTATAAAAAGAATTATCGCCGTAAGTTTTTTTCCCCTTCTACTTGCTTCTTTTCTTTTCTCTCAGAGCCTAGTCGAAGTAGCAAAAAAGGAAAAAGAAAGACGAGATAGCCTAAAAGGGAAAAAAGCGGTGGTCGTGACCAACGCTGATCTGGGAAAGCTAAAGAAAAAGCCGTCTCTGACCATGCTAGAAGCTGGCAGGTCTGAAATTAGGCAAGAAGCTGAATCCGGAGAAGAAATCGGAGAAGAGCGAAAGGTGGAGGTTCCTGAAGTCTATGAGGAGGTCCCCGCTAAAGTAAGGACAATCCCAGAGACCGAAGCAGCGCCCACTCTTTCCGGGAAAAGCTTAGATGAGCAAAAAGTGGAGCTTGAAGACAGATGGAACAAAGCTAGGGAATATGTCGACCTTTTGACAACGAAAATGAATGGTCTCTGGCAGAAGTTTTATGCCCTCGATGATATGATCTCCAGGGACTCAATCCAGCAAGAAATCAGCGACACCTATGTCAAGCTCTTGAAGGCCCAGGAGAACGAAGCCAAAGCCAAAGAAGAACTGGATAAACTTCTCGCTTCCCGGCGTCGATAAGAAACTCCCCCACCATTGAACCGAGTGAGGAAAAGTAGTCCTTCAAGAGAGCAAGGGGAAAAGCTCTCACCTCATCTGAAATAAATAAAAGAAATCTGAATCCCTAACTCTCTCTCATCCTTGGAATTGGGAATAACCTTTGCCGGAATAAAGGTCTTATCCGAGGTAACAATGAGGTAGAACTCATCCTTTTCGCCAAGCATTTCCTTTTTTATGTTGTAAGATTTCTCAAATTCACTCTGCTCAGGAATGAATTCATCCAGCACTAAGTCATTGATCTTGAAAATGACTTTTTGATCATCAAGAGCATCCAGATTTACTCCGCCTTTTATGACCAGGAGAGCGTCCCGGCGGGGATTGTCAATCACACACCTTGCCTCTTTTGCTGTCCATCGCCACTGCTTGAGATAGGCCTCTGGATTAATTTCTAAATCATACCAGCCACTCTCATAGATGACTTCAGGAGTATCCAGAGGAGGGGGCAAAACTTTCAATTTCCTGGAATAGACCTCAACTTCTGATTTCCCAGTTCTGTCGTATGGGGAATAAAAGCCAATAGACAGCCTCAAGGATTCCTCACCTTTGAATTGAGGGTCAAATTCATCAATAAAGGGAGGAATATAAATTCTCCGAGTAGAGGTGTATTCTTTTCCCACTTCCCACTTGGAGGTAGGAGGTTCAGGCGTATAATCATCCTGAAAAAGCATGTTGTTTTTATGCCAGAAATGGACAAAAATATTGTAATCGCTGTCCATTTTTTGAAATTCTTTATCCGTTTTCCACTTGTAGTGAATGTCTGTAATCAAGTTATCAGAGAGGGTTGCTTCAGAAAAAGAGACTTCCAGGTTCACTCCTTTAACCTGAGCTTTCTTCTGGCAGGAAAAAGGGAGAAGGGCAAGCATAAACCCAATAAACACAATCGATATTTTTTTCTTCATCCTCTTCCTCCTCATTTATAGCTATTTGTTTGTTTATTATAAAAAATCAAAAAAACGATGTAAAGACTTGTCTTTATCCCAAAAATGCCGATAGAAAATAAATACAGGGCCAAGACTGACTGGGCCATCCATCGAGCGATGCTCGCATCCTTCCGAAAGCATCTCTGAATATGTGATTTTTATGATGGCTACGGGGGCTTCCGGGCAGCTTCCTGCACCCACCTCCTGCACCCGATTGAATCACATAAAAAGAGATGCTTGCACTCTTCCAACTCACAAGACATGAATGAGGCTAGGAGAATTCGAGCATTCTATCGGCATTTTTGGGTTTATGCTATAAATTTTATTTTCTGCACGGGGATGAGGTGCGGGATATTGTTTTCATGCATTAACTTGTTCAGTTGAGGAATATCCTGATCGATAATCTTGTTTATTCTCTCGACGAGAGCTTTTAATCTCGCTGAATTCTGCTCGATTTGGCTAAGCTGGCGCTCTGAGGGAGCACCAGTGTATCGTCCTATCGAACTGCCCAGCGAACGGAGCTTTCCTCTCACTGAAAAGCGCATGGCTGCAAAACCAGCTCTCGGGTCTCCAAGGAGTTCTATGCGGATGTCCTCAATCTCTTTAGAAATAGGTTTTATCGCCTCCAATAAAGATGGCGGAACACTGGGCAACTTCTTGAGGTTTCCTTCCAAATCATCGATCTGCTTTTTGAGAGAAGTGAGAGTCCTCTCTGCTGCTTGCATGGCTGGCTCCAGCAGGTAAAGCTTCAGCAGAGCATCATGCTGAGCTTTCCTGGCCTCAAAGGAAACATCAAGACGCGGATCTCCCTCAATTTGAACCGGCTTTATCATCTCCTGGCCTGCTGCCTGTAGCTTCACTTTGTATTCTCCAGGAAGGACATAGGGCGCCCGTGCCGCAAACATGCGGCCCTCTTGTTCTTGGGAAGGAGGAGGCGCATAGCGCAGATCCCAGGCGATCCGGTTGACACCCGCCTCCTTGGGCCCTTTGAGCTCTCTAACTGTCTTTCCAGAGCTGTCAGAGATAATGATCTTGACTTCATCCTTGGCTATTTCCTTGAGATAGTAGCTGATCATGGCGCCAAAAGGAGGATTGGGGGCGACAAAGAATTTATGACCAAGATCGCCTTTATGACTATAGGGATTGAAGATAGTGGCCCCCCGCAGGTCAAAAAGAAAGCAACTGGAGGCGAGGACTTCCTTTTTCAACTGCTCCAAAGGCGTTATATCGTCCAGAATCCAGATACTCCGGCCATGGG
>CAZPAX010000243.1:0-2952 GCA_964584535.1 uncultured Eubacteriales bacterium
GGGAGAGAGAAGATGAGGTTTTTGAAAATATTTGGATTTCTTTCGGTAATATTATTTTTATTCTTTTCATCCTTCATCTGGGCAGAGAATGTCACCTCAGGCGTAAAAGAGGAGAAGGGAAGTCAGATTTTCTGGCTGGCCAATGACCAGGTCAAATATTCGCTGATTATTGAGCAGGGGAAAATTGTCTCTGACAGGCTTGAGGGACAATCGGATTGGCTTTCTACTTATGGAAAAGAATCCCTGGCCGTTGAGACAGATGCTGATTTTGCTCTGGATGTGATGTGGACTGGCTGGAGGGCGCCTGGCAAGGTCAATAATGCAGATAATCCGGTTATTTTTTCAAAGAAAGATTTCCTTCTTGAAAAGCAGGAAATCAGAGAGCTTGGAGGAGGAGGCAGAGAACTCGATATCTTCTTTAAAGGGATAAATAATCCTTTTCTTTTGCGAATGACCTTTGAGCTTGAGCCAGGAACTTTTTATTTGCGAAGAAAAATTTCAATTTGCGATTCTCAATCTGGATCTCATTTTCTGCGCAAACTCTGGCCTCGCTCAAGCCTTGTCCATGGCGATCTCCAGGTTGTAAAAGAGGGAGGCTTTGGTCAGCCCATAGCCTTTTCGCAGGGAGAAGTCCAGGCATTTTTTGGGCTGGAATATCCGGCCTCTGAGAACAGCCTTCATGCTGAAGGGGAAGGAAAAGTAAAGATTCTCTGCGGCCAGGAGATTGGCCAGAAGACCGGCCAGGACTGGATAGAGAGCGAGTCGGTTGTCGAGGCACTGGTTCCAGAAAAAAACATCAAGAGATGGTTTTTTGGCTATCTGGATAAAATTCGTGTTGCTCCTTTAAGGCCTTATGCCCTCTATAATTCCTGGTATGACCTGCGCGCTGCGGAGATGGTCAAAGATCCAGCCCAGATCATGAATGAAGAAAATGTGATGCGCATTATCCATCTCTTTCAGAAGAATATGGTCGAGAAATACGGGATCAATCTCGATGCTTTTATCCTTGATGATGGCTGGGACACCTACAAGAGCGATTGGGTCTTGCGGGAGAAGGAATTTCCTAGGGGATTGAGGCCCATTGCCGATGAATTAAGGAAAATGGGAACGAATTTGGGTTTATGGCTCGGACCGATTGGAGGATACTCCAATCGCAGCTGGCGCGTAGAATGGATGAAGGCCAATGGCTACGAGGTCGTTGGCGACCAGATGTGTGTGGCTGGAGAGAATTATCGAAAGCTCCTCAAAAAAAGAGTTACGGACTTTGTCGTCAATGATGGAGTGGGTTACTACAAGTGGGATGGAGTCCAGTATTCCTGTAGCGAGCCAGATCATGGCCATCCTGTGGATATCTATTCCAGGAGGGCTGTACTCGAGTCTGTTCTTGATCTCTGTCGCCAGGCTCGCCAGAAAAATCCAGATATCTTCTTGAACATTACCTCTGGTACCTGGCTCTCTCCCTGGTGGCTGAAATACACAAATCAGATCTGGATGGGTGGAGAGGATTATGGCTATTCGAGTGTTCCTTCGATCACTCGCCGCGATGCTGCCATCACTTACCGGGATTCTGTCCTCTATGAGGATTTCAAAGAAAAAGATTTTTGGTTCCCCATAGCCAACCTGATGACTCATGGCATTATTAAAGGGAATCTTCAGAAATTAGGAGGAGAGATTGACCCTCTGGATAAGTTTACTGATGATGTTCTTCTCTATTTTGCCCGCGGCATTTCTATGTGGGAATTATACATTTCGCCTGACCTCCTCACTGCTGGCGAATGGAAGGCTATTGCTGATGCCATGAGCTGGGCAAAAGACCGCTTTCCTATTCTCTCGGCAACTGAAATGATTGGCGGAGACCCGAAAGATGGCAGCACCTATGGCTATGTCCATTTTAAAGGCAAAAAGGGGATTATCGTCGCCCGCAATCCAGTCATGGAGCCGGGAAGACTAAGAATGGAGTTAGCCCCATCTCAGGGTCTTGATTCACAGGCAGCTTCTCTGGTTGTGGAAAAGATTTATCCTTTAAGATGGGTCTTTCCTTATTTATATGCAGCAGGAGCAAATCTTGAAATTCCCCTTCAGGGATATGAGACAGCCATCTTTGAGGTCTATCCTCTGGAAGAAGCTAGAGTGCCGCTTCTGGCCGGAGTAACATTTGAGGTAATGAAGAGCAAAGAAAGCAGTTACAGCTTGAAATTTTATGAGGCAGCAGAAAATGCAAGACTCCTTAATCTAGAGAAAATCAAGGCTATTGAGTATGAAGGAAAAGAATTTTCCCCAAGCGATCTTTCCATTTCTGGAAAAACTCAGACCGAGCCCGTCACAGATCATTCTCTTCTTTTTAGAAAAGGAAAGAAGAAATCCGAGATTGATTTGAAATTTCGGCTTGAAAAATCTTCAAGGGAATCTTCTCTTGCCCTTCTCCTCCAGGCCAATTGTGATTCAGAGGGCAAAGATGAGCCAGTCATTAATTTCTTTTTAGATGGCAAGGAAGTCAAAGCAAATGTCGAGAGCCAAAAAGGACTCTGGGCCTGGTACACAATTCAGGTTCCTCCTGGAAGCCATCTTTCCAAGATTCAGTTTATCCCGAGTAAAGAAAAAGAAAATTGGCAAGGAAAAGCATCGCTCTGGCTCATCTTCGAGCAGGAGCAGGAAGGAAAAGAGATAGTCTTTGAGATGAAAGACGAGGCTTGGGAGCGGCCAATGCCTCCTCGACCCTTGCCTCCAGGAATTGTGTCCAAGAGCATCAAGCTTGGAGACATTAAAATTTAATAATTACAGATTTGTCTTAAAAGATGTATGGAATGGCAAATCCTTAGGGGTGCTAAGCAGTTATTCATTTCAAAGCAGTAAATGAAGTTACATTCTCTGTGCGGGCTGAAGCCGCCCCTAGCCCTCGGACCCCGAGGGAACCAGTCCCGTCGGTTCCCCCCATCGGAGAAGCCGATGGGT
>CAZPAX010000244.1:0-2948 GCA_964584535.1 uncultured Eubacteriales bacterium
ATATTTTAAAAAAAAAGGCTACAGGTATTTCTCCCTTTCTGATTTGATTCGTGAGGAGCTTCGACGCCGTGGGAAAAAGCCGACCAGGAATAACCTGATTGAATTAGGAAACAAACTGAGAGAAAAATTTGGAGCTGATGTCCTGGCCAGGCTGGTAATGAAAAAGGTCAAAGGAAAAGCAGTTATCGACAGCATCCGCAATCCCCGAGAAGTTGAGTATCTGAGAAAGAAGGAAAATTTCATTCTCCTGGCCGTGGATGCGCCGGCCGAGGTGCGCTATGAAAGAGTCAAAAAAAGAGGAAGAGACGAATCAGCCTCTTCTCTTCGGGAATTCATCAAAAAGGAAGAGGAGGAAATGGCTGGCGGAGAAATAGGCCAGCAGCTCCGCCAGTGCCTGGAAATGGCTGATCGGACGATTATCAATGACAGCAGTCTTAAAGATTTACACCGCAAGCTGGAGGAATTGCTATGAAATTGAAAAGAATATCCAAGGACGAATATTATCTCGGCATTGCCAAAGAGGTGAGCCGGCGGAGCACCTGCTTCCGGCGCTCTATCGGCGCCATCATCTTACGCGATGATCAGATCATCTCCACTGGTTATGTCGGAGCACCACGAAAGACAAAGGACAGTTTCGAGCAGGGCTTCTGCCTCAGGGACAGGCTGGGCATTCCTCACGGCCAGCGCTATGAGCTGTGCCGGAGTGTCCATGCCGAACAGAATGCTATTATCAATGCAGCACGGGCTGGAGTGAGCCTTCTCGGAGGCGATATTTACATTTACGGAAGCACTCCTGCGAAAGGAGAGCCAATCAACGCCTTCCCCTGTTTCATCTGCAAGAAGATGATCATCAATGCCGGACTCAATCGAGTCATCTGCTCGACAGCCGATGGAAAGGTGAAGATCTTCCTTGTCAGCGAGTGGGTCAAAGAATGGCAGAAAGGGGATATCCTCGATGATACTCATCAATATGGATGAAAAGAGGAAATCAGCTTTCATATTTTTTCTTCTTTTTCTTTCTCTGCTAATTGTCTGCAACGAAAGCATCTCTAACTATGTGATCTTTAAGATGGGTGCAGGAAGCTGCACCCCATTGAATCACATAAAAAGAGATGCTTCAGCCTACAACAGCGATCTATTCTCCGTAGTCCAGGAAACTGCTCAAGTCGAGGACAAAGAAGTCGGCCTTCTCCGACTGCTGGGCATCACTGCTTCTCCGGAATCCATAGATTATGTCCAGAATAAAACTCAGTTCCAGCTCCACACTCTTCTCACCGAGCAACGCCACCAGAAAACCTGGAATCTGAGCGAGAGAATCCAGAAAGATATTCAGGCCGGCCTGCATATGCTTTTATCTGTGGATGAGGATATTGTTGAGCGGCTTGCGACCCTGCGGACTCAAAAAGAGAGTCTCGAAAAGGCAGCGGCGGAAGTGGAAGAGACTCTCCTGGCCAGAAAAAAAATTTATATCTACGGCTGTGGCGCCACAGGCCGTCTGGCCAAGCAAATGGAAAGCGCCTTCTGGCGTCCCTTCTGGAAAAGAGTCAAAGGCATGGGCAGGATCTGGTCAAAGATAAAATCTCATCTTTCAGAATCCATCGAGGAAGAGCTGATTGGAGAGATGACTGGCGGAGACAGGGCCCTGATCAGTTCGCTTGAGGGATTTGAAGATCTCCAGCTTATCGGCCGCCTTCAGCTTGATGATAGAAAAATCAAGAAGGGAGATCTTGTCATCTGCGTCACTGAAGGAGGAGAAACCTCTTCTGTCATCGGTACGATTCTGGCAAGCCTTGATCAGTGGAAAAAAGAGGAAGGCTATGATCCTGGCCAAAGCAAAAAAAAGCTCTATTTTGTCTACAACAATCCTGATGAGAGGCTCTTTCTTTTCACCCGCAGCCGGCAAGTGCTTGAAGAGCCGGGCATCACCAAGATCAACCTGGCCACAGGCCCCCAGGCCATCACTGGCTCGACCCGGATGCAGGCAACGACAATTGAAACCTTTGTCATTGGAAATATCCTGGAGAAAGGCCTGGAGAGGACCTTAAGCAGATTTCTCAGCAAAAAGGAAATGGCAAAACTTGGCTGGAAAGAAGAGGTTAGCCTTGAAGATAAACTGGGAGAGTTCTCCTTCCTCCTCGAAGAGGTGAAAAAAAATGTCCCCTCCCTTGCCCGCTTGACAGAGCTTGAGGCCAAGACTTACAGCTCTGGCCACTTTTCAACTTACTTTGCCCAGAAGGGCCTGACTACTGTCTTTATCGACAGCACTGAACGGAGTCCGACCTTCCGCCTTTATCCCCTTGATAAAACGAGCGAGCCAAAAAGAAGATGCTGGATACAGGTCTGGACTCCTGCCGCTGATCTTGAGGATGCCTGGCAGGGTTTTCTCGGACGGCCGTTCAGAGGACTCTCCTCTGCTTTCTACAAAAAACCTTTTGAAGACGAAATCGATGATCCCTACCTCAAAAAAGCAGCCTTAGAGAGTCTCAAGCAGGCAGGCGACGACCAGCAATATCTCTATGATTTCTCTTTCGCTGATTGGAATCTCGAAAACCGCGGCCCAGCCAAGGATGACCTGGGAGTTGTGGTCTGCCTTGCGCCTGAAGAGACTGAACTCAAAAATAAGGACTCCCCCTTCCGCAGATTCACTGACCTCTTTTTGGAGAAGGGAGCAAAGGTTACACTTATTCTTGTTAGCGAAAAGCCAGAAAAGGAAATCTTGAAGCTTGTCCAGAAAATTCTTGAGCCTCCCCAAAACCAGGATGCCCTCACGGTTGTCCCCTTAGAGATAAAGAGCGAGGGAGATCCCTTTGGCCTTAATCAGCAGATTGCCCTCAAGATTCTTCTCAATACTCACTCCACTGCGGTCATGACGCGGCTGGGAAAAGTCATCGGTAACACCATGACCAATGTCAGCCCCAGCAATCTCAAGCTCATCGGCAGAGCAACTT
>CAZPAX010000245.1:0-2928 GCA_964584535.1 uncultured Eubacteriales bacterium
CATTCCCTGAGCAACGATGTAGCAACTCTCTCCTTTCTCACCCTGCCTGAAGAGAACTTCTCCACGGGTAAATTTTTCTCGCTGAAGCAATGAGGCAAGCTCCCGTATCTCGCTCTCAGAAACAAGCAATTCTCCTGCTTTCTCCCCTTCCTGGTAGCGGAGGAAGGAGGAATTGAACAAATCCATGAATATTCTCTCTCTCTCCTCTTCTTTGACCTGAATCCTCTCTTTCTCCTTGACTGTTTTCAGAACCTCTTCGACCTTATCACTCAAGGGAAGGGGGACTTCAATATTTCTCCTTCTGAATTTATACCAGATCAATCTTCCTACTTCGCCGATGATCGGATGCTTTCGGCCAAAATCTGTAACCCAGAATTTTAAAAGATAAGAAATGCCGAATTCATCATAGCTCAGAATATAGGCTTGCGGTGCAGGTGAGGCTAAAACATCTGGCACTTCCCGGGCCGCTTCAAGAAGAGCTTCCAGGGCAGAAAAAGGGGGAGCAGCATAGCTTGCTTTAATCGAAATAGTCAGAGCTGTTTTTTTATCAGGATAAGAAAAATTTGTGATTTTTTCTGAAGCAATGACATTGTTGGGGATAACAATGATATTCGAAAAGCGATCCAGGATGCGGGTTTCCCTCCAGTTTGTATCAACAACAACTCCTTCTGTATCGCTAATCTTAACCCAATCTCCGCGGCTGAAAGACCTTGTGAAATGGAGGGACATTCCGGCCAGGATATTGCTAAGAACTCCCTGGAAGGCAAGGCCGAGAATGGCTGTCAGAATGGCTGAGGTGGCCAGGAAAGGCGAAATATTGATCCCCAGAATACCCTTGAGAATGGCAAAAAGGATGGCAATATAGATGACAGCAAGGATGAATCCATGGAGAACTCTTGGCAGGGGAAAAGGAACTCGCTTTTTCGAATACCAGCTAATGAGCAAAGCGTCAAAAAGCCGAATAATAAAGAAGGCAACAAAAAAGATGATGGCTGCATCAAGAAAAGAATAAAACTTCATGCTCAGAGGCAAGGTGTCCCTGATAGCCTTTAGTTTGAAAACAAGGCCGACAAGGAGCAAAACAGCTGGAAGGTTCAATTTGGAAAGAAAAGCTCCAGATGCTTTTCCCCTGGAAACAAGATAAATTTCTATGACCCGGCGAAAGAAAAAGTAGAGCGAAGCAGAAACAATCAGAAATAAAAGAAAAAATAAAAGGTCAAGATAGAGGGAGGTTTCAGAAGTGATGGGATTGATCATCGGTCCACCTTATCAATTTTCAAAACTTTTGTATTTTATGCAAATCAAAGACTTATTTTCAAACCCTCTCGTGCCGCAAATGTCTGAGAAAATTCTTTCTGTGCCTGAGTAATCATCCTGTCGATGTTCCGGTCAGAATGGTCAGGATTAAAATGGGAAAGACACAGATTCGAAACCTTCGCTTCTTTGGCTATCTTTGTCCCCTCCAGCCAGGTGCTGTGTCCCCAGCCCCGTCTGCCTTCCTCGTACTCTTCTGGAGTAAAAGTTGCGTCATAGATAAAAATTGAGGCGCCGCGGGCAAAGGAAACAAGTCTCCCATCAATTCCTCCTGGAGGATTTTCAGTATCAGTGGCAAAAACGAGGCTTTTCTCCTTTTCCTGAAATTTGTAAGCAATGCTCCCCTGAGGGTGATGGAGAGGACAAGAAGAGACAAGCACCCGAGCAAGGGCAAAACTTTCCTCCTCAACTCTCTTAAACAATTTTGTGGCTTTTGTCCCGCTAAAATCCATCGGAAAAAAAGGGCTAGCCATCAACGTGCCTAAATATTTTTCTGTTTCGCGAGGAGAAGCCATGGCATAGATGGTAATCAATGTTTCTGCGGAATAGAGGGGCGCAAAAAAAGGAAGACCCATGATGTGATCAAGGTGGAAATGGGTCAGAAGGAGAGAAAGAGACAACGGCCCTTCTTTCTTTTCCTTGATCAGTTTATCCCCGAGTTCCTTAATTCCAGTTCCCGCATCAATAATAATTGTTTCTCCGCCTAAGGCAGTCAGAGCGGCGCAGGGTGTATGACCTCCGTATTTATTTTTACCCTTTCCTGAGACTGGTGTTGTTCCTCTCACTCCCCAGAATTCAAGCTCCATTTGAATTTCTTCCCTTTATTTCTCCTTAAGCTCAAAAACACAATCCCAACTCTCAGGCGGTGGAGATTGCTTCAGACTTTGACAGCGTCCGCAATACATTTTGGCCAACATATCATCTTCCAATTTTTGAAACAAAGTCAATGCCCTCTCCCAATCCCGGCTCTGGTAAGCCTCAAGAGCTTTTTGAAAATGAGCGATTCTATCCATCTCAGCAGAGGAAACTTGCCCTTTTTCGCCGATAATCTCAAAGACTCGGACAGGCTTCTTTTTTCCAACAACCCGGATGATATCGATTTCCCTTGTCACGATTTCGTCTTTAATTTTTTCGAAAGTTTGCTCTCCGGCGAGAATGAGGACTTTGTATTGCTTGCAGGCTCCTTCAAGTCTTGCCGCTAGATTGACAGTATCTCCCATGGCTGTGTAATCAAAGCGCCTGGAAGAACCCATGTTTCCGACAACAGCTGGACCGGAATTAAGGCCGATACGCATCGCAAGTTCATGACCAAAGCGCTCTCTGAGATGAGGTCTGAGTTCTTCGAGCTTTTTCTGGCAGGCCAGGGCTGCGCGGCAGGCTTTCAGAGCATGATCAGGCTGGTCCAGAGGAGCATTCCAGAAGGCAATGATAGCGTCTCCTTCGTACTTATCCAGAGTCCCGCCATGAGAGAGAATAATTTCTGTCATCTCTGAAAGATAGATATTCAAGAGATTGACCAAATCCTCAGGAGAAAGGCCTTCGGAGATAAAAGTAAAGCCAGCCATGTCCGAGAAAAAAGAAGTTATCAGATTCTTAGGCGTACGCCCCGCAAAA
>CAZPAX010000246.1:0-1090 GCA_964584535.1 uncultured Eubacteriales bacterium
GCTTCAATACTCCCCCTCTCTGAAGATGACCTGGAAGATTTCATCATCGAGAATAGTCCCTCTATCAGAAAGAAGATTCTAAAAGCCGAAGAGGACTTGAAAGCGGGCAGAGTGATTTCTTTTGATGAATATCTTTCAACTCAAGAGAGATAAATGTGTGGAATTTCCGAATTCAGCTAACAAAATCAGCCGTCGATGACCTGAGTTCCATTCCCAATGACGAACGAGAGAAAATCCTTTCTGATATCAAAGAGCTTTCTGCTAACCCTTTGTTATTGGGAAGCAATATCAAAAAATTGAGAGGACTCAAGCCTCCTCTTTATCGACTTCGTTCGGGGGATTACAGAGTTCTTTATCGGGTTCAAGGTGATATGGTCACCATTATGCGGGTAATAGATAGAAAGGATTTAGAAAGGATAATCAAGAGAATAAAACTTTAATTGAGAGTGATGCGAAATTTTTTTCCGAAAAGCGTTTTCAAACACGTGAAAAGTGAATGATTTTTTAGAGAAGAAAAGAAAATAACCTGAGCTAAATTTTGTGAGGAGGATCAAATGAAGAAGCTGCGCAAAATACTTTTGGTCGCAATTCTTCTCCTGAGTACAGAGGCTCTGGCCCAGGCGAGAAGCGCTGATCTTCCTATTCTCCCCATCCCCAAGGAATGGCATTGGCAGGAGGGAAAGCTTACCCTGCATGCTTCCCTTCTTATTCGTGCTTCCAGCGATCTTAAAGCTGAGGCTGAGATTCTCCAGCAAGTCATCCGAGAGGAATCCGGATTAAAATTAGAGGTCATGCCTTTTGACCCTGAAGACTTGAAAAAGCCTGGGGTCATGATCGCAATCTCAGACGAAAACGAAGAGGTTAAGGCCTGGCTGGAGGAGCAAAATCTTTCTTTTAGTCCGGCTATGGAAGAGGAAGGCTATATCCTCTGGGTCGATAACGAGCGTTGCCTGCTTACGGCCAAAACAAAAAAGGGAATTTTCTATGCCATCCAGAGTCTTCGCTTTCTCCTCAGAAATGAGCCTTCGAAAAACCAGATTCCGGGAATTGTCTTGGCTGACTGGCCTGATTTCAAACTCCGCGGTATCAC
>CAZPAX010000246.1:1190-2906 GCA_964584535.1 uncultured Eubacteriales bacterium
GCCACTGTCCACGCTGAGCATTACCGTAAAGTGATCGAGATTTTGCGCCGCTATCAAAAGAGGATAATGATCTACAGCGATATCGTTCTTGAGAATCCGACTATCCTCAACGAGATACCTGAGGACATTATCTTTTTTGACTGGCATTACTGGCCTCAGGATTTTTACGGGTCAGCAGAGGTCTTCAAAAAATCAGGAAGACAATTCATCATCTCCCCAGGCATCCACAATTGGGCCCGAATATTTCCTTATCATACTGATGCCCTGGCCAATATCCGCGAGCTTACCTTGGACGGCAAGAAAAATGGAGCCATAGGAGCGATCACCTCCAACTGGGGCGATTATGGAGGAGCTAATCTACGGGAACTCAATTATTATTCCTATGCCTGGGCAGCAGATTGTGCCTGGAACGTGGAAGCAGCAAATCTTGTCTCCTTTGAAAAGAACTTTTTCAAGAATTTCTATGGCACATCCGATCCTGGCGTAGCCAATGTTTATCATCTCCTGAATAAATTCGGGCAACAAGTCACCTGGCCTCTTCTCTTTGGCCATCCCTTCTATCCCCTTGGCGAAAATCTCATTGACCTCATCCGCCGCGCAACAGAATTAGACCTCTCTGGTCAGGAAATCGTGGAAGAAATAGGGCAACTTAAAGGAGTTGTTAAAGACCATGCCGATCATCTCGATTATCTTTCTTTCTGCGCCGATCTTTTCGCCTGGTTTGGCCGCCTGGGTCAGATTCAATTGGATCTCCACAAGATCTCCAAGTATGAGCTTGACCCAAAGGTGAAGGAATCTTTTGCTCCTAAATATGAGGAAAAACTCAGTCAACTGAGGGAAGAATTGAACAATTTAAAGAATATTTATCAGAAGCTCTGGCTGAGGACAAACCGTCCTGAAAACCTTCAGCGCATCCTGGCCTTGCTCGATCGGCTTAGCCAATATCTGAGTATTAAAGCTGAGGAAATAAAAGGAGGCGATTTCTCCTTCAATGGAAAAATGGAAGCTCCTTTCATCTCTCATCCAAGAGCAAAAGAGTCAAAAGCAGAAGTGCCGCTTATCTTCTTGCGCAAGCGGTTTTATCTGGATAAGCCGCCCGAGAAAGCCTGGCTCCAAGCCATAGCCGATTCCCATGCCCGCATCTGGGTTAATGGAAAAGAGATTGGGGAGGTACTGGCTCGAAAATCCCTTTCTGCCTGGGTGGAAAGCGAGCGGGTGAAAGCCTGGGAGGTCAGTCCTTATCTAAAAAAAGGAGAGAATGTTCTTTCAGTAATGGTCCAAAATTACATCCCTCAAAGTTCTGCAGCAGCAAACATCTGGTTCGAAGTACAGGTTGAAGGAGTGTGGCAGAAGTTTATCTCAAGCGATCGCTACTGGAAAACGAGCGACCAAAAAGAGCGGGGCTGGGAACTTCCAAGTTTTAATGATCAGGATTGGCTGCCTGCAGTTGAAGTAGAGAATAAATGGCTTATTTCGCGGCCTTACTTTGGCCGCAGCCTTCCCAGCCGGATCGAATTCTATCAGTAAAGGAGTCGGGGTCGCTGATCCCAAGGCAAGTAAGCATCTTTTTTCCCCTGAAATCTAGAGTTTGTAATGGATGGAATGCCCGGCCAGTCCCTTCCTGTTCTCGACCAAGCCCTGCCCGCCCCCCTATGTCTTCGAACAGGCAGAGCCTGGCCGGGCCCCACCTTTATTTTCTAACTTGAGATGCCTGAC
>CAZPAX010000247.1:0-2898 GCA_964584535.1 uncultured Eubacteriales bacterium
TCATGAACAATGAATTGCTGACCTTCGAGGAAAATATATCTTTTCTCTTTATCCCTGGCGATGTAAACAAGGTGAGAGCGGCCATCGACGAGAAGAGAAAAAGCCTCAGGAGAGATCCAGCTTATATCAGCCTCAAAAGACTTATCTCCCTCTCGAAAGATGAATGAATTTTCCTTTTTCTCAAAAGAAATTTTGTGGAGGACATTGTCAACCAGGAATTCAAATTCCACCTTATTTTTCTCCGATTCGCCATTTTCCCAATGTTTTCCAGGGGGAATAGACCTCTTTCTGGGCAAGCGCAACTCCTTTTTGAGGAAAGGCTCTATTGGAGGCATCGAAAGCTGCCGCAGCCAGCGCCAATCTCAGATTTTCTTCTTCCTTCTCTTTTTCTCGCCAGTTCTCAAAATAAGTTTTAATGAAACCTGTGTTTGTCTTTCCTTCTCGGAATTGAGGATGGCTGATGATCGCTTTAAGAAAGCTGGTGGTCGTTTTGATCCCCAAGACGACATAGTCTTCCAGAGCACTGATCATCCTTTGGCAGGCCAGTTCCCTGTCTTCGGCCAAGACAATCAGCTTGGCCAGGATAGGATCATAGTAGATGGGAACTTCACAACCGCTGTAAATGCCGCAGTCATGGCGGACACCTGGCCCTTTTGGCTCCTTGAAAAAAAGGATTTTTCCAGAAGAGGGAAGAAAATTGTTGGCCGGATCTTCAGCATAAATCCGGCATTCAATAGCGTGGCCTCGGTGCTTGATATCTTCCTGCTTGAAGGAGAGCTTTTCGCCTGAAGCAATCAGAATCTGCTGATGGACAAGGTCGACTCCTGTGGCTAGCTCTGTGACCGGGTGTTCCACTTGGAGCCTGGCATTGACTTCCAAGAAATAGAAATTTTTATCTTTATCGAGCAGAAACTCGACAGTCCCAGCATTGTTGTAGCCAGAGACCTGAATGACTTTCTTGGCTGTCTCTCCCATCTTTTTTCGCAGCTCTGGATCTAGGGCAAGGGAAGGAGTTTCCTCCACAATCTTCTGATGTCGCCTCTGGATAGAACACTCTCTCTCAAAAAGATGAACTATGTTTCCGTAATTGTCTGCCAGGACCTGGAATTCCACATGTCTTGGCTCTTCGATGTATTTTTCCAGATAAACAGATTCATCGCCAAATGCTGATTTAGCCTCCCTCATGCCAGCTTCCAGGCTAGAATTTAACTCTTCTTGGCTCGAGACAATGCGCATCCCTTTTCCGCCCCCTCCGGCTGAAGCCTTGATCATCACCGGATAGCCTATCTTCTTAGCCTCTTGTTCATATTCAGAAAAGTCTTTGGGGATTCTCTTCATTCCGGGGATAATGGGAATTCCAGCCTTCTCCATGATCTGGCGGGATCGAACCTTATCTCCGACCAGTGCCAGAGCTCTGGAATTTGGCCCGATGAAAATAATCTTTTCCTTTTCACAGAGCCGATCAAATTCAGAGTTTTCAGCCAGAAAGCCATAACCTGGATGAATAGCTTCAACCCCTGTTTGGTGGGCAGTCTGGATGATTTTTTCCATATTTAGGTAGCTCTCCACTGAAGGGGCTGGCCCGATGCAGACAGCCTCATCAGCCACCTGGACATGGAGGCTTTTGCGGTCCACTTCTGAATAAACAGCCACAGTTGAGATACCCATCTCCTGGCAGGCTTTAATCACCCGGCAGGCAATCTCTCCCCTATTGGCGATCAATATCCTTTTTATCATTCCTCTTCTTCATCCCACTTTGGCTTCCTTTTCTCAAGAAAAGCAGCCATGCCTTCCTGGCCTTCCTTGCTGACTCTTAGATTGGCAATCATCCGGGCCGTGTAGGCCTTGGCTTCCTCCAAAGTCATGCCCGGAACGCGACTGATCAGTTTCTTGCAATTGGCCAGGGCTTCTGGGCCAGAGCTGAGGAGCAGCTTGATAATCTGCTCAACTTCATGGTCAAGCTTAGAAAGAGGAACAACCCTGTTGACAAGGCCAATCTCAAGAGCTTTCTCAGAGCCAAACCTTTCTCCAGTTAAAAAGTATTCCCTCGCCTTGCTCTCCCCTATCCGCCGGATAACATAAGGTGAGATGGCTGCAGGAACAAGGCCAATTTTGACCTCGCTCAAGCCAAAAACCGCCTCCTCAGAAGCGACAGCGATATCACAGGCAGAGAAAAAACCCGTCCCCCCTCCAATAGCTGCTCCGTTTATCCCGGCAATAGTTGGCTTTGGCAAGGAATAGATTTTCTCGAGCAACCGGGCAAGCTCAAGCGATTCCTTAAGGTTCTGGTCAAATGAATAACGGATGATCTCCCGCATCCAATTGATATCAGCCCCGGAACAGAAAGATTTTCCCTCAGCTGTCAAGACCACAACCCGTATCAATTCTTCATTTTTGGCACCTTCAAAGGCGCTGTCCAGCTCACGGATCATGGTCGAGTTGAAGGCATTGTGGACTTCTGGCCGGAAAAGAACAATCCTGGCCACTTTTCCTTCAACTAAAAATTTAATCGTCTGGTAGCTTTTCTTTTCCATCTTACATGCGGAAAATCCCAACTTTATAGTCAGGAATAGGAGCGTTTAAGCTCATCGAAATCCCCAGAGCTAGAGCTTCTCTTGTTTCCAGGGGATCGAGAATCCCATCATCCCAGAGCCGGGCTGTGCTGTAATAGGGACTTGCTTCCTGATCATACTTTTCTAGAATGGGTTTCATTATTTTTTCCTTCTCCTCTTCGGTCATTTGCACACCTTCTTCCTGCAATCTCTTTATTTTTACAGTCGTCAAAACGCTGGCTGCCTGCTCTCCGCCCATGACGCTGATCCGGGCATTTGCCCACATCCACAGCAATCTCGGCTCATAAGCCCGGCCGCACATGGCATAATTGCCTGCTCCATAAGA
>CAZPAX010000248.1:0-2898 GCA_964584535.1 uncultured Eubacteriales bacterium
GGCGGTTTTTGAGCTTTTCTTCCTGGCGGAGAGAAAGCTCCAGTTCTTTTTCAACTTTTGCTCCCTCGTTTTTCATCTCGGTGAGCTTGGAGAGTTTCTGGAAATATTCGGCCTTTACTTTTTCCAATCGCTTGGCCTGGGCTGCAATTTTTTCTTGGGCTATGCGGCCTTCCTCCCTGGTTCTGGAAAGCTCTTCCTGCTTTTCCTTAGAAGACTGGTTGAGCTCCTCAAGGCTTTTTTCAGTCTGATCAAGCTCTTTTTCGATGAGGACAAGTTCCTGGCTGTTTTCTTCGCCATCCACTTTTGCCTTTTTGCGTTTTTCTTGGAAAAATTCAATCCTCTTTATCTCTTTCTCGATTTCAGCCTCGTTTCGCGTAATCTGGGATTTGAGGCCAAAAAGATTTTCCTGGCCCTGTTTCAGCGCTTTCTCTAAGTCCCAGATTTCTTTTCTTTTTTGCGAAAGCTCTTTCTCTTCTGATTTTACCCTGGACATCATCTCCTTTTCCTCGTCCAGGCATTCTTTGTAGCGGCTGGAGACATCTCTATGGCTTGTTTCCAGGTGGTCGATTTTTCTCCGCAGATTAAGGGCAGCGAGCTGGCGGATTCTCTCCCTCAATTTTCTGTACCTTGCCGCAGCCTGAGCCTGCCTCTGTAGGGAATTTTTTGCCCTCGAGACCTCTGTAATGATGTCTTCAAGGCGGATGAGATTCTGTTCGCTTGTCTCGAGTTTGCTCTCAGCCTGCTTTCTCTTATCCTTGTAGTAAGCTGTCCCGGCTGCTTCCTCGAGCAAAAGCCTTTTTTCGGCAGGCTTGGAAGTGAGGAAAAGGCCAATTGCTCCCTGCTCGATGACAAAATATTCTTTTTCAGCGATGTCTTTTTTCCAGAGAGAGTCCTGGATGTCTTTGAGCCGGACCATTTTGCCGTTCAGTCTGTATTCGCTTTCTCCAGAGCGGAAAGCCCGATGGTTTATGATCAGCTCTTCCTCTTCATTTCCCAGAAATAAAACGACATCCGCCATACCCAGGGCAGGCTTCTTGGCGTTTCCATTAAAGATAATGTCTTCGGTCCTCTCCCCGCGCAGGGATTTCATACGCTGGCCTCCCAGAACCCAGAGGATGCCATCAACAATGTTGCTTTTTCCAGTCCCGTTTGGCCCGATTATTGCCGTTATCCCGCGATGAAAGAGGATTTTTGTTTTTTCGGGGAAGGATTTAAATCCCTGGAGTTCCAGTTTCTTGATGATCATGATTACGAGTCTCGAATTTTCTGTGGCTAGCTTTATGCAGCCTAATAGATTGCTATTTTACTGAATTTGATCGGAATTTCAAAGCTCCGCTTTTCTCTTGATAGCATCTCTGAATATGTAATCTTTATGATACTTTCTTTTCTCTTCATCCTCTGTTTTTCCATTCTCTATACCGCTTGATGTAATCGTCAGCAACTTTTTTGGGATTAAGCATGATGCAGCTTGCATAATTCTTGAGATGAGCCGCAAGGTAAATCTCAGGGGGAAGGTCATCGAATCTCTCCTGCTCGATATCTGTGAGGATTTCTTGGCGGATCTTGGTGCTCAGTGATATCTCATGTAACCCGATGCCCAGTTGTTCCCTTATTTGCTTTAATAGGGGTCCGCTGAATATCGCTCTTTCCACCTTTGCTTCTTCATCCTGGCCAGCAGCCGCTGCCTTTTTTGCCTGGGCTGCCTTCTGCGATTCCTTCTCCAGGAGGGCCATGATTATGACATGCGCATCTTCGATTTCCTTAAGGATCTTCTTTCTTTTCTTCTCCGGGAGTTCTGCAGCAAGAGGAGTAATGGCGATCGAATCTGTGGAATACAATCTTTTAAGGCGAGCGTAGGCATTTCTCACCTCTGTCATCGAAGCCTCCGGATCGAGCTCGAGAACCTCAAAATATTTTCTATAATCTTCTCTCGACATCATCAACCTCTAAGCAGGGTAACCTCTTTTTCTTGAATCAGATTCAGGGTGAAGGTTTCTATTTCTTTAGCGCAGCGCGAGAGGCCAAAGTAGACCATAAAAGGCTTATTGTCGCGAATAGACCTCCAGACACAATCATCATATTCGATATAGCCAGCATACTGGCTATTTATCCCTAGAAACTTCTTGAGGACGCTCTTTATCGCATATCCGAGAGAGATATCCTGATCGCTTCTGACCATGTTCATGATCAGATAAACCTTGAAGTTGGCGAGCTCCCTCTCCAGGATACCCCCGATGTAGGAAAAGCTATCCATGAGGTAATCGACAAGGTCCTTGAGGTTTTTGATCCCATACTTTTCCCTTCTTTCCCAGATGTGCTGGACAATCTCTTTGAAGCCATAATCTCTGAGCGACATCTTGATCTTCCGGAAATAGACATTTTTTAAAAAGTGATACATATTTTCGATGGCAATCAACTCTGGCACCAGCACAGTAATCATCTTGTCAGCGATGAGAAAAGTATCAATGGTGTTGTTATGGCTGCCCGCGCCAAGATCGATGAGGATGTATTGGGAATTGAGTTTCATAATCTGCCTGAAGAGTTTCAATTTTTGGCTGAAGCGGATACTGTCTGAGGCGATGGAATGGATATCTCCTGTTATGAGGGAGATATTCTCGATGTCAGTCTTCGTGATGAGGTCTGAGAGGGAGGCGCCCATTTCAATGAATTGGGTCAGGGATTTTTTGGGCCTGGTGACTCCGAGAAAGGAATGGAGGTTTGCCCCGCCGTAGTCAAAATCGGCGAGGATGACCTTGTTTCCTTTTCTGGCCAGATAAGTGCCGATGCTGCTGATGATAAAGGTTTTCCCTGTGCCTCCTTTGCCACCGGCAACCGCCCAGATTTTGCCTTCCCTTTCCCTGCCCAGGCTTTCCATTTTCAGACTATCATTTTATATTT
>CAZPAX010000249.1:0-2887 GCA_964584535.1 uncultured Eubacteriales bacterium
GGAATTGGCTTTGAGTCAGATTTTAACCAGGTGACGATCATCGGCTCCAGGGGAAAAATCGTCGAGACTCAAAAGATGAGCAAGCGTGAAATAAGCCGCGCTGTCTTAGATCAAATAGAGGTTTTGCTTGGGAAAAAAAAGTAGCGAACTCCTCTTTCATCTTGAAGAGAGGCTCCATTTTCTCAGGGAGCTTGGAGTAGAGTTTCTTTTTTCTCGAAAAGACTCGTCTTCTCCTTCTCTTGAGGAGAGGATTCTTAACTGCCAGCTCTGTCCCCTTTCCCGGACAAGAAAGAATGCTGTCCCCGGAGAAGGGACATACGAAGCTGAGCTCATGTTTGTCGGCGAGGCCCCTGGCTATGAAGAAGATATTCAGGGCCGGCCTTTTGTTGGGAAAGCAGGCCAGCTTTTGACGAAAATCATTCAGGCCATGAAGTTCAGGCGGGAGGAAGTCTATATCACCAATGTTGTCAAATGCAGGCCTCCACAAAACCGCACACCTCATCGGGGAGAAGTAGAAAGCTGCAGGCCCTATTTGCTCGAGCAGATAGAGAAGATTCAGCCCAGGGTGATTGTGACCCTGGGGAAAGTGGCCACAGATTTTTTTGTCCCCGGCGCTCTGAGCATGAATGAGTTGAGGGGAAATTTCTATCAATTCGGGAATATCCCCGTCATGCCAACTTTTCATCCTTCCTATCTTATCAGGAATGAAGGAAACAAAGAGATCAAAAAAATGGTCTGGGAAGACATGCAAAAAGTGATGGCTTGCCTGAATAAGAGATGAGCTTGCTGGCCGAAGTCTCCTTCCCACTCCCTCTTGAGCAGACATTCCTTTACCGAATTCCTGAACTCTTAAAGGATCGAGCCAAAATCGGGTCGCGGGTTCTTGTCCCCCTGGGGGAGAGGATGATGACAGGATTTGTCGTCGGCCTCAGAAAGAGAAAGCCTTCTTCCGACCTCAAGCTTAAAGAGATTAAGGAACTGCTGGATGAAAGCCCTGTCTTTGCTCCTCTTTTTCTCCGCTTCACTCGAAAATTGTCTGCTTCTTATCACTCCTCATGGGGAGAAATCCTTCAGGCCTCTCTTCCTCCCTCCTTTATCCTCAGGAGCAGGATGAAAGTTTCCTTGACTGAGAAAGGCAAAGAAGCTCTTGAAAAAGGAATTCTTTCTGATAGCGAAAAGGCAGTGGCTAGTATTCTTGAGGAGAAATCTTTCAGCTCCTTCTATCTGAAGAAGAGAAGCCGGCTTAGGAATTTTCCTTCCCTTCTCAGACGAATGGAGAAAAAAAGCTTGGTCGAAGTCGAAAGGGAGTTGAAGAGGGTAGAGAGAAAAAAGACTGCGCAGAGGGCTGTTCGTGAGACCCAGCTTGAATTTGGTTTTTTTGCCACAGAAAATTTGCAAAAAGCCGTTGAGGCCATAGAGAAAAAAATTGAGGAGAGAATATTTTCTCCCTTTTTTCTTTTTGGCTCCAGGCAATCGAGAGAAGAGGTCTATTTTTATCTGTTGAAAAGAATACTGGCCCGGGGAGAGAGAGTTTTGTTCCTGGTTCCAGAGATTTCACTGGGCAGAGCTCTGATAGAAAAATTCAGGAAAACTCTTGGGGAGAGAGTCGCCATCCTTCACTCCGAGCTCCCAGAAAGGCAGAGAGAGTCCGAATGGCAAAAGATAAGAAATAAAGAGGCCGATGTGGTTGTCGGCCCGCGCTCCGCTCTTTTTTCTCCTCTTGATAATTTGGGGCTGATTGTTGTTGATGAGGAACACGATGATTCCTACTATCAGCAAGAAAGCCCGTCCTATGACGCCCGCGGCGGAGCCTGGCTGAGGGCCAAAGAAGAGAAAGTGGCTCTTGTTTATGGATCAGCTTCGCCTTCTGTTGAGGGTTTCCACAGAGCCAAAAAGCTTGGATATCTGATTCCTCTGGAAACAGAGATAAAGAAGAGGAGAGTGATACTTGTTAAGGAAAGAGGAGGGAGAGAGGTCGTCTCTTTCCAGTTGCTGGAGGCCATAGGCAAGAGGTTGGAGAGAGGAGAACAAGCCCTTGTTTTTCTCAACCGGCGGGGATATGCCTCATTTCTTTTCTGTTCAAGATGCAGTTATATTCCCAAGTGCGGTCGCTGTGATATTGCTCTCACTTATCACAAAAGAGAGGAGAAGCTCATTTGCCATTACTGCCATTATTCAATCCCTAAAATGGAAGTCTGCCCTGTTTGCCGGAGCAGGATCATCGGAAAGCGGGGAAAAGGCATTGAGCGAGTCGAAGAGGAATTGAAGAAAAATTTCCCCCAGGCCCGAATTACCTGCTTTGACACTGATGTTATCAAGAGTAAGAAAGAGCAGGAGAAGATCCTTCACAGCTTCAGGAAAAGCAAGATTGATATCCTGGTTGGAACTGAACTTCTGGCCCACCAGGTCGATTTGCCTTCTGTATCTTTAATCGGAATTCTCAATCCTGAGGCAATGCTTGCCCTATCCGATTTCAGAGCTGGCCAGAGAACTTTTCAGGCTCTAACCCGGATGATGAGCTTCCTCGAGGAAGATAGCCTTTCGGAAGTCATCATCCAGACAGCTCTTCCCCGCCACTTCAGCATTCTCAAGGCTGCGCGAAATGATTACGTTTCCTTTTATAACCAGGAAATCAAATTCCGGCTGCTCATGAATTATCCTCCTTTTTCTCATATGGCTGAAGTTCTATTGATGGGCGAAAATCTGAGGAGCCTGGCCCAGAAGGCAAGGGAATTTTCGGCTGAAGTGAAAAGCTTTGGCAGAGATATTGAGATTTTGGGACCTGCTTTGGCTCCGATCTCCAAAGTGAGAGGACTGAGCCGTGTTCAGCTCGTTTTGAAAAGCCGCAAAAAGGAGAGGCTTGATGCTTTTCTTCGGGAATCCCTGA
>CAZPAX010000250.1:0-2854 GCA_964584535.1 uncultured Eubacteriales bacterium
AGCCTGAAAGGTCCTGTAATTCTGGCTCAAAACAATTCCCCACGTCGCCAGGAAGAAAAGGGTGAAAAAAATTGTCTTTTTCATTTTCATCGGACAATCTGTTTGGCTAAAAGATAGGCCAGAGCCACTAGAAGAAGCCAGGGCCAAATTTTATCCCATCTTATTATATTGAGAATTTTCACAGGATGAAAAACGAAGGTGAACCTCTTTGTGGAGACTTTACTCAGAAAACCAAAGCTTTTCTGGAATTTCCCTGAAAATCTTGAAAAAGGGCAATTTTTTGATCAAGGCTAAGATGAATCCACTGTGCCAGTCGAAATTTGCCTTATCCTTAACAAGGGGAATTATCCCGTCATTCTGAGCAATCTGGAACATTCTTTCCACTTGCAGGTCAGTCAGCCGGGCCCAAATTTTCCTTGTATAATAGCCGACAAGAATTTCCTTCTCAAGAGCTCTCTTCCAAAGTTTTTCATATTCGGAGAGAAGACTCGATCTGAAGGAACCAAATTCATAGCTTCGGAGGATCACTTCTGATGCAAATTCTGAGCTGAGCAGGCCAAAGTAAATCCCGCCTCCAGTTGTTGTCTTCACCTGACCAGCCGCTTCCCCCAGAGCAATAACTCTCTCTCCATAGCTTCTGGAGATCAAACCCTGGGCGATGGCTTTGATTTGGACCTGCTTTTCTTCCAGATTCTTTTTCTTCTCAGGAAAGAATTTTTCCAGAAGATGTTCGAAACAGACCTTTGGGTCTTTTTCAGTCAATAAGCCAAGCCTTACTTTTTGGCAGTTTGTGGGAACAGCCCAGGCAAAAGCTCCTTGGGCAAAATTTTTTCCGATAAAAACTGTGGTTGCCTGGCCATCCTCAATTTCCAGTTCAGCTTGGGCGCCGTTTAAAAAATCTCTAGGATAGCCCAGGCCAAGCCTTTTGTTAAGATGATGGTCTATGCCTGTAGCCAGGACAACAATTTGACTTCGAAATTTCCTCGGATTGTTGTCACCTGTTCTGGCCACGACTTCAACATCACTCTTATTAACGAAAACATCTATCACCCGGTTTCCCAGCTCGAATTCTACGCCTTTTGATCGCGCTTCATCTGCCAGGAGTTTATCGAATTTTTCCCTGTCAACGACGCAGGCAAAGGACGCTGGATGCTGGTAAGTGATGGTGTTTCCCTGAGGAGAAACTATTTTGACATTCATGATTTCTTTAAGGATGGAATTAGGGGCGAGGTCAAATTTTTTAAAGATCTCTTTTCCTAAAACTCCTGTGCAGACAATATGGGTTCCAATTTCTTTTTTCCTCTCCAGAACAAGAACATCCAAACCTCTCTCTGCCAGTCTCCTAGAAACATTTAAACCACTCGGCCCGCCTCCAACAACGATCACATCGTGCTTTTTCGTCATGAGGGTCAGTCAGATACCCTTCATCATCAGCAATTCTTAAAAATTTATTTGTTATTATTTTATTAATCATACAATTTTTGTCAACAAGGAATATTATTTAGATTTTCGGTTTCCGTGATTCCCACTTTCCTCGAAAGGTCACCCAGAAGGAAAGGAGAAGTATTTTTAAATCCAGCCAGAAACTTTTCCTACTGAGGTAGAGCAAATCACAGCGGAACTTATTGTGCCGAGGAGCATCTGTGGGAAGAAGAATCTGGGTAAGCCCTGTTAAGCCAGGTCTGATAGTATGTCTTTCCCGATAGCCAGGAATTTCCTCCAGAGCTCTTGTTCCAGGATTACCATAAATTTCCCTTTCTTCAGGCCTTAAAGCTCTCGGTCCAACAAAGCTCATTTCACCCTTTAAAATATTGAGAAGCTGGGGAAGTTCATCCATAGCTGTTGCTCTCAGTATCCTTCCTATCCTGGTGACCCTCGAGTCATTCTCTTTTGCTTGGACCGGGCCCTGATCTATTTCAGCATTTTTTATCATCGAGCGAAATTTTAGAGCTTTAAAAATTTTACCCTCTTTTCCGACCCGATCTTGCTTATAGAAAACCGGACCCCTATCCTCAAGCCAGATAAGTGAAGAAAACAAAAGCCAAAATGGTGAAGAAGCTCCAAGACCCAAGAAAGAGAGGGCGATATCAAAAGGCCTTTTCAGAAAAAGTCCTTTTTTTATTGCTGAACCTGATCGAGAAAAAGTTTTGGTCAAATTATTTTTCTCTTTTTACAGCAATCATTCCCAGAGCAAATAGTGCTCCAGCTGAATCAACGGCCCAATCCAGGAGAGAACTATTCCGGGAGGGAATGAATGCTTGGAGGAACTCATCGAGAAATCCATAGCCAATAGCAATCCCTACAGAATAGATTGCCCACTTCAAGTGCCAAATTTCCTTCCTTGAGCCACGGAAGGCCCGGAAGAGGAGAAAGGCTAGAATGGCATATTCCACAAAGTGAAAGAATTTCCTGACCACAATGTACAATGTCCCGACCGTAGCTGCACTGACCTGGGGCAGAAACCATCTGATGATGGAGACAATGATGGTATAAGTGATGCCCTGGCTCAGAAAATGATTGGATAAAGGGAAAATAAGGCTTCCCCAAATAAGGGGAGGCAGCCAATATTTGAGAAAATTTGCCACTTCTATCTTTCCGTCAACTTCTCTTTTAGGATCTTTGAGACTTCTTCTCTTTTCTTATGAGAAAAATACCAGTCAATCGTCCTCCGCAGTCCATCACGGAATTTTACCTGAGGCTGCCAGCCCAGCAATTTCTTGGCTAGAGAATTCTCGGCAACACGATTGCGCGGGCCAACAGGCATGTCCGGCTTAAAGACAATTTTCGGTTTGTGGTTGGTGTATCTCAATGTCAGCTCGACAGCATCGATGACCCGAATTCTCTCCATTGTTCC
>CAZPAX010000251.1:0-2812 GCA_964584535.1 uncultured Eubacteriales bacterium
AAAAATCAGCTCTTTGGAAATCCAGGCAAGGTTTATCGAGAATAACTGAAAGGGGATTAGCAAGAGAATATGAAATATTTTGTTTTGGCATCAAACATTTCTCCTCTGTTTTGGGGAGAAGACGATAATTTTACGAAAAAAGTTTTATTCTTTTCAATAATTTATCCTTTCTCTTTAATTCCCTTGAGCGAATGAATGATAAATTAATAAAGAAAATATGGTTTGCGGAGATCAGAAAATTTGGTCAGCCCTTCCTTAAAGCTTTCCAGGATCTCTTTAATGGAAACGCCTTTTTCAAGAGCCTCTCTCACATTTGAAGTTCCCATGATTTTATCAAAGTATTCCTTGTGGAATTCAAACTTGTCAGGATACATATCTCTGATCGTTTTGATGATGGAAAGCGCAGATTCAAGTGGGCGGTACTCGTCTCTATTCAGGACATGGATTTGAGCTCCCCCGCACAGCTCTCCCTCATATTTGGAAAAAGTCGGCGAGAACCAGGCTTCCCTGAATCTTATACCTCGAAGATCAAGTGCGTTGAGTTTATTTGCTAGCTCATTTCCGTCGATCCAGGGAGCGCCGAAAAGTTCAAAGGGCTTTGTCGTACCTCTGCCCTCTGAGACATTCGTCCCTTCCAAATAAACCTGGCCAGGGTAAACAGTGGCTGTCGTCAATGTCGGAATATTGGGAGAAGGAATAACCCAGGCAAGCGATGTTTCGTCATACCACATCTCTCTTTTCCATCCTTCCATGGGGATAACTTTCAGGTTGGATTTTCTCTCCAGGAATTTGTCATTGAAAAGATTGGCGAGTTCTCCCACAGTCATCCCGTGTCGGACAGGGATTGGATAGAGCCCAACAAAAGAGCTGTAATCTGGATATTCAAGGATTGGCCCCTCAAGATCAATGCCGTTGATGGGATTTGGCCTGTCCAGGACAATAAAATCAATGCTATTCTCAGCGCAGGCCTGCATGGCATAAGCCATGGTCGCAATATAGGTATAAATTCTTGTTCCCACATCCTGGATATCAAAAATGAGGACATCAATGTCCTTGACCATTAAGCTCTCTGGAATTTTTCCAGTTTTATCTGTATCAAAAGAGCGCATGTATTCGTCGATATTCTTGAGCATTCCTGGAGAAGGCTTCAGAGATTGGCCGTAGAGGCTGAAGACAGGAAGGTTGTATTTCTTATCCATGTAGAAAGGGATATACTGGCCAGCCTGGGCCTCTCCTCTTAGCCCGTGTTCAGGTCCGTAGAGAGAAACTAAATTTATTTCTGCATTTTTAGAAAAAAGCTCAACACTACTCTGCAGATGGCTATCCACACCTGTTGGATTGGTTATCAATCCCACCTTTTTTCCTCTGACCAGGTCTAAATATTTTTCAAGGAAGACTTCGACTCCTGGCTTTACTTTTGGCTTTTCGATTATCTCGACTTCGCTTTTTCGAGCCTTGCAGGAAAAGACAAACGCCAGACTTAAAAGGCAAAAACCTATCCTTAAGACCAAAGAAATCCTGGAAATTTTGCTTAATTCTTTCACTCCTCGAACTCCAAATCAGATTTTGATCAATATTCTCTTATTATAAAAAGGAATCATGATTCCAATCCAGATAATTAGGAGAAGCAGAGGATAAATCAAGGATCCTAAATAAGGTCCAGCCAGAGGCGAGAGGAAATGATTGTAGAGATAGCCGGGCACTGAAGTTGTTATGCCGTCAGTTGGTATTTTTATTAAAAGGACAAGCTTGACCATCAAGGCTGAGCCAGCATAAACAGTGATCGCATTTGTGCCCAAGACAAGAAAAGGGAAGGCCCACTTTTTAAAGCCCACTCCTTCCATTACTCCAAAAAAGGCTCCTAGTAAGACCATGGCTACACCTGCTGTAAAAAGAACATAAGTGCTTGTCCAGAGCTGCTTATTTATGGGAAAAAATGGATGGAGCAAAAGGCCAGCAGAGGTAAAAGCAATCCCTCCAATAAACAATCCAGTGGTCCTCTGAAGAATTGTTTTCTTTGTTCTGAGCCAATCGCCAGTCAGGGTTCCAAGAAGGGTTGTGGCGATGGCCGGCAGAGTACTCAAAATGCCTTCCGGGTCAAAAGATTGCTTATAAAGGTGGCCAGAGAGAAGCTTGGTGTCAATATAGGAGCAGAGATTTCCCTCATAATTCAAGATCCCAGCCCCATAGCCTGGAACCGGAACAAACTTCATGAGCAACCAATAGGAAGCCAGAAATGAGAAACTCGCTATGACTCTGCCTTTTGTTCCAGTGTTGAGGAAAAGGAGCGCTGAAAAAAGATAGCAGAGGGCAATGCGCTGCAAAACACCCGGAATCCGCAAAGTTTCAAAGTTAAAGCGCGGAATAAGGTGAAGGAAAATACCGAGGCTAAAAATAATGATACTTCTTTTAAAAACCTTAAAATAAAGGCTAGATCTTGCTGAGCCTTGCTTAGCTCTCCGGGAAAGGGCAAGAGAAATCGATACTCCGACAATGAACAGAAAGAAGGGAAAAACAAGGTCTGTAGGAGTCCAGCCATGCCATTCAGCATGGCGAAGTGGAGGATAGACATACTCCCAGCTTCCTGGATTATTGACAACGATCATTCCGGCAATAGTCAGACCACGGAAAGCATCCAAAGATCCGAGCCGCTGGCTTTCCAATCTCTTACTCCTATCTCAGACTGCACTGAGTTACCAATAATAGAAAATCTCTTTCCTGTCAAATCCGACCCTACTCGGGGAAGCATCTCTTTTTATGTGATTCAATCGGGTGCAGGAAGCTGCCCTTGGCCCCCGCACCCCGGGGAACC
>CAZPAX010000252.1:0-2808 GCA_964584535.1 uncultured Eubacteriales bacterium
AGAGCTCGAGATAAAGGCTCATAGTTTTATCTTTAAATTTTTCAGGCTTTTCAAAGACAACGCCTATATCAACATCGCTTAAAGGATGGACATTCCCTTTGGCTTGAGAACCGAAAAGATAAACAGCCAGAATATCCAGTTTTTCAAATCGATCGACATGATTTTTTGAAAATTGAATTCTAAACATATTTCCCTCTTTGCTGAAGATATCATAATCAAAACTGCGAGGTCAATTGCCAGTAAATAGAGAACAATACGACAAAAAAGTCGAGAGATTGTTATAAAATTTTTATACACAAATATGCACATATTTTAGGGATATTGACAGAAAAATTGATAGTTGAAATCAAATTTTTCCTAGAATAGAAAAGAAAATCTTATTATCTTTTTCTTGACTCGGGCAGGAAGTTCTCCATCACCCAGATTTCAGCCCGGTTTGTGCTTGAGCTAAATGCTAGGCGTTGTCCATCAGGATGTATGCGTAGTTCTTCTAATGGGCTCGCCATTTTCCAGAGCTTTTGAGGCTCACCCCCTTCAACAGAAACTTTCCACAATTCCGAGCCCTGCGCCATTCCCTGGCTGCCAGGAGCATACAAGTCTATACCATAAATTATCTCCCGGCTATCAAGAGCCCAAGCCATCGCCCCGCACGCTCCACCAATTATTTTTACAACTTCACGAGGCTCTCCACCCTCAACTGGCAGGACCATCAGTACGCCTATGTTCTCTTCTTTGTATTTTTCAAATGTTGCAAATGCTAACAGCTTTCCATCAGGAGAGGGAATCAACCACAGGAGATTAGGGCTTTGATTGTAGATCTCTTTCTTCTCTTTAGTCTTCATATCATATCGAAAAACACGAGAGATTCCTTTTTTCCAGTCCCTCTCTATAAAGAAAATCGCCTTCCCATCTGCTGACCAGTTAGGATTCATGATCTGCTCTTCGCCGTAAAGAACAGCGGTCATCTCTCCAGTTTTGACATCAACCACATAGATACCCTGGCCTTTCTTATCATGGCCAGATGAAAGTATTGAGCGACCGTCAGGAGACCAGCAAATTCCCCTTGAAATTCCTCCTAAACTTCGAATTTCCTGAGGACGCACAACTTCCCTTTCTTCACCGGTCTCGAGGGAAACTATATAAAGGATATCAGCACCATACTCATACCGAGGGAGCCTCCTCGAGATATAGGCCAGGGACTTACCATCAGGGGACCATTCAGGAGAAAAATTGTTTCCAACAAAAGGCCCAGTAAGTTTCTCTGGAGGAACGAGGAATTTTTCTCTTTCCTTGTTCAATGTTCCGATATAAACATCTCTTATATTAATCGAGACTCCATAGTATAAGGAACCATCGGGTGCAAATCCCGTCGGCGAGATTAATCCAATATCCTTTTTCACTAATGTTAAAGCTCCCTGGGGCTTCCCTTCTTTGACCGAAATTGCCCATAAATCCATAGTGCCCAAGCGGTTGCTGCCAAATAGGATATTTTTCCCATCGGGTGTCCAGACTACTAGGCGGTCATCAGCTAAATCTTGAACTAAAGGAATTTCACTTTTTTCTTCAATCGAGTATATGAAAATATCACGATCCTGAGAACCTTGTTTCTGTGGATAATCATAGGCAATATAACGTCCATCAGGAGAAAAGCACAAATAGTAATAGGCGGCACGGCCCTTAAAGGTCTCCAGAATGCTGACAGCGCCATCTGTAACAGATATTAAGCCAACTTGCTTGACTTTGTCTTTATAATAATTGTCGAAGATTGCTAAAATGTGTTTGCCATCAGGAGACCAATCGAGGGGCAGAGGAAATACATCCTTATCTCGATAAAGCACTCGGTGCTTTGGGCCGTCAAGCCCTATTATCCGCAGATCCCAGAAGCTATCTTTGTTATACCAATTATAAGCTATTCGTTGGCTGTCGGACGACCATCGGGAGCGGAGTACCATTCCAAAAGGTTCGACTTCAGTTGGACTTGTAAGGCGGCGTTTTTTCCCTGTTGAAATCTCATAAATGGCGAGATCGCCTGTTCTCCAGTCTGTATAGGAAATATAGCGGCCGTCTGGGGAAACTTCGCCTGAGACGTCAATATCCTCTCCTTCACAGACCTTCCTAATTTTAAATTCTTTTTCGGCCTTTTCTAAGGTAGCCTTCGCTCTGAGGAGAATGGAAAGTTTTCCTTTCGCCACCTCAACAGCTTCGGCTTGCTTTGGATAATTATCGATCACTTTCTGGAAAGCTTTTTGTGCTTCCCTCATCCCTAGCTTTTCATAGCAGAATCCAATTCGAAGCTGGGCCTGGGCGGCCAAGGATTCATCTTTTGTTGTTTTGATGACCTTTTCATAAAGAGAGATGGCCTCTTTGAGATTTCCCTCTGCTCGCTCTTTAGTCAGGGCTTTTTGAAATAAGTCTTGAGCATTTTGAGCAATTAAACCTGCGACGCTGAGAGACAGGAAAATGAGAAGTGCAGCCAAAATTGATGTTTTCTTCATCTCTGACCTCCTTTTAATTTGATTGATTCAACCTCAATTTAGCGCTCTCAGCTTCGGCATGTGTCATGATGATGTCCTGAAAATGTAATTTCTTTGCAAGAATAATTTCAGAAAGTTGTCTGCTTTTTGTCATGAAAATGTCATTTCTCAAGCACAAGCTTGTAGCCGACGCCATGAATTGTGATCAAATGACGCGGGTTGGCTGGGTCATCTTCAAGCTTGTTTCGAAGCAAAGCGATGTGATTGTCCACAGTTCGTGTTGTCGGATATTGGTCATAGCCCCAAACTTCATCGAGAAGCTCTTCGCGTGTGA
>CAZPAX010000253.1:0-2748 GCA_964584535.1 uncultured Eubacteriales bacterium
AGCTAAAACCCGCCTGCCACTTGGTCTTCAAAAACGCAGAAATCGTCCGAGCTTCGTCTTTATTTTCTAACGGGTGACATTGACTATAAGATTTATTTTTGTTAAAGAGGAAAACATGAACAAAGAAAAATCTATCTCTCCTGGTCAGTTGTCCTCCTCTCCTGAGCTTCCCCGCGTTCTTGGCATCTTCAGCATCATCGGGATCGTTATTGGAATGATGATCGGGTCAGGGATTTTTATTAACCCACCAAAAGTTGCCAAAGATGTCGGGACTCCTGAGCTCATGCTGCTTGTCTGGGTCGTCGGGGGTATTTTGAGCTTCTTTGGCGCCCTCTCCCTTTCTGAACTCGGAGCAGCTTTTCCCCAGGCGGGCGGAATCTACATCTACCTCCAGGAAGCATATGGTTCCCTCATTGCTTTTCTCTTTGGCTGGACACTTTTTCTCGTCATTGATTCTGGAAGTGTGGCCACTCTGGCGGTCGCCTTTTCAACAAAATATCTTCCATTTTTCATTACACTCTCGCCATGGGAGTCAAAAATTGTTTCCATTCTGCTTATCGCGGCCCTGGCGACTATTAACTATCTTGGCGTGAAAAGAGGGGCTTTCCTGATGAATTTTCTGACAACCATCAAGTTTGTTGCTCTCCTTGGTGTTTCGGCCATTATTTTCATTTTTGCCAAGGGCAGTGCCTCCAATTTCCTCTCATCATCGTCGTCCTCAGTAGCACAACCTGCTTCAGGAAGCGTTTTGGCTGGCTTCGGCGTGGCTTTAGTCGCGGCTCTTTGGGCTTATAAGGGATGGGAGTCAGCTTCTTTTAGCGCCGGAGAGGTTAAAAACCCGGAAAAGAGACTGCCTCTTGGGATTTTCATCGGAACCGTGCTTGTCATTATTCTCTATCTCCTGGCCAATATGGCCTATCTCTATGTCTTCCCCACAGGCCAGATGGTTGATGAATCAAGTTCCATTTACAACCGGGTTGCCGCAGAAGCCATGAAAGTCGCTATCGGACCTGTCGGAGCTTCGATCATCGCCTTCATCATTCTTTTCTCCATCACTGGAGCAGCGAATGGCCACCTGCTAACAGGACCGAGGGTCTATTATGCCATGGCCAAGCATGGTCTCTTTTTTAAGCAGATTGCCAAAGTCCATCCCAAGTTTCTTACCCCTCACATCTCTATCATCGCTCTAGCTGTCTGGAGTTCCCTCCTCTGCCTGACAGGGACATTTGAGCAACTCTTTACCTACGTCGTTTTCGGGCTCTGGATTTTCATGGGCTTGACTGTGGCTGGAGTCATAATCCTCAGGAAGAAAAGACAGGATATCCAGAGACCTTATAAGACATGGGGATATCCTGTAACTCCTGTCCTCTTTGTCCTCTCGGCACTCTATCTTTCGATCAACTCCTTGATCAACACTTTCTGGAATTCTTTTGCTGGCCTGGCAATTATCTTTGTGGGCATCCCTGTCTATTTTTACTGGAAAACCAAAAAGAAATAAGGACAAAAAACCTGCTCTTTTCATCATCTTTTAAAATCATACCCCTTTTTGAAAGCATCTCTGATTATGTGATCTTTATGATGGGTGCAGGAGGTTTCCCCCTTTTTTTGTCGGTTTGACTTCATATTTGAGTTAGGGTATATGTTTAGGCTTATCCATTTTCCTTTGGATTTTCACTCCCTGCAGAGGATAGACATATGCTGACTCTTGACCTCGTCCACACGGTAGCTTTTTCAGGTGTTATTCTGTTTATCGGCTATGGACTCTGCCGGGTGGTCAAGCCCCTTTCCCGCTACAACATTCCCCCTCCTGTAGTCGGAGGCCTGATCGTTGCCGTCATCGTCCTCATCGCCCGTCAGAATGGATTGACTCTTTTCAAGTTTGACATAGCGCTCCGCGATCCCTTAATGATTGCCTTTTTTACGACCATCGGTTTTGCTGCAAGTTTATCCCTTCTCAAGATTGGAGGTCCCCGGGTTTTGAAGTTCTTTATTATCGCAACCATCGCGGCCATTTTTCAGAATATCCTCGGCATCCTCATTTCCCTTCCTTTTGGGCTTCACCCGCTCTTCGGTGTCCTGGCCGGATCAGTAACCCTTACCGGAGGTCCGGCCACAGGACTGGCTTTTGCTCCTCTCTTTGAGCAAGCTGGAGTCAAAGGAGCAGCCTCGATTGCCGTCGCTGCAGCCATGTTCGGGATAATTTGCGGCGGTTTGATCGGCGGACCCATAGGCACATTCCTCATCGAGCGCCACAAGGTTAAAATACCACGTGACCATGCCAGGGAAACTCCGCCCATCAGTGCCGAAGTAATTAGTGAAGAGAAAAAGCCTGAACCAAAAGAGGATGCCTTGCCTGGCGAGGATAAGGAAGCCTATATTCTCCTTAAGAATTTTGTGGTCCTGCTGGTGGCCATGTGGATCGGGTCCTGGTTAAGCAAAGGATTTGCCGCTCTGGGATTCACACTTCCTGCTTACATTGGTGCCATGTTTGTTGCTGCCATCATCAGGAATTTTGATGACTACACAAAGCTAATCGGGCTCTCCCAGAGAACTTTGGATGACCTTGGCCACGTGGCCCTTTCTCTTTTTCTTGTCATAGCCTTAATGACCTTGAAGCTCTGGGAGCTGGCTGGCCTGGTATTGCCTCTTTTTTTGGTCCTCGTCGGCCAAGTAATTCTGATTGCTATCCTCTGCTTGTGGCCGATTTTCAGGATGATGGGCCGCGATTATAATTCCGCCGTTATGAGC
>CAZPAX010000254.1:0-2742 GCA_964584535.1 uncultured Eubacteriales bacterium
GCCTGCGATAAGAGCCTTCTTGAAATAATCAAGGCCAGCAGGGAAATTTCCTAACTGAAAATAGGCTTTACCCAAGAGGATAAAAATTTCAAGGTCTTGAACTTCTTTAAGAGGTTCAAGAATTTCAATCACTTTAACATAATCATCTTTTTGAAAATAAGCTCTGGCCAACAGAAGAGCCACCTCTTTATGAGGATTTTCTTTAATATAAAAATTTCCGATCTCTTCGACAACCTGGTCATATTTCTCCAGCCCCAGATACTCGTCAGCGCGGATGAGGGAAAAATATGGATGACCAAGAGGAGGATAGATCTTGTTATAACTCCAAGGCCTCGGAATTGCAGCGAGAGGGGTAACATGGAATTCAGCTTTTGTAGCCAAAAGCTCTTTCCCCTCAGGATTAGCTACAGAAACAGAGACTCTGAAAATTCCTGCTCCAAAGTCTTCGAGAGGAAACCTTTTCAGGAAATATCTCTGCTCAGCAATGAGCTCCTTTTGGCTTAATAAAATCTTTTCTTCGCTATTGATTGCCAAGCTCAGAGTGCAGGATTTGAGATCTCCTGGGAAATTATAGATTTCAAAATAAATAATCAGGTCATCAGCCTTGGTGTAAATCCTTTGGGTGTTGGGATAAAGCTGATAATCATTAAATAAAAATGGTATTGTTTGCAGTACTTGATTAACCTCTATTTCATTATAGAGAAAGAGGACAGGGCTGAGAGATGGCAATCCTTCGGGAGGAGAGACAACTTTTTCCTCGATACTCGAAAATTCTTTAGAAGCTGTATTTCTGAGGAGAAAATTGAGGATGAAATTCCCTTCGACAAGAGGAATGACATCTCCTATGGCCGGGAGCCTTCTTTCAATTTTTTTGAAGTCCTCAGGGCTCATCTCGATTTGGATATTCTTTTCCTCCTGATGGATGGTCTTTCCTGAAGAATCAGAGATTTTTGCATTCAGCTTGAGAGGCGCATAGACATTCTGTTCATATTGGCTCATGTTCAATCTGTGGGGTTCAATGACAATATGAAGGTAATTTTTATTATCCTTCTGATGGATGAAAAGCAGGGAGTTGCTCTGGACATAATCGACTGAATAATCTGTCGTTATGATTTCCTTATTCCTAACAAAGGCTTCTGCCCACTCAGTCTGGATCTTTTTTTGAGGCGATCTCTGGATATTGGAGAGGAGAATGTCTGAAGAGAGGGAGGAAGTCGATGAGGTCGGCTCTTCACCTGAACCTGGGATTAGACTCAAAGAAGCCTCGGCAAGCTCAGCCGAGACCTCCTTCAACTGCTGATAAGCTTCATATCTGTCTCCAGATGAGCTCATTGTTTTTTGAATAAGCTTCTGAGGGCCGTCAAAAGAGGGACTGTAGAGTTTAAAATCGCTTGAGCTCTGATCCTGATAAAAAACAACATAGAAAAAAGGCGGAAGGCCTAAAGAAGTATCTGCGTGATACATCCAGAGCTCAGTAGGGACAATGTTTTGGGATGTCTCCTGAAATCTCTGGATATCCACAGGTTCTCCGAGAATAATATAGATTCTTCCTCTGTCTGTCTCCCAGCCAAGCTTGACTGTTCCTCGGCCATAGTATTCGTTGGCATGTTTGAGCCTTCGGTAATGCTCCTCTCTGAATTCATTTTTTTCAGTGCCATAAGTCGGATCTCTCTGAAGCCAGAAAGCCTTCTCAAAAGCTTCCCTTTCTCTCTCGTTTTTCAAGGAGAGGAAAATATCTTTCTCTTTTTGGGAAATGATATAGACGACCTCTTCATCCAGCCACTTGTGCCATCTCTCAGGTAGCTGGATTTTATCCTCGCCATTAGAGAACGAAGCAAATTGGATGAAAATAAAAAAGACAAAAAATATTTTTTTCATCGATAAAAATTCTATAGTATCTCCCTTGATAATGCAATTATTTGAAAGCTGTGTGAATTGCTGAAACTCCAAAAAAGAGAGGCTCAAAACTGACACTGTGAAATCCTGCCTCATAAAGAAACTGGGAAAGTTCCTCAGGTTGATAAAAGCGACAAATAGTTGAGGAGAGATATTTGTAGGCAGCTTTAGAACCAGAAAAGAGATAACCTATTGGAAAGACGACTAGCCGGACATAGAGATGAAAAATTCTTCGAATGATCTTTTGCCGCGGCTGACTTGTCTCCAAATTCACAAAACGACCTCCAGGTTTCAAAACTCTGTAGAACTCTTTAAAATGGGTGATTAGATCTTCCCTGGAGATGTTAATATTCCGTGTGGCAAAAGAAATTGTCACCAGATTAAAAGTCTCATTGGCAAAAGGCAAACAATTGGCTTCAGCCAGAGCCAAAGAAATTTTTTGATTTTGCGGCTTTTCTCGGAGCCTGGACAACATGATCGGGCTGAAATCAACAGCTACTACCTTCACATGGCTTGAGGCGAGGGAGGAGAGATTGTGAGCCATTTCTCCAGTGCCACTGCAGACATCCAGCCAGAGGGTTCCACCAGCTTGAGAAGCCTCCCGAGTTGCTTTTTTCCGCCAGACAACATCCAGGCCAAAAGTCAAAACATGGTTGACCAGCTCGTATGTTTTTGAGACTTCAGAGAATATTTTCTGGATAGCTATTTTCATCGCTTGATCCAGAAAACTATGATAGCAAAACGAAGCATCTCTTTCTGTGTGATTCAATCGTGTGCAGGAGGCTGCCCGCAAGCCCCCGTAGCGGAGGGGGGACCCGCTGCCTTGGAGGGGACTCTGAGTCCCCT
>CAZPAX010000255.1:0-2712 GCA_964584535.1 uncultured Eubacteriales bacterium
TCGTCTTCGCTGCCTTGGCCAGAGGCCAGGCCGGGTGATGGAGATTTGGATTGGTAATTCTGATGAGGAAGATATTTTCCGCCTTGAAGATAAATATGGAAGAAAATAATTAAGCGGGCTAGGTTGTCTGGCCCATCAAAAAGGCATGGGGATATTTCACTAGTATTTTTTCAATCACGTATTCCTCAATCTCTTGAGCTGTTTTTAAACCTAGCGCTTCAGAGACGATGTCCTTTACCGTCCGGTACTCTATGGAACGCAAGGCTTTCTTGACTCTGGGAATGAAAATAGGATTCATGCTGAACTTTGTCAGCCCGAAGCCAAGCAAGACCATGGCCGAGAGCGGGTCAGCCGCCATTTCTCCGCAGACTGTAACATCTTTTCCTTCTCTTTGAGCGGTTTCGACGATGAATTTGATGAGTCGCAGAACCGAAGGGTGAAACGGTTTGTAGAGGTAAGAGACAAACTCGTTGGAGCGGTCAACGGCCAAATAGTACTGGATAAGGTCATTGGTTCCAATGCTCAAATAATCCACCTCTTTCGCCAGAAAGTCTGTTATGGCTGCAGCAGCTGGCACCTCAATCATCACTCCCAGAAGGATATTCTCATCAAACTTGATCTTCTTTGCCTCAAATTCCTCCTTGACCTCCTGGAAGAGGAGTTTGACCTCTCCTATCTCTTCTATCTCGGTAATCATCGGGATAAGAATGCGGACGTTTTTCAGGAAGCTGGCCCGGAGGATCGCTCTGAGCTGAATTTTGAAGAGATCTCTGTTTTTTAAAGAAAAACGAATAGCCCGCAGGCCAAGGGCAGGATTGGGTTCTTTCTCGATCTTCAACTGAGGCAAGGTTTTCTCTCCCCCAATATCCACAGTCCGGATATAAACCGGATAAGGATAAGCCTGTTTGGCGAGTCGGGAATAAATGGAGAAATGGTCTTCCTCTGTGGGAAGAGATGAACTTTGAAGGAAGATGAATTCGGATCGGAAGAGTCCAATGCCTTCTGCTCCAAAAGAACGGGCCAGATTAACCTCTTCGGGGAGCTCAATATTAGCCAATGGGGAAAACCTCACCTCGTCCAAAGTTGTAGCACTCAATTTGGCTGTCTTTTTGAGTTCCCTGCGGTAGTTGTTGTATTTCTCCTTTTTGCTCAAGAATTCCTTTCGTATGGCCAGAGGGGGATTGATGATGACCTCTCCATCTGTTCCATCGACGATGAGATAATCTCCGTTTTTGACTCGCTGGGTAATGTTGTGGAGGCCAACTGCAGCCGGAATATTGAGGGATCGGGAAAGAATAGCTGTGTGGGAAGTCTGGCCGCCCATGTCCATGGCTATAGCCAGGATATTTTCCTGACTGAGCTTTGAGGCCGCTTCAGAAGGGAGAAGGTCGTGGGCGACCAATATTTTTTTCTTGCCGTCTCCCTTTTTCTTCTTCCTGTGCCCCAGATTTCCATAAATCTTGGCCAGGACATCGGAGATGTCGGACTTGCGCTGTCTAAAATATTCATCATTAATGGATTCGAAAACCTTCTGGTACTTATCATTGACTCCGGAGAGGGCCCATTCAGCCTTTGCTTTCTCTTCTTTGATAATCTTTTCCAGACTCATATAGAGTGATTTGTCTTCGAGGATGAGGAGATGGGCATCGAAGATAAAAGCATGTTCTTCGCCCATTTTCTCTTTGATTTTTGCTTTGATCTGGATAAGCTGGCGCCTTGTTCGCTCAATAGCCCTTTTGAGCCTTTTCAGCTCTTCTCCGACTTGAGAGGCAGGGATCGACTCCTTCCTTGTCGTAAAAATCACTCTTTCCGAGAGAATGACTTCCCCCATCCCAATTCCGGGGGAGACACCGATTCCTTTTAACCTGATAAAATCCATGAGAAGCTATTCTTTCTCATCAAATTTGTTATTGATAAGAGCGGCTAGAGCTTTCATCGCTGCATCCTCATCAACTCCTGAAATTTTCAGTGTGATCTGGCTCCTTTGAGTTGCGGCCAAAGTTAGAATTCCCAGAATGCTCTTGCCGTCAATTTCATTTCCATCTTTGATAATTTTGACCGTGGAACTGAAGCGGTTGGCAATATTAACGAATTTCACGGCCGCCCGGGCATGAAGTCCCAATTTATTTTTTATAGTAATCTTTTTTTCTACCATTCAAGTGGGCCATTTTACTGTTTGGAACTGAGGAGAGCACTGGCGAGGTGGATATTCTTCTTTCCCTGTTCTAAAACCTTTTTGGCCACTTCCTTGAGATTATTGCTTCTCTGGAGGGAGACGAATTTTATGAGCATGGGAAGATTTACTCCAGTGATGATTTCCACCTGATTGTCTTTCAGGAAACTGAAGCTCAGGTTGGAGGGAGTCCCGCCAAACATATCGGTAAATATCAACACACCGTTTTTCTGATTGACCCTTTTCAAACTTTGATTGATCTTCTTCTTGGAATCTTCAACATCGTTATACCACCCAATCGAAATAGCTTCTATGTTTGGGGCTTCGCCAAGGATAATGGTCAGGGCGTTTAAAAGCTCCTCAGCCAATTTCCCGTGAGAAACGATGATTCCTCCAATCATTTCTGCCTCAAATCTAGCTCTATCTAAAAATATCTCGATGATATATCTTTATATCATATTTCATCTTCCGAAGGTATTCCCTCAATTTTTCAGCGCTACCGACAGACCTTTGTTTTCCCCCTGTACAGCCGATAGAAA
>CAZPAX010000256.1:0-2700 GCA_964584535.1 uncultured Eubacteriales bacterium
TGGGTCCCCCCTCCGCTACGGGGGCTTTCGGGCAGCCTCCTGCACCCATCATAAAGATCACGTAGTCAGAGATGCTTTCTTAGAATTGGACTGTTTGACGGAATATTCTTAAAAAATTATAATTTCTTCTTATGAAACAAGAAGAAATCGACTCGATCATTGAAGCTGCCTTGAGAGAAGATTTGCCTGAGGGCGATATTACTTCTGAAAACGTCATTCCTCCGACCTCAGTCTCAGAAGCAATAATCCTGGCCAAAGAAGACGCAGTTCTGGCCGGAATAGATGTTAGCCGAAGGGTTTTCGAGAAAATCGACGCCCGACTCTCTTTCAAGAAAATGATTGATGATGGCCAGCAGTTTCGCAAGGGAGAAGTCCTGGCCCGGCTCAAAGGAAATTCGATTTCCCTCCTCAAGGGAGAGAGGACAGCCCTGAATTTCCTGCAGAGAATGTCAGGAATTGCGACTAAGACCAGAGAATATGTTCAGGCTGTCCATGGGACAAAAGCAAAGATTCTTGACACCCGTAAGACGACACCAGGCCTGAGAATCTTAGAGAAATATGCGGTCAGGATGGGCAGTGGTTTCAATCATCGCCTCAATCTATCTGAGATGGTGCTCATCAAAGACAATCACCTCAGCATCGTTGGCAGCATTTCTGAAGCTGTGAAACGGGCCAAGGATCGAGTAAGACCTGGAGTAAAAATAGAAGTCGAGGTAAAAAACTTTGAGGAAGCTAGAGAGGCTGTCGAGAGCGGAGCTTCGATGATCATGCTTGACAATATATCTTTAGTCAGGATGAGGGAGATTGTTGACTGGGTTAAAGGCAGAGTTCCGATCGAGGTTTCAGGCAATGTCAGCCTCAGAAAAGCCAAAGAGATTGCTTTTCTGGGAGTCGATTTTATTTCCGTGGGAGCTTTGACCCATTCTTACATGTCTATAGACATCAGTTTAGAATTTTTGAGTTAAGAAATCATGGTCAATGAGAAAAGCTTAAAGTCAGACGTTTTGATCATAGGCTGCGGGATTGCCGGTGCTAGTGCAGCCCTTGAAGCGGCCAAGAGCGGGCTGCGGGTGGTTGTCATCACCAAGAATCCAAAGCCTGAGGAATCCAACACTTATTATGCCCAGGGAGGAATTGTTTCTCTGGGAAAGGATGACCGTCCTGAATTTCTAAAAGAGGATATTATCAAGACTGGCGACAATATTAACAATCCTGAGGCAGTTGAATTGCTGGTGAATGAGGGCAAAGAGCTCGTGGAAAAAATCTTGATCAAAGAACTGGACATACCTTTTACCCGCAGCTCTCCTGATTCTCTGGACTATGCCCAGGAAGCAGGCCATTCGAGAAGACGTATCCTCCACGTCAAGGACACAACAGGAAAGACAATAGAGGAAAAATTCATCGAGGCCCTGAAAAAATTCTCCAATGTCACTCTTTTAGCCGATCACAGTGCAGTGGATCTGCTGACAGTTCCTCACCATTCCAAAAATCCAATTGCCTATTATCGGGAGCCTCAGTGCATAGGTGCATATGTTCTGGATAACAAAACCAAGAAGGTCAAAACTTTTTCTGCTCCTTACACGATTCTAGCCACAGGTGGCTGCGGAGCTGTTTTTCTCTATACTTCTAACCCCAGAGACGCCATTGGGGCAGGCTATGCCATGGCCCTCAGGGCTGGCGCCAGAATTGTCAATATGGAGTACATCCAGTTTCATCCCACCTCCCTTTTTCACCGGGATGCGGATGGGTTCCTGATTTCTGAGACCGTGAGAGGGGAAGGGGCTAGGCTGAAAACCAAGGAGGGACGGACATTTATGGAAAATTACAGCGAAAAGGGGGATCTGGCGCCCAGAGATGAAGTCACCAGAGCTATTTATGAAGAAATGGTGAACAGCAACTCGAGCTATGTCTTACTCGATCTTGCCTCTTATGCTAAATTTGATATCAAAAAGAGATTTCCCAATATCTATCAGACTTGTTTGCAGTATGGGATTGATATCACTAAGGAGCCTATCCCAGTTGTTCCTGCAGCCCATTATTGCTGCGGTGGTGTGCTTGTCGATAGCTGGGGAAAAAGCTCTGTCAGAGGGCTTTATTCTGTGGGTGAAGTTTCTTGCACCGGTGTTCATGGAGCTAACCGGCTGGCTTCCACTTCTCTTCTTGAAGGCCTGGTTTGGGGAACAAGAGCTTCGAGACAAATTGCTTCCCATTTTGACCCGTCAACTCCTTATAAGCCTTCAGATATCCACCCCTGGTATTATCCAGAAAAGGAAGAGGGAATCGACCCTGCTTTGATTAATCAGGATTGGCTGACTATCCGCTCGACGATGTGGAATTATGCCGGCATCATCCGGACAAAAAAGAGGCTGGAGCGGGCAAAAGCTGACCTTGAATATCTCCGCCACCGGATTGAGAAATTTTATAAAGAGGCGACGATGGATCCCAAAGTGGTTGGCCTCAAGCATGGCATCCAGGTCGCCTTGATGATCACCCACGCAGCCATTAGCAATCCTGAGAGCCGCGGCGCCCACTTCATCAAAGAATAGGGTGCCTGTAAAACGGGGTAAAACGGGGACAGGTAAAACGGGGACAGGCACTTTTTTCTTCAAGAAAAGGTGCCTGTCCCCATTTTCTTGACTTTTATGGATGGAGAAATAAAATAACTTGTTCTATAATAAACAAATAAAAAAGAGAAAGTGG
>CAZPAX010000257.1:0-2689 GCA_964584535.1 uncultured Eubacteriales bacterium
ACTAAAAAAGAGAATAAGTTTGACAGATTCAGCCAAATTTGGGTAAAAAATAGAAGCCCGCTAATTGGTGCTACTCGTGGTATAATTCCAATGCTTGTTGCGGATTGAGAAAAGAAGGGAGCATTTGAGGAGGAAAAATGATCAATGCCACGCAAATAAGAAAAGGTATGGTCATAAAATTAGAAGGAAATCTCTACAAAGTCCTGGAGGCAACTCATATCACTCCTGGCAGATGGAAAGCTATGGTTCAAACAAAGCTCCGCAACCTCAAGGATCAAACTCTCCTTGACCACAGGTTCCGCTCAGAAGACAGGGTGGAGCAGGCTTTCCTTGAAGAAATTGAAATGGAATTTCTGTACCGGAGTGGAGAAGATTATATTTTCATGAATCTTGAGAATTATGAGCAGACCAAACTTCCTTTAGAAACGATTGGAGATGGTGTCAATTATCTTGTCCCCAATGTGGTCTTCACAGTCGAGATGCATGAAGGCAAGCCAGTTGGAGTCAGGCCGCCTGTCACAGTGGATTTAAAAGTAGTGAAAACCGAGCCCTACCTCAAAGGAGCCACCCAATCAGCCTCAAGCAAGCCAGCTACCCTGGAAACCGGAATCATCATCACTGTCCCTCAATTCATCAAAGAAGGGGATGTCGTCCGGGTCGATACGAGAGAAGACAAATATCTGGAAAGAGTAAAAAGCACCTAAAAAGCCTTAACCAGAGTAGAAGTCTATCTTCTTTCAGCCTGCAAAGAAGGGTTTTTGGAGGAATACCCATCATTCGCTGAGTTTTTCCAACTTGACATTTGACTCAAAAAAACGTAATCTGGAATCTATACTTCCAAAATTGGACTAAAAATGGAATTACTGATTCCAAAATGAAAGAAAATCATTTTGTTAAACGATTTTTTCAAGGAATCCGCAACAGTTATTTTCTTTTTGGCCCCAGAGGAACTGGAAAATCTACCTGGCTTAAGCATAATCTTAAAAATGCGCTCTTCATCGACCTTCTTCAGCCAGATATTTTTCGTCGGTATAAAGCCCGGCCTGAAAGACTGCGGGAGGTCGTCAGGGGGAATCCAGATAAGAAAGTCATTATTCTGGACGAGATCCAGAAAGCTCCTGAACTTCTGGACACTGTGCACTTTCTCAGGGAAGAAGATCATGCTCTCCAGTTTATCCTGACAGGATCCAGTGCAAGAAAAATCAAGCAAAGCGGAGTAGACCTTCTTGCGGGAAGGGCTGCCGTACGGAATCTTCATCCCTTCATGGCAGCGGAGCTTCAGGAGAAATTTCAATTATCAGAGGCTCTTCAGACAGGGCTGATCCCGCTGATTCTGAGCTCCTCTGATTCGAAGGACTCTCTGAACGCCTATGTTTCCCTCTATATAAAGGAAGAGGTCCAGATGGAGGGCCTTATCAGGAAGATAGGAAATTTCGCCCGATTCCTGGAAGCTGTCAGTTTTTCTCACGGCGCTGTCCTCAACATCAGCAACGTCGCCAGAGAATGCGAAGTCGAAAGGAAAACTGTCCAGGGATATATCGAAGTCCTCTTAGACCTTCTGATGGCATTCTCCCTCCCTGTTTTTTCCAAACGGGCGAAACGAACTGTTGTCCATCATCCTAAGTTTTACTTCTTTGATACAGGTGTATTCCGCACCTTGAGACCGAGCGGCCCCCTTGACCGACCGGAAGAGATCGAGGGCGCGGCATTGGAAGGGCTTATCGCCCAGCACCTGAGGGCATGGAATGATTACAGCGGAGCGCGTTTCAACCTTTATTACTGGCGAACCAGAGCTGGAACGGAAGTAGACTTTATCCTTTACGGCAGAGATGGTTTTTGGGCGATTGAAGTGAAGAACACGGCGGCAATCCGGAACAAAGATCTGCGGCCATTGGTGAGCTTTCGTCAAGATTTTCCCGAATGTGTTCCTATATTTCTTTACAGAGGCAATGAGAAGCTTCTTGTTAATGGTATCGCCTGCATTCCCTGCGAAATATTCCTAAAGGACCTCACGCCAGGCAAGTTCCCCATCTGAGCCTTTTGACGAGGGAGAAGTTTCTCTTTTTAGGTTCAAACAGTTAAATCGTATTTTTCAAAATATCAGCAATGCTTTTGTGATGTGCACTGATAAGCGGCATGGCAGCCAAAGTTCATCGCTTTGAAATGGCATCGCACTCTCGCCAAGGGAGGTGATTGGCCTCCCAGCAAAGCCCCTTATCTTCTTTCCGCTTCCTTAAAGTATCCGATCACAGCGTCCACAAACAGTGATTTAGTGCCGATATTCACGATCCTGATCATGTCCACACCCATGTCATAGCTCGGCCAGAAACTAAAGCCAGTCGCGGACAGTACAAGAGTTATCCAGCCGTAGTTTTGTTTGTCCAGCTTGTCCTGAACCGGAAACCAGCCTTCGAGGCTGAAATTCCCCTCTCCTTTGCCGACTATTGAGCCACTGTCGGGCTGTGCGAAGCCTTCTCCCCAGCTGCCGATAATTGGGAAGGGATAAAGCTTGTTCTCCATGAACAAGATGATTTGCCCACCAGGAAGGATTTCCGCATAGCGACCGTCCGGCTCACCTAGGGAATCTTTCGGGTTCTGGACATTCTTTTCAAAAACGACTCGGAGGGCATAAAATTTTGGCCTTTCAGGCTTAGCCTGCTCCAGCGTCTTTCCAGAAAAACCGCTCAGG
>CAZPAX010000258.1:0-2644 GCA_964584535.1 uncultured Eubacteriales bacterium
CGCCACGCACCCAATGGGTGCTCGCGATGACAGCGATAGCGTCTTTCTAATGGCATTTTTGGGTGTAAGAAAAAGACTTGACAATAAGTTCTGATTAGTCTACTTTAAAGTAGACTACTTTCAAGGAGACAGAGGAGAAATCATTGGCTTTTGTCAACCGAGGCCCAGAAATACAATTTCTTCTAGATCGGATGGCTTCCCCCAAAGCGGAACTCATTGTTGTCTATGGGAGACGCCGCATCGGGAAGACAGAGCTTCTAAAAGAAGCGTTCAAGAAGAAGAAAGCGATCTATTTCGTGGCTGATCTTGGAGCTGACCAGGATCAACGCCGCAGGCTTTCAGAGACTGTTCAGCTTTTGTTTCCAAGCCCACTCCTTCAAACAGAACCTCCTCCAGATTGGGATCCCCTTTTGCGATATCTTATCGATTTAGGAAGGAGAGAGAGAATAGTCCTGATTCTCGATGAATTCCCTTATCTTTGTTCAAGCCATCCAGCTCTTCCCTCAATCTTCCAGAGAATTTGGGATGAGGGCGGAAAGGATTCGAAACTTTTTGTGATTCTCTGTGGGTCTTTGGTGAGCTTTATGGAGAGAGAGATTTTGGGCCACAAGAGTCCCCTTTATGGCCGCCGAACTGGACAACTTCTGCTACAACCTCTATCGCTATTTACTTTGAAAGAGTTTTTTCCAGGTTATTCTCCAGAAGAAAGAATCTCAGCTTATGCCATTCTCGGTGGAGTGCCAGCTTATCTGATACAATTCTCGGACAAATTTTCGCTGAGCCAAAATATAGAAAGGGCGATTCTTCATCCCACGGCATTTTTATACGATGAGGTTCGTTTTATCCTCATGGAGGAACTCAGGGATCCCAAGCATTACATCTCTGTTTTACAGTCTATAGCTTTTGGAAATACCCGCATGAATGATATTGCCCAACGAACTGGAATCGAACGAGGTCCAGTCAGTAAGTATCTTTCAGTCCTTCAAGATTTAAAACTGATAGAAAGAGAAACACCTGTCACTGAAAAACACCCGGAAAAAAGCCGCAAAGGTATTTACCGGCTTTCAGATAATTTCTTTCGATTCTGGTTTCGCTTTGTCCTTCCTTACCGGAGCCGATCAGTGGAAGAGGGGGAAAGGAAGATATTAAAACAAGAGATTCTTCCCCATCTCGGTGATTTCATCGGACAAGTATTTGATAAAATTTGTGTTGAAATTCTTAGGCGTCTTGTTTCTGCGGGAAAGATGAAATTAGATTTTGATCGAGTGGGCCGCTGGTGGTCAGGTAATGAGGAAATCGACCTTGTGGGAATGGCAGGGAAAAGTCCTATTTTTGCGGCGGAATGTAAATGGTCAGAGAAGCCGATTGGAGTCGATGTCCTAAGGGACCTCCGAAGAAAGGTCTCTCTTATTGATCCAGGCCGCAAAATTTCTAACGTTCGCCTCGGGCTTTTCTCTCGTTCGGGATTTACGAAAGAAGTTAATGGCCTAGGGAAGAAAGGGGAAGTCGAATTGATTGATATCCAGAAGATGGGAGTGTAAACAAGAAATTTACAGTGCCTTAGAAGAAAAAAATCTCCTTGACTCTGGGTCTCGATGCCTATCCCCGCTTTTAATCCTTGAGGGGAAAAATCTGAAGGAGATAGGGATCAACGAGCATGGATTCTGTGGAGTATTTCTTGAGCTCAAGGTTGATTTCATAGAGGAAAAGATTCCGTAGCCGGTAAAAAGCCTGGGGGGAAAGGACAATCTCTTTTTTTTCAAATTTGGTTTTTTCGCTCGAAATTGGCAAATCAAAGAGGCTGATTCTTATTTCGTATTCTCCTTTTTCTGAGCCGAAAACCAATTTGATCTTCTCCAATTTTGTTTTTGAGCTGAAGAGGATTTTGTAGGACTTTTCTTTATGGAGATAAAGCTCTCCCAGGTTTTTCAGAACTACTCCCCCTCCCATGGGGAAAAAATAAAAGCCCATCGCCTTTTGCGGCGAGTAGGAAACTGTGCGGCTGGGATAGGGAACGGTTCTCGGGTACAGAGAGCGCAGATAAAAGAGACTGCCAAGAAGGAGAAAAACAAAACAGAGATGAAAAGCGTATTTTAAAATAATTTTTCCTTTGACAAAGATATAGAAAAGAATGAAAGCTCCTATGGCCAGAATCCAGAAATAGTTGGGCAGGTAGCCAATATTTTTAACCTTGATGAAAGAAGGGAGAAAAGGAGGTAGAAAAAAATGAAGATTGCTGAGGGAGATAAAAAAATCACCTGCCCGGGAAGTGAACTCGTGAGTTGTCGGCTGATAGAGGAACATGGGATTCCGGAGGAGAACGAAGGCGAAAGCTAAGCTCACAAGGCCTGAGAACCAGAACAAAAAAGAATACAGTTTTTTCTGGTTATAAGCTAGGAAGTATCCGATACCTATCGCCGCTATCCAGGAAAGAGGTGTGAGAATCCGGGCCTGAGGGCTGTAGCCCTGGCGATGAGTAAAGAAGGCATAATTAAAGAGAAAGGGCAGGGAAATGAGAAGAAAAAAAGCGAAATCCCTTTTTGTTCTCCGGAAGATTTCGATAAATCCGAGAAAAGTGAAGAGATAGATAGGAGAATAGAGAAGGAGCCCATCTCTCTGGTCCAGAAAATAGTCGAGAAATGTC
>CAZPAX010000259.1:0-2642 GCA_964584535.1 uncultured Eubacteriales bacterium
GCCAGTTTCTGAATTCCTTCAAAGTCTGTATCAGGGAGAGATTTTTTGAGCATAAAGAGAGGCAGTGGGGTCAAAGAGTTTCCTTTTTGGGCCTGTCGGCCGAGCGAGCCGCTTTTGACAATTTACCCCTCCAACCATCGTGAGAGACTATAATACATGGCTCAAAAAGATGACACGGGAGAGCTAGACATCTTTTTTTAAGCGGGCCATTCGGCCACAGCCATTAAACCAGCTCTCTGACGTGATCCCGGGCCATCAGGGAAGACCTTTTGATCAAAGTAATCGCAGAGCTCAGCATAAGTTCTGAGAAGCTCTGAATCTTGTCCTAAATCTTTGATGGTCTGCGTTCCCATAAGATAGGAAAGAGACCCAAGTCCTCCCAAGCGCAGAACATTCATCCCCAATTTCTCCAAGATTATCCGCAGCTCAGAGGGTAGAAAAGCTTTGATCGGCCCCAGGTACTCACCTGTGAGAGCCCTGGACATGGCAGAGTTTTCTGGAAATTCCTCAGGATCCCAGGTCCCCTTTTCTAGAAGAGAATAGACGGCTGGAACAAAACGGCCCGCTTGCTCGAAACTGGCTATGACCCAAAAGGGAAGCAAAGCTGCTCGGTGAGAGACAGTCAGGAGCACTTTTTTCCTGGCAACCCGGCATGTTTCTTTAATGGATGTCTCAGCGAAGGGGCCGCAAAAGGAAATTGCCCCATCCATGTTGAGGACAAAGTCAAATGATCTGTCGGGGAAGATAGAAAGGTCTATGGCATTGGCCTTTATGAACTGGATGTTTTTTACTTCCTGGTGTTTGGTTTTGAGCTGGGCCCTTTCTAGCATGGCTGAAGAAAAGTCGACATGAGTCACTTGGAATCCTCGCTCAGCCAAGGGGATAGAAAAAGCTCCTGTTCCTGCTCCGACATCCAGAATGGTCTTGACACCCTGGAGGTGTTTTTCGATTTCTTTCCAGCGCAGGCCACGGTTTATCGCTTCATCTCCAATGTCCACCTCTTCCAGGATGACCATTGAATCCCACCAAGCCTCTTGCTGGGAAAAATTTAATTCCATCAATCCTCTCCTTTAACAGGGATTAAAAAAACTTCCAGAAGCTTTTGCCGAACTCTGACTATCCTGTTTTTTTGAGGACGACTTTTCCCATTTTTTTAAAATTCTCTGCTCGATATGGCCTTTGAGATGGGTGCAGGCGCTTTCAGCCCATTTGGATGTGGCCATGTCTGGACAAGCTCCGCTGCAAATGGGGAGGTAGACACAGTCCTGGCACTCTTTCCTTTCCAGCGCATCTTCGCCCGGCATCACAGCATAGGGAATCACAGGATCCAGAACATGTCCGATGGCTTCTTTAGGATTGGCAAGGTCCTGACGATAACATTTAAAGATATAGCCTTCAGGCCCTATGACAAAGGCATTCTCACTCTGGGCGCTGCAATACTTGCCGATGACACGCTTGGGAAGCCAGTTGACCTCAAATCCAAGGTCTTCAGCCAGACCCAAATACTTCCCTTGTATTTCTCCCCAGTCATTATGGGGAATTTTTATTCTGCTCACATGACGGCAGACTTCAGAAAAGTCATAAAGAAGGGAAAAATGGACATAGAAACGGGTGCCCCAAGCTGTCATGGTCCGGGAAAATCCGCGGGAATGCAGAAGATGAAGGAGTTCTTCGATTTGCATGACGTTTTGTAGATGGCAGTGGACGCGGAGTTTAAGGTCGAAATAACGGACAGCCAGCTCGAGCTTCCGGAGCAGGTCATCAAAGCCACCAACAGTTCCTCGCAGCCTGTCAAATTGATCTCGAGGCCAGTCTATAGAGACCTGGAATGTCCGGATATGGCATTCGCGCTGCAAAATCCTGCACATGGCCTCGTCGAGCACCCAGGCATTGGTAAGGATTTCTGCCTCAAGAGAAATTCCAAGTTGATTGACAAGAGCGATAACAGTGGGTGTGAGAGCTTGGATGTCCTGAAGGCGAAGAGTTGGCTCTCCACCGTACCAGTGGAGGAGAACAAGCTGCGTGGATGGAGTGATGACCTTGGTCAAGAATTTTTGGACAGCCATCCGGGTTTTCTGAGTGAGAGACTTTGGATACCTGATTTGAAAGCAGTAGCTGCAGTTGAGGTTACAGGCCAAAGTAGGGGTGATGGTCAGATCGATGAGGTCGCGGGTTTTCCGCCAATAGTTACGCTCCTCTGCTATGACCTCTCTTTCGTCCAAGGATTGTTCGATTAGAAATCCATGGGCGTAGAGCCCTTCTACCAGCTCAAGGTTTTCCGTCATCTTCTTGTAGGGAATAATTTTGTGGCTCTGGAAACTTTGGAAGACATTTGTTTCCTGAGGGGAGAGCTCTGCCGCTGCGCCGCTCAAAGCGTTGTATAGGAGTGCCTTGGGTGGTTCTTGTTTTTCAACAGAGACAACAAAATTGTATTTTGAGCCCTTGAGAGGGCCGGCAGAGAAAGGGATGAAAGTCTTTTTTTGGAGAGGTTCATCGAAAATGCGCATAGTTTAAAGAACTCCGCTTTTTAATATGGCCTTGATTTTTGGATTCCATAAAGAAAATCAAAAATTTTATAGCACAGGAAAAACTATTAGTCAAAAACGGGCAGCTTCCTGCACCCGATTGAATCACATAAAAAG
>CAZPAX010000260.1:0-2610 GCA_964584535.1 uncultured Eubacteriales bacterium
GAAACAACACCCCGTTTTTCCTTGAGGCTCGCCTGAGCCACAAAACTCAACTGCGATGCCCGGCCAAAAATGTTGCTCCTTATAAACTCTGCTGTCCCTCTTGGCCTGATGACATTGTTCCAGATGGCAAAAGTCTGAGGCTCTGTTTTTGTCTCCAGCCCCAAGCCTAAACTTGCATAATTCCTCGCACCTTCTCTGAGGCTGATGACCAGATTCTCGGCCTCTGTGGAAACAGAGATTTCTTCAATTTTCACCTCTGAGAAGACACCCAGCCGCTCAAGCCTTCTCTTTGTTTCCATTATCGAATCCCAGAAGGCATAATCCCCTTCCTTTATCCTGAGTTCTCTCTGAATTGTCCCCTTTTCAGTGACCATATTTCCGGTAATTAATATTTTCTCTATTTTGACTTTTTTGCCTTCATTGATGGCAAAAGTGAGTGAAAAGAGATTCTCTCCTGCTTTTTCGATGCTGGCTGAAATTTTTGTTCCCCTCACTCCTTGGTTCAAATAAAAACTTTCAAGCTTTTCAATATCTTTCTGAATGTCGGGCTGGAAAAAAGGCCCTCCTTCAAAGCTTTCTATCTGAGAGAGTAAATCTTCCCGGCTGAATAAAAATGCCCCGCTTATAGAAATATTCTCAATTTTCTGCTGGGTTCCCTCTTTGATAGAATAGACGACATCGACTTTCTTCTTGTCTTTAATAAAATTCAAATCAACTTGGGTATCGGAAAAACCCTGTGTTTCATAGAGAAGCTCGATTTGCCTTGGCAACTCGAATATTTTCTGGCCATCGATCCAGCTCAGAAAGGGGATTCTCTCAGCTATACCGAGCTCCCTTTTCAGCTGGGAAGGAGAATAATGGGAAAGGCCTTCAAAGGAGATATTCTGGATCTTGTATTTCTGACCGGGGTTGATTTCATAGACAATGTTAATCTCATTTGCAGTTTTCTTTATGGAAGAATTAACCGATGCGAAAATGTATCCCTTTCTCCTCAGAAAGGAAAGCACTCTTGCCTCCCCTTCAATAAGACCCCATTCTTCAAAGATTCTTTCCTCCCAAATAGGCTTGAGAAGGCTCAGAGGGACTTCTGCTTTTTCAAAGATAATCCTTATCCTCTCGCGGGGAGTGACCCTTAGAGAAAGGGAAACATTCCTTTCTTTCTCATCAAAATTTTTCTCTTCAACCTCAATCTCTGCCCGCTCATAACCCATGCTGGTGTATATTCCTTTAAGCCTTGCCAAGTCCCGATCAAGTCTTGAAGGAATATAAACTTCGCCCTCTTTTGTCTCCATTTTTTCTTTTAACTTGCTCTCCGGGAAAAGCGCATCACCTTTGAAAACAACCTGTTTTACGCTAAACCTCTCGCCGGGTCGAATCTCAAAGCGAACATCAACAGCAGAGGCTTTCTCATCTATTTCTGGAAAGGCTTGAATATCAGGTCGAAAATATCCCTCATCGCTCAAGATCTCTTTCAATTCCTGGATGGCTTTATTCAGCTTATCTTCCGAAAAAAAGCTTTCCTGCCTTAAGGAATAGACGCCTTCTCTGATCTTCTTAGTCGAGATTCCCAGCTCCCCCAGAAAGGCGATCCGCCGCGTGAATAGTTTTTTCGTCAACAAAAAGCTCAACTGAATTTGCTCTTTCCCTTCTTTCGAGACCTGAATATCGGAGAAAAGTCCAGTCTTGAAAATCTGCTTTATGCTTTCGTTTATATTTTTCAAAGAATAAGCATCGCCCTCTTTTATCGAAACAAGCTGACGCATATCTCCCTTATCTTCCTGACCATTGAGCCAGACAAGCACTTTGCTAATGAGCGGAGGAGGGTCTTTTTCAGGCTGCGCAGGAGATTTTTCCGGGGCTAGAAGGAAGAGGAAAAAGAAAAGAAAAATCAGGAAGACTCGTATTTTCTGCCTCTTCAGACTAGAATCTCTTCCGAATTTTGACATCAAAGCTTATCCTCCCCAGTTCATCCCTAACCCCGACAATAGAGAAATCATCGCTGAGTTCCCACTCCAGGCGGACAATCTCTTCCCTCTGGGTTGTCAAATTGGTGGAATAGAGGATGAAAAGGTTTCTGGAGACCTTTTTACCCACAGTCAGGCGGGCTGTCATCTCTGCTGAAGACCCCATGATGAAGGGATCAATCCGGAAACGGTCGATGTTGAAAAGCTTCTCAGCTCGTTTTTTTGCCTCTTCAGCAATCTGAAAAGATAAAAGAGAGGCAGTCGAGAGCTGGGCGCTTGTATCCAGAGATGTTGTCCTCTTGAAAGCCTCTCCCAGCGCAAGGAGCGCTAGAACATCCTCTGGAGGAAGAGGAGGAGAGGAATTGAATTCAGGTTTGAGTTGCGTGACCAGGCCAGTCAGAGAAAAACTGACGCGATAGTCTTTGACATAGGTCTCCCCTTTAAAATCCAGATAAGGCTCAACCCTTAAGGGATTGAAAAAGCTCACCTCTCCCTTCAATATCTTGAATTTCCTATCCTGAAAATAGACATCCCCGGCCAGAGCCTCAATATTTCCCAGAATAATAGGGGCGTTCATATTACCAGTAATGGTTAAATCAAACCTGCCTTTAATGCGGCCCAGAGAGTTCTCCATCCAGGCGTTGTC
>CAZPAX010000261.1:0-2597 GCA_964584535.1 uncultured Eubacteriales bacterium
ACCTCTGGTTCGGCTCGAGGTCTCTGGTTCCTGGAGAGATGGCCATTTTGAAAGTTAAACTCGATAAAGGGCAAAATCCCCTCCAGATAAATATGACTATTGAGCCATCCTCTGCTTTCATAATCGAAACTCCTGCGCTGCGGATGGAGGAAGAGAGGGAGATCAACTGGCGTTTGCAGGCCAGAGAAAAGGGAATTCATCTCCTCCAATTGAAAATAGACAGCCAGACTCTGACCAAAAAACTGAGTATAGCCCAGAAGCCTTTCAGCCCGATTTCCCGGCTTAAGGTGAGACGGAAATTCATTGATGAGCTCTTTAATCCCGGAGAAGCTCCTCTTCCCAGGAATTCGCACCTCCAGTCGATAGAAATCACCTATCCCAGCCAGAAACTGAATCTCTTTGGCTGGCATATCCACTGGCTCATCGTCTTTTTTGTCCTTTCCATCGCTTTTGGCTTTGCCTTCAAGGGAGTTTTCAAGGTCGAAATTTAAAATTTTTGAATAGAAATTTTTAAGCTCTGCCAGACTTTAGACGAAAGGAATGAACGATGAAAATTGAAATCTTTAAAATGGAACGGATGCAATCGACATGGGAGAATGTGGTGGACTACAATCTCTCTGAAAGCGGAGTCCACCCAGTTTCCCTGGAGGAACTCGCCAGCCAGGAAGAAATTAGTGAAATCCTGAAGATGGGCCTTGGCTACACCCAGACCAACGGAACTGCAGAGCTCAGGGAAAAGATTTGCAAGCTCTATCCAGGAACATCGATCGATCAAATCTTTGTCACTTCAGGCTCTTCAGAAGCGAATTATCTCCTGATGTGGAGCAACATTGAGCCAGGGGATGAAGTCCTCTTCCAGCTTCCCAACTACATGCAGATGTGGGGACTGGTCAGAGCCTTTCGAGCTCGCCTGAAGCCCTTCTATCTCAAAGAGGAACTGAACTGGGCACCTGATCTGGATGAGTTGAAGAAACTGGTGACAAAGAGAACAAAAATGATTGTCCTCACCAATCCCAATAACCCGACAGGAGCGATATTGAGTAAGGAAGCCATGGACGAAATCATCCGCCTTGCGAAGAAAGCAAATGCCTGGATTCTCTCCGATGAAGTCTATCAGGGAGCAGAGCTTGGCGGGGAGATGACTCCCAGCTTCTGGGGAAAATATGAGAAGGTGATTGTGGTCAATGGCCTTTCCAAAGCTTACGGCCTGCCAGGGCTGCGGGTTGGCTGGATTGTCGGGCCTGAAGACTTTATCAAAAAGACCTGGCCTTTTCATGACTATACGACGATCTCTATCAGCGCTCTAAGTGACAGGCTGGCTCGAATTGCCCTCTCCCCTTCAAAGAGAGAAAAAATTCTCCAGAGAACCCGCCGCATTCTGAATAGAAATTTTCCAATCCTTGAAGCCTGGCTCAAAGGGCAGGATGGCCTTTTCCGATTCCAGCCGCCCCAGGCAGGAGCCATTGCCTTTGTCGGCTATAACTTAAAAATGAATTCCACTCTGCTTGTCGAAAAACTCATCCGGGAAAAAAGTGTCTTGATTGTTCCGGGAGACCACTTTGAGCTGGACCATTATCTCCGCTTTGGCTATGGCTCAGAGGAAAATTACCTCCTCTCTGGCCTGGCCAGGATCGAAGAAACCCTTAAGGAAGTGAAGGCCAATGAAAGTTAAAGTTCTCTCTGAACAAGAAATAAAAAAAGTCCTCACTTACAGGGAAACAATTGAAGCTGTAGAAAAGAGCTTTGCCGAATATTCTTCGGGAAAAGCTATCGTCCCTTCTGTCATCAATCTTGATATTGACCGCTTTCAAGGAGAAGTCCATGTCAAGTCCGCCTACATTCAGGGAGAAAAATTCTATGTGATCAAAATTGCCTCTGGATTCTATCTCAACCCTTCCTTTGGCCTTCCTGTCGGAAATGGGACGGTTCTTCTCTTTGAGGCAAAGACAGGGTTGCTCCACTGCCTGATGTTCGACAATGGCTATATCACCGAGATGAGAACAGGAGCTGCAGGAGCAATTGCTGCCAAGTATCTGGCAAATAAAAATCTCCGCAAGGTCGCAATGGTCGGCTCTGGCAGTCAGGCTCGCTTCCAACTCAAAGCTCTTCTTGAAGTAAGGTCTCCACAAGAAGTCTGGGCCTGGAGCCGCAACGAGGACCATGCCCATAAATACATTCAGGAAATGCAATCGCTTTTTCCTTTGAAATTCCAGGTCTCCAAAAATCTGGAGGAAGTGGTGCGGGAAAGCGATCTCCTCATTACCTGTACTCCAAGTCGCTCTCCCCTCATCAAAGCTCAATGGGTCACTAAAGGAATGCACATTACTGCAGTGGGAAGCGACGGTCCTGAAAAGCAGGAACTTGAGGTTGAAGTTTTAAAAAAGGCTGATAGGATTTTCTGCGATTCCATAAGCCAATGCGTCCGTCTCGGTGAAGTCCACCATGCTCTCGAAAAAAAAGCTATTGAGGAAACAAAAATCAGCGGCGAACTGGGGGAGATTGTCCTCGGACAAAAAAAGGGCCGCGAGAATGAAGAGGAGATAACAGTGGCTGACCTGACTGGAATTGGAGCTCAAGACGCAGCTTCAGCCTCGCTC
>CAZPAX010000262.1:0-2526 GCA_964584535.1 uncultured Eubacteriales bacterium
TAAAAGTTTTTTTCAAGGAGGCTATTTGTGGGCATGAAAAAAACACATAAATTAGTCCCGGCGCTTGGAGTTTTTCTTCTTCTCCTTTTTTCCCTGGCCATTGGAGATGAAAAAACTTCTCAGGTAGATAAACTTTTTGCTCAATGGGACAGGCCGGATTCACCAGGATGTGCCCTGGCCATCATTGAAAATGGCAAAATCATCTATGAGCGAGGCTATGGCTCAGCTAATCTCGAGAATGCTGTCCCAATTTCGCCTGATTCAGTTTTCTATATCGGCTCCTGCTCAAAACAGTTCACTGCTGCCTCGATCGCACTTTTGGCCGAGCAGGGAAAGCTCTCTCTTGATGAAGAGATTCGCAAATATGTTCCAGAGCTCCCAGGCTATGGAGGAAGCCTTACTGTCCGCCAGCTCATCCATCACACTAGCGGGCTCCGCGATTATCTAACCCTGCTCGATATCGCTGGCCTGCCCTTTGGTTATTTTCATAAGGATGATGTCCTTGAGCTCATCTCCCGCCAGAAGGAACTGAATTTCAGGCCCGGAGAAGAATACCTCTACAGCAATTCCGGCTATTTCCTGCTCGCAGTCATTGTCGAGAGAGTTAGTGGCAAGAGCCTTCGCCAGTTCGCTGAAGAAAATATCTTCGCTCCGCTGGGAATGAAAAATACTCATTTCCACGACGACTACACGATAATCATCAAAAATCGCGCTTCAGGGTATTTTCCGGCCGGAAAAGAGAAATTCAAAAATTACATCTCCACTTTTGATTGCGTAGGTTCCGGCGGCCTTTACTCAACTGTCAAAGACCTTTTCCTCTGGGACCAGAACTTCTACAAGCCAAAAGTGGGGGACAGAGAGTGGCTGAACCTCATTCAAACTCCAGGAACATTGAATAACGGCGAAAAGCTAAATTATGCTTTTGGCCTCGCTTTAGGGAAATACAAAGGATTGAAGACTGTTGAGCATGGTGGAGCTCTGGAAGGCTACAGGGCAAATATGCTTCGCTTCCCAGAGCAGAATTTTTCTGTCATCTGCCTCTCAAACCTCAGTTCTTTTACCCCGGCAAAACTCTGCCAGCAGGTGGCGGATATCTATCTCTCAAGTCAGTTCAAAGAGGAAAAGCCAAAAAAAAAGCTTGCTGAAGGCAAGTTTCTCACTCTCTCTGAGAACGCTCTTAAAGAAAAAGTCGGAACTTTTCTTGAGCCCAAAACAGGCGCGATGATCAAACTATTTATCAAAGAGGGCAGGTTAATTTCTGAGTTTATGGGACAGAACTTTCCCCTCGCAGCTATGAGCGAGACAGAATTCGAGGTGCTTGAGGCTCCAGTCAATGCTATTCTGATATTTGAGAAAAAGAGTGAAGGCAAACCCTTTCTCATCCATGTTTCTGTGGAAGGGGAAAAACCTATGACCTATGAAGCTATAGAACCTTTTTCGCCAAGCCCCGACGAGCTGGCCGAGTATCAAGGAGATTATTCGAGCGAAGAACTCCAGGTGACATTCAAATTGGCTGTGAAAGATGGTAAATTGTATTTTGTCCATAAGAATGCACCTCAAAGTCCCCTCTCCCCTCTTCTCCATGACAGATTTGTTATGCGCGGCAACCAGATTAATTTTATCCGCGGAGACGAAAAAAAAATCTCTGCTTTTACTCTGAACGCAGGCCGGGTGAGAAACCTTCGCTTCAATAAAAAATAAAGGAGGGTCTAAGTTGTTGGTTAAATTTCTTCTCTGGCTGATCTTACTGGTTATCTGCTGGCCATTGGCTTTGCTGGCCTTAATCCTCTATCCGATTGTCTGGCTTTTCCTGCTCCCTTTCCGGATTCTTGGAATTACAGTCAGTGCTGTATTGGAACTATTTAAAGCGATTATCTTTCTTCCTGCCAGGATTCTGAGAGGCCCAAAAAGGAGTTAGTCAGAAGTTTTATCTTTCCCCCTTTTCGTATCCAATAGCTGCAAAAAAGATGGCCCGATCAAAGAAGCGCAGGACATGGTTGTAGAGCTCCAGGACCTGGCTCAAGTCGAGAACAGTATCCAGAAATCCTTCTGCCTGAACTTTTAGCCAAATCTGCCTTCTGATGGCGATCAGCGCCTGGATGACTTCAGAAAGAGCAAATCCTTCTTTACGTCGTTGAGCGCCAAGAGCCTTGTAGTAACTGGCAATTTCCTCTGTCGTGGTTTCCATCGAGATCCATTTGCCAAGCTGGCTATAGACCGTGAAGGCTCTCTCATAAAGTTCCTTTTCATCATAAGTGCGGTAAGTAGGCATATCTTCTCGTCTTTTCACATCGAGGAGCCAGTTCATTGTCAGCTCATCGGCATGGCTTTCGATGAGATTAACAAGTTTCTGTGATACAGGAAGCCCGGCAATGAAATCGGCTTTTTTCCTGATTTCCAATTTTGCCTCTTTTTAAAGCTTTTTCACGATCCCTTTGTATTTTTATAGCACAGGAAAGATTTGCTGTCAAAAAACAGAAGACATAAAATCTTTAAAATGGAATAAAAAAGGGAGAAGGGAAGATG
>CAZPAX010000263.1:0-2520 GCA_964584535.1 uncultured Eubacteriales bacterium
TCTCTGAGCTAGCGAGAATTCTTTTCAAGGAAAAGACATGAATCTTGCTGATGGCATCATTGTATTTATATTTATGGCTTTTACCTTTTATGTCGGTTCAATCTTCTACAGATGGGTAGGAACTGCCGATGACTTTTATCTAGCGGGGAGAAAGCTGACACCCTTTATCCTGGCCGCTGTTATTACTGCCACAAATGTCAACATGTACAGCTTCATCGGCCAGGCTGGAGTCGCTTACAAGCATGGCATTCAAATTATCTGGCAGACCTGGACAGGCAATATGGCCCTAGTTTTTTCAGGATTGTTTGTCCTGCCTATTCTGCGCAGGCTCAGAATCCGGACAATCCCTGAATTCCTGGAGATGCGCTACTCAAGAGGCGTGCGGACTTTCGTCGCCTTCCTCTGGGTTTTAAGGCTGGCCTTCTGGCTGGGTGTCATCTGCTATACAGCAGCTATAGCCGCTCAAGTTATCACTGGTTTTGATTCCTTCACAGCCTGGATACTCATTTTCACGGTGGTGGCCATCATCTATACAACTTTGGGCGGCATGTGGTCTGTGGCTTTCACTGACGCCATGCAATTTGTCTTCATGCTCGCAGGAGCGCTCGTTGTCCTCCCTCTGGCTATGAGCAAGGTAGGCTGGTGGCCGCAATTGACAGCCCAGTTGCCCAAAACAGCCCTGACTCTAGTCAGCCAGCAGGGAACATATAATTGGAAATTCATTCTGGCTATTTTTATTCTGGGAATTGAGTGGGCCTGCGTCGATCAAGGCCTTCTCCAGCGGGCCTTTGGCGCAGAGAGCACAAAGACAGTGGCTAAAGGCTTGGTCCTAGCTGGAATCATCACTACTCCTTTTGCCCTTCTCTGGAATATCCCGGGATTGGCCTCACGGATATTGAATCCAGGGCTTGCCAATTCGGATATGGCTGTTCCGCTCTTGATGGCTAATATTTTGCCCAACATTGTTCTGGGCCTTGTTATCTGTGGCCTGATCTCTTCCCAACTTTCAACCATCTCTTCAAACCTCAACAGCGTGGCAACCATATTCGCCAGCGATATCTACCAGAACCTTCTCAAAAGGAATGCAAGAGAAAGAGATGCCCTGCGCATGGCAAGAATTGTGACTTTTTTTACAGGAGTGGCAATGATCCTTTTTGCCTACTGGGTGCCTGTTCTCGGCGGTGCAGTCAATGCCTATTTGACGATCATTGCTGTTATGGATATGCCTCTCTTTATCATCGCCATTGTCTATGGCCTTCTCTGGAAGCGTTCTAACTGGAATGGAGCTATTGGCGGCTATATTGCTGGAGCTCTGGCTGGGATTATCGGCCAGTTTTTCTATCATCTTGATTTCAATCTGACCACATTCCTATCAGCGGGTGTAACTCTGCTTGTAACACCTCTAATCAGCATTTTCACTGCCCAGCCTGAGCCAGAGAAAATTCGGAATGTCTGGAGGGCAAAGAAAGAAAGCCGGGAAGAGCTGGAGAGTAGAGACGTCTATCATATCTTTCCTCAAACGACGAGAGGCAAGCTTGGTCTTCTCGTTTATGGCTCAGGCTTTCTCCTCTTTCTCATAGGAGTTCTGCTCGGAAGTAGGGGAGTAGCCCTTGCTTCTTTCCTAGCAGTTTTGGGGATGGGCATCTATTTTGTCGGCGGATTGTGGCGAGCCAATACAGATTGAATTTAAGCAGGACAAACTTTGCAGGTAAGTCGAAGGAAGAGTAATATTAATATTATGTCCAAGGTGACAATTGTGATAATGGCGGCCGGCATCGGAAGCCGCTATGGAGGAATCAAACAGCTCGATGCTATTGGAAAAAGCGGTGAAACCATCATTGACTATTCCCTCTACGATGCCCTCCGGGCAGGATTCACAAAAGTCGTCTTTATCATTCGCAGGGAAATCGAGAAACCATTCAGGGAAAAAATAGGAAAGCGAATAGAAAAAAGAGTCGAGACCGACTATATCTTCCAAGAGCTTGATAGTATTCCTCAGGGGTTCGCTGTTCCCCCCAATAGAAATAAACCCTGGGGAACTGGACATGCTGTCTTGCTCTGCAAGGATAGGATTAGAGAGCCTTTTGGCGTCATCAACGCTGATGATTATTACGGAGCAAAATCTTTCAAGATATTGGCTGATTTCCTGAAAGAAAGTGTCAGAAAAAAAGAAGAGTCTTATCTGCTGGTAGGATATCTGCTGAAAAATACTCTTTCCAGCCACGGCGCTGTCTCCCGGGCTCTGTGTCTGGCAAATCCAGAGGGATATCTTCGGGAAATCGATGAGCGATTAAAAGTTCAAAAATTCGGCACTGCGATCAAGTATGCTCTGGACGAGAAAAACTGGATTGAAGTTTCTCCTGAAACACCTGTCTCCATGAATATGTGGGGATTTTTGCCGAGCCTATTCGGAGAGCTTGAGGTTAAATTCTCAAGGTTCTTAGAAGAGAATATAGCCAATAACAGAGCTGAATTTCTCATCCCCGAAGTGGTCAGCCAGTTAGTGCGGGAAAAGAAAGT
>CAZPAX010000264.1:0-2514 GCA_964584535.1 uncultured Eubacteriales bacterium
GAGTTCTTCAGGAATTTTTTCCAGACTGTATTTTTTGAGCTTCTCCTCAAGGACGATAATATTCTTTATCTTGGCCAGAAACCATTTATCGATCTTGGTCAGGTTGTTTATTCTCTCTATGGAATAGCCCTTTTTTATGGCTTCAGCTATGCCGAACAATCTTTCGTCTGTGGGCTGTTTCAGTTCCTTTTCCAGATCCTTAAAAGAGTAGTTTTCATTGCAGACAAGTCCGTACATGCCAATCTGGAGCATCCTGGCTGCTTTCTGGATGGCCTCCTCAAAATTTCTACCTATGGCCATGACTTCTCCCACAGATTTCATTTCCGAGCCGATTTTTTTGGAAACTCTCCCAAATTTTTTCAGGTCCCACCTGGGGATCTTGACCACCAGGTAGTCCAGGGCTGGCTCAAAGCAGGCAGTCGTGATCTTGGTTATGGAATTTTGAAGCTCAGGCAGGATATAGCCGAGGGCAAGTTTGGCGGCAATAAAGGCAAGGGGATATCCAGTGGCTTTTGAAGCCAGAGCAGAGCTTCGAGAGAGTCGGGCGTTAACTTCGATGATCCTGTAGTCGCCTGTTTCAGGATTGAGGGCAAACTGGATGTTACATTCGCCGATTATCCCCAGGTGTCTGACGACCTGGATGGAGATTTCTCTCAATCTGTGGTACTCCTCATTGGTCAATGTCTGGGAAGGAGCAATGACGATGCTTTCTCCTGTATGGATTCCCATGGGGTCGAAATTCTCCATATTACAGACAGTGATGCAATTGTCTTCCTTGTCTCTGACAACTTCATATTCAACTTCCTTCCATCCTTCCAGGTATTCCTCAATCAGCACCTGGTTGGTGTAGACGAAAGCTTTGCGAAGGGCATCTTTCAATTCTTCTTTACCATAAGAGACTCTGCTCCCCCTCCCGCCTAGGGCATAGGCTATTCTAGCCATTACTGGATATCCAATCTTCTCCGAAATCCTGAGACCCTCCTCGACACTCCTTGCAGCTATCCCTTTTGGCGTTTTTAAATCAACTTCCCTGAGTTTCTTGTTAAAGAGCTCCCTGTCTTCTGTGTTTTCAATAGCTTCAATCGGAGTCCCGAGCACTCTGACCTTAAATTTTTCAAGAACACCTCTTTTCCAGAGTTCAACTCCACAGTTAAGGGCAGTCTGGCCTCCGAAAGAGAGGAGGATACCATCAGGCTTTTCCCTTTCCATGACCTTTTCGACGAAAGAAAAGCTCACTGGAAGAAAATAGACTTTATCAGCAAGATAGTCAGATGTCTGGATGGTGGCAATGTTGGGATTGACCAGAATGACTTCTATTCCTTCTTCTTTCAAAGCTTTGATGGCCTGGCTTCCCGAATAATCGAACTCTCCTGCCTCACCGATTTTCAACGCTCCACTTCCCAGGATGAGGACTTTTTTTGGTTTCTTCATCTTGTCATTTCCATGAATCTGTCAAAAAGGAATTCTGTATCCACTGGTCCAGGGCAAGCCTCAGGATGGAACTGGACTCCCATGAAGGGTTTTCTGCGGTGGATGATGCCTTCATTGGTTTTGTCATTGGCGTTTGTGAAGTATGGCCTCCAATCATCGGGGAGACTTCGGACATCCACAGCATAGCCATGGTTCTGGCTGGTGATATAGCATTTTCTTGTCCCTTCTTCCTGGCAGGGCTGATTCTGGCTTCGGTGACCAAACTTGAGCTTGTAGGTATTTCCGCCGCAAGCAAGGGCAAGAATCTGATTTCCCAAACATATTCCGAAGAGCGGCATCGTTTCCTTGATAAGCAGCCTGACCGTCTGGACTGTCTGCGGGCACTGCTTTGGATCACCTGGGCCATTGGAGATAACCACCCCAGATGGGGAATATTCCATGATTTTATTGAAATCCGTTTCTGCAGGAACTCTTATGAGTTTGACCTCTCTCTTGACCAGGCATCTTATGATGCTTTCCTTTGTTCCACAATCTAGGACAACAACGGCTTTGGGAAAACTGGGGTTATAGATTTTTATTTCTCTGCTTGTCACTTCAGAAACAAGGTTTCTGGAGTTCGGGTCTGGAATTTTCTTCGCCTCCTCCACAAGGCACTCGATGTCCAGTTTATCCTCATAAGTCTGGAGGATTCCCAGCATCACGCCTTGAACTCTCAACCTTTTAGTCAGAGACCTTGTATCAATGTTGCTGATGCCTGGAATTCCGCTCTCCTCAAGCCAGCGATCAAGAGACTTTTCAGAGCTAGGGTGGGAGGGAGTTTCACAGAGTTCGCTGATGGCATAACCCTCGATCTTCGGCTTTTCTGACTCAAAATTCCGGTAACAAACGCCGTAATTCCCGACCAGAGGATAGGTTTGGCACAAAATCTGGCCGTGAAAGGAAGGATCAGTTATGGATTCAGTATAGCCAACCATGCCTGTGCTGAAAACAACCTCACCCGAAACCTTGGCAACTGCGCCAAATCCTTTTCCTTTCCAGACTGTTCCGTCTTCTAAGACGAGCAAAGCCTTTAAATCTGAACTC
>CAZPAX010000265.1:0-1529 GCA_964584535.1 uncultured Eubacteriales bacterium
CAATCCTGCCTTTTCAGCCGGGCCACCCTTTTCAATCCTGGAAACGAGAAGCCCCCTTCCCTCTTTTAGGCCGAAATATTCAGAAAGCTCTTTACTCGTCTCCTCCAGATAAACACCAATATACTTCCTGTATTCCCACCTCCACCAATCCCTGAGGCCAGGTTTGGGGGCCTTTGGAGGCGCAGGCGAAACATCTTTGGGAGTTATAGGGACACCGACTTTGGGAGGCCCAGGAGGGGCCGGAAAGAGACGGGGAAATCTTAATTCCAGTTCTTTCCTGGCCTCTTCTTCTGGATATTCACCGAGCTTTACTTTAACGTCGAGTTCCTTTCCTTCTCTTTCAATCTTCAGAGTGATATCCTCGCCAGGTTTTCTCTTTCTTATCTCAGAAGCCAGCATTTGAGAGCCTGTCACATCTTTACCGTCAATTTTGAGGACAATATCCCCTTCTTTGAGTTTGGCCAATTCAGCTGGGCTCTCCTTGTCAACTGCGGTGATCTCCACTTTTCCTTCTTCATTATCAGCGATGAGAACTCCTAGCCATCCTCTCCTCACCTTTCCTTTCTCTTTAATCTCAGAAGTTACTGACCTGACAATATTAACGGGAATGGCCACAGCCATGCCAGAAGCAGGAGCCTGAGCTCTGCTGAAGACATATCCTGAGGCGACAGCCTCTCTTTCCTTGAATTCAAAAACAACAGGCTGGTCTTCAGCGTAAATTCCCCTCAGCAAGCCAACCATCTGGCCTTCCTCATCGACAACTGGGCTTCCGCTCGAACCTGGTACGACCCAGACATTCAAACGCAGTTTGTCTTCAGAAACAGAACTGACAATGCCCTGGGTAATGGCAGGTGTGTTTTCAGGAGAGATGCTGACAACTCCTATCCACGAGCCAGGGAAAAGATCACTGACTTTGCCCATGGCTATGGCAGGCAAATTTTTTTCTATGGTCTGAATCAGAGCCAAATTGGTCTCCAAATCCATACCTAAAAATTTGGCATCAATTCTTTTCCCCTCGGAAGTGACGACGGTGATCTTTTCATCGCGAGGGGAGATAAGGGCTGTAGTGACGATATAGCCATCCTTATCGATAATAACTCCAGTAGCTACTTTCTTGGTTCTATTTCGGGCTTCGACTTTAACAACTGTCGGGTAGACTTTCTTGGTTATTTCCTCAATTTTCTTTTCATTAACGGCCGGGCTGTTAGGCCCAGCATTCAAGCCCGAAAAGAGAAGTGCTGAAAACGCAGTCAAGGTAAAAAGGGCTTTGAATTTGTTAGTCATATAAGTAAACCTCCTTAATACTTAATTTCTTTATGGGCAACATCAGAGACTTGCTCCAAAATATATATTGTCTCTGGCTCAGCAGAGAGGCTTCGCACCTCGCGGGAATAATCCAAAGATTCGATGATTGGGATAGCCTCTCCGGGAATCAGGCCTTTTCCTCTCTCTGAAATTGCGGAAACATCTTTTTTTTGCTCAGCGAATTCGAGCGGTCTCTTCTCCTCAAAGACAAATATATTCAGAAA
>CAZPAX010000265.1:1539-2445 GCA_964584535.1 uncultured Eubacteriales bacterium
TTCAGAAAGGCAAAAATGATACCTGCTGCAGCCGCAGCACCAGCCAATGAGGTAAAGGAGAGGCGAAAATACCTTAGCTTCCGGGATTTTCTTTCTTTGCGGAGAGCGAGTTGAGCCATGACTTTTTGCTCGAAATCAGGAGGAGCTTTGACTTTTTCTAATTTTTTTAAAAAATCAAACTCTTCCATAACTATTCTCCTTATTTTTTGGCGAATAATTTTTATCTTTTAAAGCTTTTTCTAATTCTCTCTTTAAATAATTTCTGCCCCGGCTGATCCTGGCCTTCACTGTCCCGATGGGTTTTTTCAGAACCTGGGCAATTTCTTCCTGAGAGAAACCCTCAATGTCTTTGAGAATGACTGGAATCCTATAGCGGGAATGGAGGGAGCCGAGAGCTTGCCTCAGATTCTTGATTAAACCCGAATCATGGGAATCAGCAATGAAAGTTCCGGCTTGAAGATCCCTGGGCATGTCGTCAAAAGACACAAAGGAAACCTTTCTCATTTTCCTCACTTCTGTTTTGGCCAGGTTAGAAGCAATAGCGTAAATCCAGGAAGAAAGGGGTGCAATGGGTTTATATTTGTTCGCCTTGAAATAGACGCGAAGAAAAGTCTCTTGGGCTAATTCGACCGCCCTCTGATAATCTCCCGTGAGCTGGTAGAGATAGTTGACGATTCTGTCTTTGTATCTGCTCATTATCTCGGCAAAAGCCATCTGGTCACCTTCCTGAATCTGGCGAACAAGCTCTTGTTCATCCATCCTTATTTCCTTAAACTTCTTTTTCATGGGAAAAGTTGCATTTTGAGATATCTGTAATCTAAGTGTTGATTATATAGCAAACGCTTGAGAGGTTGAAATAGCGAGGCGAATTATCAATATGAGAGAGTTAAAAACCTCTATCCTCTC
>CAZPAX010000266.1:0-2432 GCA_964584535.1 uncultured Eubacteriales bacterium
CTTTTAATTGTTTTTTCATCCAGCATTTTTTTAAAGACCAGGGCCAGAGCGACACAGGCTGCTGTGACTGAGGCTGCTCTGGTTCCGCCGTCGGCCTGAATAACATCGCAATCGAGAATGACAGTCCTTTCTCCAAGCAGAGTCATGTCAGTCACTGCCCGCAGCGCCCGGCCTATGAGGCGCTGGATTTCTTGACTTCTTCCGGATAGCCTTCCCTGGACTCTTTCGCGGATATTTCTTTTTTCTGTCGCTCGGGGAAGCATGGAATATTCGGCTGTAATCCAACCCGAACCCAAATTCTTGAGAAATGGGGGGACTTTGTCTTCGATGGTTGAAGCTATGACTATCCTCGTCTTTCCCATTTCAATGAGGGCGGAACCATCAGCAAAATCAAGATAGTCTGGCCTGATTTTGACTGGTCTTAACTCGTCCAAAGCGCGGTTATCTGCTCTCATTTTATCCCCTTTCTTTGTTCCTCATTTTTTGGCCGTGTTTTCCATCGCTTATGGAGCCAGAGCCAGTAACCTGGATTGCGCCTGATCTCTGTCTCAATAATCTTAGTGCATGTCTGAGTGATTTTCAACACATCTTGTTCGTGGTTTCCTTCCAGGGCAATTTTCAGAGGCTCAGAGATTTTCAGACGATATCTGCGATTTGGAGTTGGATAGCAGAAAACAGGAAGGATGGGAGATTTTGTTCTCAGAGAAAAGGAAGCCAGGCTCGGTGTTGTGGCCGCGCTTTTGCCAAAGAAATCAACGAAAATGGCCTGGCTGCGGAGGACATTCTGATCGATTAAAAGAGCAACCATTTCTCCCTGCCGGAGAGAATGGAGGATCTGTCTGGTCGCCTGTTGTTTGTAGATAATATTGGCTCCAAGACTTGTCCTCAGCCTGGTCAGCTCTTTTTCCAGAAGCTTGTTATCTAGAGGCCTGGCTGTGACCCAGAGTTTGCCGAAGCGGGAGAGGAAGGATGAGGCAATCTCCCAGTTCCCGAAATGGCCGGAAAAAAGGAGGACTCCTTTTCCTCCCCGCAGTACCTTTTCCAGGTTTTCTTCTCCCTCTGGAGTTATAAGATTTTCCATTTGATTTTTTTTCAAATGGGAGATTTTGATGAGATCAATGAGAGTCTGGCCAAAATGAACAAAGGAGCTTCGGGCAGTTTTTTTGAGGCTTGGGCTAGAAAATTCCCGGCCAAAGGCGATTTGGAGATTAGAGAGGGCAATCTGGCTGTGCTTTCTATCCAGATAATAAGCGAGAAATCCAGAAGCGCGGCCAAGGAAAAGACATATCTTTCTGGGTAGAAAGAAAAAAATTATCTCAAGTATTTGATAAATAAAGAATTGCAGATAATAGACCAGATTCGCCATTCTCAGAGGTTAGAGTGTTTTTGAAGCAAAGCTTTTATTCTCTCATAAAACTTTTCATCAAGTCTGAGCCCAATCTTTGGATAATAGATCGGGACGAATTCGAGGAATTTTTCATTCTCGACTATTTTTACAGCATCTTTCTCCGTGGTCAGGGCTGCCTGAGGCTTGAGCTCCTCATATTTTTTTATGATTTTATCTAGGGCAGAGCGAGGGTAAGAAAAGTGGTCAGGGAAATTGAAAGAAAAAACGATCTCCAGGTCTTCTTCCTTGAGGAGGGAAAAAAATCTTTGGGGCCGGGCGATTCCGCAGAAGGCAAGAATTTTTTTGCCTTGCAAGGCTCCAGCCGGGATCATCTCTTTTTTGTCCAATCTGAAGAAGCCTTTGTTTATTACAGAATATTCAAGGACTTCGGATTCAGCAAGGAACTTTCTTATCTTTTTTATCCTTGCAACTTCAATTCCCTTTTTTATCAAGACAAGATCGGCTCTTCGGAGGGAAGAAAAGGATTCTCGCAGAGCAATTTTTTCTTCTGGATCATGGAGAACGATATCCACATTCCTGACCAGTCGGCGGTGCTGAAAACCATCATCTAGAACAGCAATGGTGAAGCCAAGCTCATTTGCCTTCAGGCAGGATTGGAGGCGGAGTCCTCCGACAAAAACTCCAGCCTGAGGGAAATTTTTGGCGACCATAAAAGGTTCATCGCCCGAATCCTGCCATGTCCCAAAGATCGTTCTGCCATCAGAGAGAATGCCTCCCTTTTTTTCCCATCTACCCTTATAACCCCTGGTGATGAGAGCAGGTTTTTCCCCACTCCGCTCGAGGAAAGAAAGGATTTCCATGACCAGAGGCGTTTTTTCTGTTCCTCCCAGGGCAATATTCCCGATGCTCACAACTGGGAGAGGCGCTTTTTGCGGCTTAAGTAATTTCCAATCATAGAAGAAATTTTTGATTTGACTGGCAAGGCGAGAGAAGAGGGAAAAAAGGAAAAGAAAAATTTTCATCCTCTGCGACTATACTATAATCGATTTTCTCTTTCAATCTTAGTTTTTGGGGTCAGACTTTT
>CAZPAX010000267.1:0-2357 GCA_964584535.1 uncultured Eubacteriales bacterium
CTCTGCCTGGGTGGAGGTGATGCGGTGGCCATGGCTGTGGAAATGGTCTAGAAAGGAGGAATGATGGAAATCAAAAAAATCGGAGTTGTCGGCTCCGGAACTATGGGAACAGGAATTGCCCAGGTGGCTGCCTCTTCTGGCTTTGAGGTTATTATCAATGATATCGGCCAGGAATATCTTGATCGCTCTTTAAAAGTGATGGATAAAAGTTTGGCCAAGCTCGCCGAGAAGGGTAAAATCACAGAGGATAAAGAGAAAATTTTGACTCGCATTCAGACGACAACAAATATCCGCGACTTTAAGGACGCTCATTTCGTTGTCGAAGCTGTCTTTGAGGATTTTGAGGTGAAAAAGAAAGTTCTGACCGAGCTGGATAAGCTTCTTGCGCCTGAAGTCATCCTGACCTCAAACACATCTTCCATCTCCATTACCCGTTTAGCAGCTCTAACCGGTCGCCCCTCAAAGTTCATGGGCATGCATTTTATGAACCCGGTGCCTTTGATGACTTTGGTTGAACTTATCAGAGGCATTGCCACATCTCAGGAGACTTTCAGCGAGGTCAAAAGCCTTGCCGAGAAGCTGGGGAAAGTTCCTGTCGAGGCCAATGATTTTCCAGGCTTCATTTCGAACCGCATCTTGATTCCGATGATCAATGAAGCTGCTTATGCCTTGATGGAAGGAGTGGGCACAGCAGAAGCTATCGATACAGTGATGAAGCTGGGTATGAACCATCCCATGGGACCTCTAGCTCTGGCTGACCTCATTGGCCTGGATGTTTGCCTTCATATTATGGAAGTCCTCTACGAGGGTTTTAATGATTCAAAATACAGGCCCTGCCCTCTGCTGCGGAAGATGGTTGATGCTGGCTACCTGGGCCGGAAAAGTGGCCGCGGGTTTTACGATTATAGCAAGTGAGAGAGATTTCTTGGAGATTAATGGGTTTCGCAAATTGAATGGAAAAAATGCCTAGCCCCTAACTCTTCTTCCCTTCCCTCACCTATTTCCTCTCCCCTGAGGGGAGAGGAGGGATGAGGGGGAGGATTAAAGGTGAGGCGGCGTCATTTATTTCTTTTGCGAAGATTGATAATTAGATTATAATTTAGTCGTGCCTATTAAAAATAAGGAGAGGGGTTCCATCTGAATCCCCTAAAATAGAACCTTCGGGTTGAGGAGGTCAATATGAAAGAAGAAACTGAACAAAAGCAGGCATCAAGGCAGAGAGCCATTGAAGCCGCTGTTTCCCAAATAGAAAAGCAGTTCGGCAAAGGCGCTGTGATGAAGCTTGGCCAGAAGGAAGCTGCGATTAAAGTGCCTGTCATTCCGACTGGCTCGATTGCTTTTGATTTGAGCCTGGGTATAGGAGGATTTCCCAGAGGAAGAGTGGTTGAAGTTTTTGGCCCTGAAGCAACTGGGAAAACCACTCTCGCTCTTCATGTCATTGCTGAGGCTCAGAAGAAGGGAGGCCAGGCCGCTTTTATTGACGCTGAGCATGCCCTTGACCCCAAGTATGCGGCCAGCGTCGGAGTGGATGTGGACAATCTGCTCATCTCCCAGCCGGATTATGGAGAGCAGGCTCTTGAGATCGCCGAAGTTCTGGTCCGCAGTGGAGCTGTGGATGTCATTGTTGTTGATTCTGTGGCAGCCCTAGTGCCAAAGGCAGAGCTTGAAGGGGAGATGGGGGATGCCCATATGGGACTTCAGGCACGTCTCATGTCCCAGGCGCTGAGGAAGCTGACAGCCATTGTCAGCCGTTCAAAGACATGCTTTATTTTTGTCAACCAGATGAGGGAGAAAATTGGCGTATTTCTGGGAAGTCCAGAGACAACGACTGGCGGAAGAGCCTTGAAGTTCTATTCTTCGATGAGAATCGATATCCGCAGGCTGACGAGCATCAAGGAAGGCGAAAGTGTCATTGGCAACAGGGTCAAGGTGAAGATTGTCAAGAACAAGATGGCTCCTCCGTTCAGAGAGGCGCAATTTGATATCATTTATGGAGAAGGGATCTCCAAAGAAGGAGACCTGGTTGACTGTGGAGTGGAAGTTGGGCTTTTGGAAAAGACGGGAACCTGGTATTCCTTTAAAGGAGAAAGATTGGGGCAGGGGAGAGAGAATGTCAAAAAGCTTCTCAAAGAGAATAAGGAGATGGCTTCCCAGCTGGAATTTGAAATCCGTAAGAAAGTAGGCCTAGTTTCTGAAGAGTCGGAAGCCGCAAAACGCGCCGAAAAGTAAAAAATAATATAATTCCTATCAATAATCTAAATATTCCCTTAGAAACTCATCTCAAATATGGTAATATATTTGGAGAAAAGACTTTTGCTTCGAAGACGTCAATTTTTAAAGCTAACAGGCCTTGGAGG
>CAZPAX010000268.1:0-2323 GCA_964584535.1 uncultured Eubacteriales bacterium
GAATACGGCTACTCCTATGGCAGGGTGAACTCTGGGAAGGAAGCAGCCTTGGCCGGAATCAAGGACATAGAACTGATCAATCACTTTCTTCCCAAATATTCTATTTCCGAGGACTACAGGACTGTCAGAACCTCTATTCTTTTCTCCCATGCCGGGGGAGCTCCCAAGACAATCACCTTTACCAGCACTTTGCCCCAAGAAGGGAAGACAGCGACCATATCCAATATGGCTATTGCCTTTGCCCAGCTTGGGGAGAGTGTGTTGGTGATAGATGGAGATTTGAGGAAACACCGTCTTCATAAAGTTTTTAAAGTCAGGAATGTTGTCGGCTTGAGCTCTTATTTGACTGGCAAGGCATTGCTTGAGGATGTCATTCAGAGAACAAGCATTGAAAATATCTGGCTTATTCCCAGCGGACTCCATCCCCCCAATCCAGCAGAGCTTCTCAACTCGGAAAGGATGAGAGAGCTGATGCAGCTTGTCAAAGAACATTTTGATATTGTCCTCATCGATACGCCTCCTGTGCTGGCTGCCATTGACCCTGTCATCATCAGTTCCTTTTCCGATTGTACCGTCTTTGTCGTCAGGGCAGGAAAGACGGGCCGCAAGCTCTTCCTTCAGGCCGTAGAAGAGATAAAAAAAGCAAAATCTCAAATTATCGGTGTCATTTATAATGAGGCAAAAATCAGAAAAAATAAATATTATTCCCCCTATTATCATTACTATCAGAAAGAGTATTACGGGGAATATGGTGAACAATTTGAAAAACGAGGGCAGGAAAGCCACAGAAAAGGACAAAGAAAAACTTCTCCTTCATAAATTTTTAGAAGGATTCAAGCTCCTTTTTCCAAATTTAACCTTCATTTGAAGAGGAAAAAATGATTGATCTTCACTGTCATCTGCTGCCTGGCTTGGATGACGGCGCCCAGAGCCTGGAAGAGGCTTTGGAAATGGTCAAGATTGCACAGAGCGATGGGATTCGGACAATCGTCGCCACTCCCCATCTTTTCCGGAGCTATTTCCCTCATCAGGATCTTAGCATCATAGAAGAGAAGAGGAGAGAACTTGCTCAGGCTTTGAGCAAGGAGAATATCCCTGTGGAGATACTGGCCGGTGCTGAAGTTCATATTTCCCACAATTTGATCGAGGAGATCAAGAGGAATCGGAATCATCTCGTCCTCAATCAAAGCTCTTATATGTTTGTTGAATTCCCTGCCGACCACGTCTTTTCAGGCACCAAGAAGCTTTTTTTTGAGTTGTTGAGTGAAGGCATCATTCCCATTATTACCCATCCAGAGAGAAATTCTGTTTTTATTCGCAGTCCTCTCCTGCTCTATGAACTCATCGAGATGGGGAGTCTGGCTCAGGCCAACAGCGGCAGTTTCAACGGCCTTTACGGCCGCAGGATTGAGGAATCGGTGTTTCGTCTTCTGGAATGGAATTTGATCCATTTTATTTCGAGCGATGGTCATAACAGTCGTTCGAGGGGGCCAAAGCTTTCTGAGGCAGTCCAGCAGGCTGAGTCAATCATCGGAAAGGAGAAATCCAGAGCCCTTGTCCTGGACAATCCTCAGGCCGTTCTTGACGATGCTGAGCTTCCTTATCATCCAGATCCGATCGATCCTCGCCGGAAAGAAAAGAGACTGATGATAAAAATTCCAAGAATCTTCAAGGAGAAAAAATAAATCAAGGCCATGCGACAAGTCCGCCTGACTCCCAGATCATCATCCAGAAAGAGGGATGAGATTCTGGCTAAGATCATTGATTACGGCCTTCTGGGGATAGTCATTTTCAGCCCTCTTCCTGCTGCATCTGTTTATGAATGGTCTATTCTAGTGATTCAGCTTACAGTTTTGGTCCTGGTCGGCGCCTATCTGCTGATGAAGGAGAAGCCTGAGATTAATCCTTACCTTTCTCAGACCTTGAAGTGGCCGAAATATCTCTTTGTCGGCTTTTTCCTTTTCCTCTTTATTCAAATTGTCCCTCTCCCCAAATTCATAGCCAGCCTTTTTTCTCCCAGCACATCATCTTTTCAGAATCTTTTTTCTCCTCATTTTTCCAATGCAAAATTCATGAGCCTTTCCTTGATTCCCTCTCATACTTTTCGAGCAGGGATGGAGATTCTCTGCTATCTGCTCATCGGTTTTCTCGTTGTCAAAACTGTCACTCGTAGCTATCAGATCAAAAGGCTCTTTTCATTTCTCATCATTATGGGAGTTCTTGAAGCGTTTTACGGATTCTTTGAACTCTACCGAAAAAATCCCAGGGTTCTCTTCTACAAAAAAATCTATAATCTTGATTCTGTGACCGGGACTTTTGTCAA
>CAZPAX010000269.1:0-2299 GCA_964584535.1 uncultured Eubacteriales bacterium
TCTCTTCTCCATGGCAATGTCTGACCCCAAGACTTTACCCCAGATGTCTGACCCCGAATCCCCAGATGTCTGACCCCAATTGTTACTCAATCTTGATTTTTTTCTTGGTCGGGGCTTGTTTCTGCTCGCTTTTCTCCAGAGTCTCGATTCTGCTGTCGATCAAGGCCCGCAGAGCCAGAAGCGCCTCTTTTTTTGCCCTGAGCAGATGCTGGTGAGCCTTTTCCGGGAGAAAAAAAGAAAAGAGCTCCTCTGGAATGCTTATTCTTATCTCTCTTGTTTTCCTCTCTGCCATTGTCTTTTCTCCTTTCTCGGAAGAAATGAGGTTTGGCGGATGATCTATTGTTCGAATCGAATCCTCAATTCTTCTTTTTCTAACTTGGCTCCCTTTATGGAATAGTTGAGAAGAATCCGGGGCAGGAGGATGTTTCTCTTGAAATTTCCGGCCCGGATAAAAAGTTCTTCACCGTTTTGATAAAGATCCAGCTCTTTCTTTTCGACAAAAGGCAGGCGCAGGGAGAGGACATATCCGCTATCGGTTTTTTCGATGTTTATCGGCTTCTGGGAGAAGAATATCTGAGCCGGATCCTTTTCTCCATACGTGCATTCAGCTATTTTTTGAAGGAGAGCGATGCCGACGATTTCCTGGCTGAAAAGCCTCAGGGAGAAAATAGGAAGGGGGGAGAATATTTCCTCGATCATCTCGATGTAATTTTCTTGGATTTTTTTCCATTCGCTGAAATAGGGATCCTCGACCTGAGTTGGAATGATGCGGTTGACGATGACCGAATCCACAGCATAACCGAAGAGGTTGAAAAAGGTGAATGCCCTCTGAGCTTCTTTTATAACCATTTTTTCAGGATTGACAATCAGGCGGATAGAAGTTTTTCGGGAGTCCTCGAGGATTTCTTTCATTTCTGCCAGCTGCGTTGTCAGCTTCTTCATGGCCTCAAAGATGTTATCCTGAGGAAAGGGGAAAGGCAGGATGCGGTTGGCCACAGGCCTGACAGCCTTGGCCGCAGTCCTCTGGATAGGGAAGATGTGTTTCAGATACCAGCCTGTGATTTCCGGAGCGCTGAGAAGCCTGAGCGTATCACCGGTCGGAGCACAATCAACGATGATGACCTCGTACTCAGAGGTTTGGTTGTAATTGCGGATCTCCATCAGGCTGAAAAGCTCTTCCATGCCGGGAAAGACGCTCAGCTCTTCAGCTTCAAGGCTATCTATGCCTTGGGAGGCGAAGAAAGCGGTGAGATAGCTTCTTATCTCCCCCCATTTTTTCTCGATTTCTTCAAGGGCATTGATCTCCTGGCCATAAAGCCTGGGGGCGATCTTTATGGGTGTGTTTGTGAGCTGGATTTCAAAGGAATCAGAGAGACTGTGGGCTGCGTCAGTGGAGATGACCAGGGTTTTATAGCCTCGTTTGGCAGAAAGAAGGGCAGTTGCTGCAGAAAGAGTTGTTTTCCCGACTCCGCCTTTTCCTGTGAAAAGTATGATGCGCATCAGATTTTCTGCCTATTATTAATTTTAGGAATTCCCTTATTGGGGCTACTTCAATCCTAACCTTTTAAGTTCAAAAACCTTCTTCTACGGCAAAGAAGAATATATAGCCAGAGGACAAGCCTTGTCAAGGTTTCGAATGGAATGGATAATAATTTGAGGCAGCAAAAGATTTCCAAACCAGACATTTTTGGATCTGAGAGTGGAAAAGGAATTTGGACTCTTGAAAACAACCAGATTAAAACTCTTCATTGACGTATGGAACCTTCTGAATAGCGACGCATACCAAAGTGTCGGCAGTACTAATGCAGATAGCGACGCCTACTTGGCACCAACAAGCTTCGATTTACCAAGGCAAGCTCAGATAGGTATTCGTTTCGTTTTCTAAAGAGCTCAAGCAGTTTACAAACAAAGGGCGCCTGCCTTCAATCCAAAGGAGGCAAATCGATGCCCATTCGCTGGGCATCGTCCTTCATGACCCTCATCAGTGCCTTGAGCGAATCGTCCGGCAGCCGTTCCACTATGTAGGAACTCAGGATTCTCTCGACTTCCCTGCACGCTCGATCCCAGGTGCTCTTTTTCCCCTGACTCATCCAGACATCATATGTATCGCGGTCTATCACCGAACCGGCCTGGTACAGTTCCTCACGAAACCACCGAAGCGTCTCTTTCGAAGTCAAAAAATGTGCACCATCGTAAATATCCCCGTACAGATCGCCACCCAATCGATCTCCCCGGGCTTCGATTCCCCTGACCATCCGGAGAGCCATGCCGCAGATCTCGTTATCCAGAACGAGTTTTT
>CAZPAX010000270.1:0-2290 GCA_964584535.1 uncultured Eubacteriales bacterium
AATGATGATGGCCCGGCCGAGATATTCGCTTTTATTGCCTATGACTAGCCAGCGGTTTTCCTCTTTGCGAATTTCCTTGGCTTCGTCTACTTCTATCATCGCTCCAAATTTCTCGGCATGTTTCCTGAAATTCTCTATGAGCTCAAAAGGCACAACTCCCTGAGGAAAGCCAGGGTAATTCTCCACCCAGTCTGTGAGCAGAATCTGGCCGCCAGGAACTCCCTTCTCCAGGATGAGAGTCTGGAGCCTGGCCCGGCCAGTATAAACAGCAGCTGCCAGCCCGGCTGGTCCAGCCCCGATAATGACGACATCAAAAACATTTGTCACAGAAATTTCGATATCCTCTCTATTATTTTCTCTTCAGGAAGAGCGCCAATAATAGTCTCTTTTAATTCGCCTTCTTTAAAGAGGAGAAGAGTGGGAATACCTCTTATGCCAAATCTGGAGGGTGTCTTCATGTTTTCATCCACGTTCAGCTTAACGACTTTTATCTTGCCCTTATAAGCCTGGGCGATATGATCCAAAGCGGGAGTAATCATCTGACAGGGTACACACCAGACTGCCCAGAAATCAACAAGCACGAGAAGGGAAGCTTTGAGCACTTCTTCCTCAAAAGTAGCATCTGAGATATTGATGATATTAGCCTCCAATTCGACCTCCTCTGCGGGATGCCAAAGCCCTCTTGTAGAGCCTTAAATATTTCCGGGCAGCAATTTCCCAGGAAAAATTCTGGCTGAAGCCTTGCTCCATAATCTTTAGCCAGAGACCCGGCTTTTGATAGCAGGCCAGGGCTTCTCTTAAAGCATTAAGAAATTCCTGAGACGAATATTCTCTGAAGACAAAACCATTGCCTCTGAGGGTCTTCAGATTAAAAGGCTTGACTGTCTCCTTCAGGCCTCCTGTGGCCCTCGCCACAGGCACAGTTCCATAGCGAAAGCCATAGAGCTGATTCAAACCGCAGGGCTCGTGGAGAGAGGGAATGAGAAAGATATCAGCTCCAGCCACAATTTTGTGGCTAAGGACTGGACTCATCTCAAATCTTACTCCTATCTTGCCGTGGTATTTCTTCTGGAGCCTGGAAAACTCCTTTTCATATTTTTCATCCCCTTGACCGCAGATAATGAGTCCCAGGTCCATTTTCACCAGCTCATCCATTGCCTCCAACAAGAGGTCGAATCCTTTATAACGGGTGAGATAAGAAGTCATAGCGGCAAGAGGAGTTTGAGCTCCAAGGGAAATCCCAAACTCTTCTGCTAAATCCTGCTTGCAGATCTTTTTGCCAGCGAGGTTTCCCAGGCTGAAATTGGCAGCCAGAAAAGGATCGCTCTCTGGATTCCAGACCTCATAATCGACTCCGTTCAAGATGCTGAAAAAGTAATCTCTGCGGCTATTCAATATCTTGTCAAGGCCAAAGCCATGCTTTTTTGTCTGAACTTCCTTTTTATAGGCAGAACTGACTGTGTTGATGACATCGGAAAAAACGATACCTGCTTTAAGAAAATTGAACCTTTTGCTGTATGACAACTGCCGAGAATTAAAAGAATTCCAGTCGAGCTCTGTCAAGGCCAGGGACTCCAGGGGAAACTCTCCCTGGTAAGCCGCATTGTGGACTGTCAGAACTGTCGAAACTCCCTTAAAAAGAGATTCCTTTGAAAAATGAGTCCGCAAGAAAACAGGCACGAGCGCTGCTGGCCAGGAATTGGAGTGAATGACATCCACAGAAATCCTGGCTCTCAGCAAAAATTCCAGGACAGCCCGGTTAAAAAATATGAATCTCTCATCGTTATCCAGATAATCTCCAGTCGAAGGGCCATAGATTTTCTCTCTCCAGAAATATTTGGGATTATCGACAAAATAAAGAGGATATTTTTCTGATTCTGTCTTATAGATACTGGCTTTCACTTTCTGCCCGCCAAGGGGAACAAGAAGTTCGGGAAAGACAAGCTCCGTAGCCAGGGACTCAATCTCTGGCGTTCTGTATTTGGGAATGATGAGAGAAATTTCTATTCCCAGCGAAGAAAGATATTCTGGCAAAGCCGAAGCAACATCAGCCAATTCGCCCGACTTGGCAAAAGGAGAGACTTCAGGGGAAACATAGAGGACTCTGATTTTTTGGCGCATGGCGAGGAATTAATGATAAAGAGAGGGCAAAAAATTGTCAAATAAAGAGACGAGTCAGAAAGCATCTCGGAATATGTGATCTTTATGATGGGTGTAGGAGGCTGCCCGGAAGCCCCCGTAGCGGAGGGGGGACCCGCTGCCTTGGAGGGGACTCTGAGTCCCCTTCCAA
>CAZPAX010000271.1:0-2289 GCA_964584535.1 uncultured Eubacteriales bacterium
AACAAAGAGCGGGGCGTGTTCATGACCAAAGACGGTGGAAAGAACTGGGAAAAAGTCCTTTTCACGGATGATGGTCACGGTGTGGCGGACATGGACATCGACTGCCAGAATCCCAACATTATCTATGCGGCCCTCTGGCATTTTGAGCGGAAGCCATGGACTTTCACAAGCGGAAGCGAAGAAGGAGGTGTTTACAGGTCAATAGACGCCGGCCTAACCTGGAAAAAATTGAAAGAAGGACTTCCCAAGCTCATGGGAAGGATTGGTGTCAAGGTTTCCAAGAGCAATCCGCAAGTTGTTTATGTTATTGCTGAATCAAAGGAGGGGACACTTTTTCGCTCTGATGACAGAGGAGAAACATTCCACCTCGTTTCCAAAAACAGAGAGATTGTCTCCCGCGGCTTTTATTATACAGACTTGCGCATTGACCCCAGTGACGAGAATAGGCTTTATGCGGTGGCTTCCAGCCTGATGCTTTCCATTGATGGCGGCAAGACTTTCAAGCGAATCTCTCCCTCAACCCATGTCGACTATCACGCTCTCTGGATTGACCCTCAATGCCCGAGCCGCATCTGGCAGGGACAGGATGGAGGAATTGCTGTCTCCTATGACAGAGGCCAGACCTGGGAGTATGTGAATAACATTCCCCTTGGCCAGTTCTATCAGCTCTGTGCTGACAATCGTCTTCCCTTCTATTATCTCGGAGGAGGCCTTCAGGATAATGGCACCTGGTATGGGCCAAGTCGGAGCCGGGAGACATTTGGCATTCTCAATGACAACTGGTTGATGATCAGCTTTGGAGATGGCTTCCATATTGTCGCTCATCCTGATGACCCGGAGGTCTTTTTGAGCGAATCACAGGGAGGATCGATTGTCCGGACAGACATGAAAACAAGGGAGCAACAGTCAGTCAGGCCTCAGGCCCGCCGGGCTGATGGAGCTCCTGCTTCAACTCTCAAATACCGCTTCAATTGGAATTCTCCAATCATCGCTTCGCCTTATGACCAGAAAGTTATCTACTTGGGAGGAAATGTGGTTTTCAAATCCAGCGATTTTGGAACGACCTGGGAGACGATAAGCCCTGATTTAACCACAAATGACCCTGAGAAGCAGAAGACTGCTGGTGGTCCTGGCTGGACAGAAAATACGACAGCAGAATTTCATTGCACCATCATCAGCTTGGCTGAGTCTCCGCTTTCCAAAGGGCTTCTCTGGGCCGGCACAGATGATGGCAATCTCCAGGTCTCGCAGGATGGGGGAGCGACCTGGCAGAATGTCGTCAAGAATATCCCCGGTGTTCCCGCCTTTTCTCCTGTCTCTCATATTGAGCCTTCCCGCCTTGAAGCAGGCACAGCTTATTGTTCTTTTGACCGCCACATGTTTGATGATTTCCGGCCTTATGTCTTCAGGACAAAGGATTATGGAAAGACATGGCTGAATATATGCGGCAACCTTCCCTCAAAGGCCTATATCTGGGTCATTCGCCAAGACCCAAAGAATTCGAATCTCATTTATGCCGGAACTGAACTTGGGCTTTTTGCTTCTTACACGGGCGGAAAGGAGTGGATTAAACTCCATTTGAAGAACCTGCCCACAGTGGCTGTCCACGACATCCTCGTCCATCCCAGGGAGAATGACCTCGTTCTTGGCACTCATGGCCGGAGTATCTGGATTTTTGACGATGCGACTTCCATCCAGCAGATTTCGGAAGCCGTTCTAGAGCAGCCAGCTTTTCTTTTTGACATCCGACCTGCTCTCCGTTTTGCCATGAAGCCAACCCGCTATGGGATAGGAGATAAGCTCTATCTTGGCCCCAACCCTGCTTATGGAGCGCTAATCACTTATTATCTAAAGGAAAAGCCGAAAAAAGAGACAGAAGTAAAGCTCGAGATCATGGATGGTTCTGGAAAACTAATCCGCAAGCTGACAAAGATTCCTGTGGAGGAAGGCTTAAACAGGATTGCCTGGGATCTGCGCTATGAAGGGCCTCGCCAGCGAAGGGAGCGAGAAGAGGAGGAGAGCTTTTTCTTCCGCGGACCTCGAGGGCCGCAGGCTCTTCCAGGTTCCTATACAGTCCGGCTTTCTTTAGGTGAGAAAACTTTTGAGAAGCCTGTGGAAGTCAAGCTCGACCCGACAATTTCAGTCAGTAGAGAAGATCTTGCCCTCGAGCAGGAATATACATTCAAACTTTGCGAGATGCAGTCTTTTTCCAATGACGCCCTTCGTGCTCTTGATTCCCTCAAATCACAGCTTGAGGAGCGAAAAAAGACTCTTCAAGAACAGCGCAGA
>CAZPAX010000272.1:0-2285 GCA_964584535.1 uncultured Eubacteriales bacterium
AAGATTGGCTCGAGGCCAAATATCGGAGAAACTGTTATTTATAAGATTCTTTATTTTATTGATTTTGATTACTATGAAAAATATGAAGAGCAATTGATTGGTGCCACTTACATAAAAAATCAGTATGGTCCAACTCCAATAGAATTTAAGAAAATTGTCGACAAAATGATTGAATCAAAAGAAATCACAAAAGTTGAAAGCAGATATTTTAAATATCCCCAAACAAAGTACTTACCTTTAAAAAAACCTGACCTTTCCAGATTGAAAGCTTTTGAAATTGAATTGATCGATGATGTTTTGAACAGGCTTTCTGATATGAACGCCGCTCAAATAAGTGATTATTCCCATAATGATGTTCCCTGGTTGACCACAGAGAATGGAAAAATTATCGAATATGAATCTGTCTTTTACAGGACAACTCCCTATTCAGTAAGAGAATACGTTGAGGACATTTAAAGAAGTTTCGCGCCTTCCTGAATTTGAAAGAGATATAAAAAAGCCTCTCAAGAGATTCAGAACTCTTGAGGATGACCTTAAAACTTTTATTGAAGAGGAGCTATTTCTCTACCATAAGTTGAAGATAGATAATGGCGGAGTTTTTCAAATTACTGGTTTACAAGTTGAGAGTCCAAAAGTTTATAAAGCGAAGAAATTTGCCTGCCGTTCTCTTAAAGGCAAGGGTGTTCATTCTGGCATCAGGATTATTTATTCTTATTTTGAGGAAGGCGATAAAGTTGAGCTGGTTGAAATCTATTACAAAGGGGACAAAGAAAATGAAGATCGAGAGCGAATTTCAAGATATTTCGCGAAAACAAAAGATATTTTTAGGAGATAACATGTATTGTGATATACTGCATAAAAAAATAGAAAAGAACTTACTTTAAGAGCTGCGAAAAATGTGAAAAGGACAAAAAAATGACAATTGAAAAGATCGAGCTGGCTTATCTAGAGCTTCCCTATGTTCATCCTTTTGAGACAAGCTTTGGCCGTGAGGAGGGACGGACTTTCATCATTGTCAAAGTCTATGGCGACGGGATTTGCGGCTATGGGGAAGTTGTGGCTGAAGCTGCTCCTCTCTACAGTGGTGAGACGACTGAAACAGCCTGGCACATTTTGAAGGATTATCTTATTCCTCTTGTTTTTTCTAAATCCATTACCGAGCCTGAGGATTTTTACCGCGAGGCAAAGAAATTCAGGGGAAATCCCATGGCTAAGGCAGGACTTGAGCTTGCTTTCTGGGACCTCAAGGGAAAGAAAGAAGGCTTGCCTCTTTACAAGCTCTACGGAGGCAACAAGGAGGAGATTCCCTCTGGTGTGAGTGTTGGAATCGAAAATACTATCCCTGAGCTCCTGGAGAGAATTCAGGCCTATCTTGATGAGGGTTACAGAAGGATCAAGATCAAGATAAAGCCAGGCTGGGATGTGAGCACCTGTGAGGAAGTACGAAAAAAATTTCCGCATATTCCTCTTCAGGCTGATGCCAATGGCGCCTACAGCCTCCACGACAAAGAGCTTCTAAAAAAGCTGGATGATTTCAACCTCTTGATGCTCGAGCAACCTTTTCTACCTTATGACCTCTGGGATCATAGCTTGCTGCAGAAGGAGATGAAAACTCCCCTTTGCCTGGATGAGAGCATCATTTCAGAGACAACGGCCCGGCAGGCTTATGAGATGAAAAGCTGCCGTATCATCAACATAAAAGTCGGCCGGGTGGGCGGAATAGTCGAGGCCCGTCAGATCCACGATTTCTGCCAGGCAAACTCTATTCCCGTCTGGTGCGGGGGAATGCTTGAGTCAGGAATAGGTCGTGCTCACAACCTTCACATTGCCAGCCTCCCCAATTTCAAATTTCCTAACGACCTTTCAGCCAGCAAAAGATATTACAAGGAAGACCTGATTGAGCCTCCGATCGAGCTCACCAGCCAGGGAACAATTAAAGTTCCAGCATCTCCTGGAATCGGCGTCTTTCCCCGGGAAGAGAGGATACGCAAAGCCACTTTAAGGCACGAAGTTTTTAAGCCCTAAATTAAATCTGAAAATTCTTCTCATTTCTTTCATGCCTAAAAGAATAGAAAGAGCAAAACTTCATACGCTGGGTGGTCCGGCCAGGAATGTCATGAATGGGGACAGGCACCTTTTTTCCTGAAAAAGGTGCCTGTCCCCACCCTCCTAGGTCTTCGAACACATAGAGACTGGCCAACAGCCTTTATTTTCTATCGATTTTAGGGAATACCCAAAATTGCCATTAGAAAGACGCTATCGCTGTCATCGCGAGCACCCATTGG
>CAZPAX010000273.1:0-2280 GCA_964584535.1 uncultured Eubacteriales bacterium
CTTTTCTTCCATAGGAAGCAGCAATCTCGCCGATTCGCTCCAGGCAATTGATACCAAAAACATAGTCATTACCTTTAAATTCTTTGATGAGTGCTCTTGCCTTTTCTTTGAGTTCCCTCATTTTTTTCTTTGCCATTATACCATATCATCGGTTTTTCTTATTTCTTGCTTTTTTCCCCATGCTTGCTTAACATTTGGCTCTGGATCTAAGTAGAGAAAAAATGGGCTATTAATGGCGGATTGCAAATTTGGCCTTATCGGAACCGTAACTTATGATATCATCAGCTATGAATCCGGCCAGACTTTCCAAGGCCTGGGAGGCGTCCTTTACCAGGCGGCTTTTCTCTGCGGGCTGGGCCAGCAAGTCTATCTTTATACCAATCTCGGAAAGGATTTGGCTAAGGATGTGGAGGCGCTGACAAAGGACTGGCTCACACTCCACAGAGAAGGCATCAAGTTTGTCCCTGGTCCTGGAAATCGGGTCAATCTTCATTATCCTGAAAAAGGGGAGCGGGTGGAAATCCTGGAATCTGTTGTTCCTCCTCTGGATCCAGAGCCAATAATCCCTGATCTGCCAAAATTGGCCATGCTCCTTCTCATCATCAATTCTGGCTTTGATATAGAGCTCGAAGACTGGCGAAGAATCGTCCGCTCTTCGACATGTCCCATCTGGCTCGATATCCATTCCCTTCCTCTGGAGAAAAAGCTTGGCTTGCCTAGGGAATACAGATCTTTAGCCGAATGGAGGGAATGGACAGAGGGAGTTGATTATCTTCAGGCAAACAGAAAAGAGGTTGCCTTGATGCTTGGCCTGAGTCAAAGACTTCCTACTGAAGACGAGATAACAGATTTCAGCCAGGAGACTTTTAGGATTGGAGTAAAGGCATTATTTGTGACTCTTGGCAAAGAAGGAGCATTTGTCCTCTCTCCAGAGACTTCAAAGAAAATACGTTCGCCTGAGATAGGAGCCATTGTTGATACGACTGGCTGCGGCGATGTTTTCTGTGCTGCCACTGCGGCCAAGCTGGCCAGGGGGATTCCTGCCTTTGAGGCAGCTTCATTTGGAATACATCTGGCATCAAAAGCAGCAACAATTTCAGGTATAGGAGAGACCTATCTTTTGGCGCTCTCTTCAAAAAAAGAGCTTGGAGCCTAGAGCACAGTTTTTTCCTGGAGGAGCTTTCCTTCTTTGAATCTTTGAAGGCTCAGACAAGAGATATCCAGGCTTTCCGCTCTTCCTTTTAAGACGAGCTCGCTCAGAACCAATCCCACTGCTGGCGAATGCATAACCCCATGCCCGCTGAATCCATTGGCAAGATAAAAGCCTTCAACTTCCCCGACTTTGCCCAGAATAGCATGGTTGTCAGGAGTTCTGGCATAGAGTCCTGCCCAACTTTTTTTGGTATCCATGCCTGCTTTTTCCAGGATAGGGAACCGTTTGAGGATCTTGTTAGAAATAAACTCAAAAAATTTTCTATCCACAGATGTATCAAAGCCAGATTTTTCTGAAGGGTCGGCACAGCAGATGGCTACAGCCGGACCTTCTTTGCGAATGACTAGGCCTGTATCATAATCAACAGTCATTGGAATCCGCTGGGGAAGGAAAGGGGCCTTTCCTGTCAGACCCACATGCCGGCGGACAGGTTCCACAGGAAGCTTTACTCCGGCCAGGTCAGCAACAAGCGAAGCATAAGGACCAGCCGCATTGACGACAACTCCGGATTTAATAAAGCCTTTCGAAGTTCTGACTCCGCGGATCATTCTTCCTCGGACATCAATCCCTGTGACCTCAGTTTCAAGAAAAATTCTTGCCCCTCTTTTTATGGCGGCTTTGAGGAAGGCTGCAGCCAGGCCATTCGAATCAATAAAGCCATCGTTCTGGCCAAAACTCCCTCCCAGAATATCCTCGCTGAAGGCATAAGAAGTTTTCTCTTCAATCTCCGACTTCTGGAGCATCTTGACCGGAACGCCAAGCTTTTCCTGAATCCTAAGGAGATTCTTGAGAATTTTCCAATTTTCCTTTCTTGCTGTCATGAACAAATAGCCAGCTTTGATATACGCCACCTGCTCTTTCATCTCTTCATCCAGAGAATCCAAAATCTCCATAGATTTCAAAGAGAGGAGAATGTTAATTTCTGTGGCAAACTGGGCTCTTATTCCTCCATTGGCTTTGGAGGTTGAGCCTGTCGCTGGAAGTGTCTCTTTTTCGAGAATTAGCACATTTTCTGCGGCCATCTGGGTGAGATGATAGGCAATGCTCGCTCCTACCACTCCTGCTCC
>CAZPAX010000274.1:0-2276 GCA_964584535.1 uncultured Eubacteriales bacterium
ATGAGCGTTCTCATTCCCGGTGTCCCTGATTATACCACAATTTGGGGACAGGCACCTTTTTCCCCTTAAAAAGGTGCCTGTCCCCTATAACGATAATTATTGATTTTCGCAAATTGCCTTTTTTTTGTGAAAATCAGCAATTTAAGACTTATTAGGAGAGGAGGGGCGGTAGCTTCTGCTTCTCCCGCCCCTTTTTAGGTGAGAATAAAGAAGATTAAATGAATTACAGGATTAGCTTAAATTATGAGCCAGTTGCGCCAGCTCGAGGAGCACGAATCCAGGAACCATCAAACATGACCAGGTCATTTTCAAAATCAGACATGTCGTTCACGGTGAAGAGTCCGTTTTCAGGATTTTGAGGGTCGAAAGTCCAGGATTCCAGACCATTGTTTCTTGCATAGGAAGCAACCAGAAAGTCATCTTCTCCAGCGCCAGTGATCCCATAATTTCCCGCAACGTCAGTACCACACCAGACCAGGTAAGGATTATTCCACTGGTCATTAGTGGGGAGAACTTTCAGGTAGAATGGGGCAAGTGCCTGACTCAGCGCACCGCCAGTTGTAAGAGCTCCGCCTGGGCTAGTGGGTGCTGTGCCATTGTCAGTGATATAGTCAGCGATAGCAGTGGAGATTGAAGTCATGTCCTTCATGGTACCTTTCTGCTTGGCTTTCTGGAGAGCGGTTATGGCATTGGGAATGAGCAGAGCAGCAAGAATTCCGATGATGGCAACAACGATGAGCAATTCAATCAGTGTGAATCCTCTCAATTTTTTTAGCATCTTAACCTCCTTATTTCTCGTTTGCATGAGATGACAACCGAGAAAAACTAAAATTTATAAGAACATACTTATTTATAGCAACTTTTGTGCCAATAATCTTTAATATAAATTATTGAAAATAAATAAATTAAAATTGGCCCAAAGAAAAACTACTCATTCTCTGACAATATTTGTCACTTTTTTGACAAAAAATGGCTTCTCAGGCAGGCTGTTTATACTCTCCCTGGGATTCTCTCAGCTCAGCTTTTCTCAGAGATTTCAGCTCATATTTATCCATCAGATATCGCAGGGAGCGGTAGCTTATTCCCAGAAAAGAAGCTGTCTTTTTTAGGTTCCCCCCAGAGGCAAGGTGGGCCTCGTTTATATATTTTCTGGAAATCTCGTCGATATGGTCAGTCAGATTGAATCCTGGCTGAAGCTTAATTCTTGGCTCCTTTTTTTGGCTGGGATTGAGAATCTCCTTGGGAAGGCTAGAGGCTGTTATTGTCTCCCTAGCTTCAATAGCCACAATTCTCTCCATCACATTTTCCAGCTCCCTGACATTTCCAGGCCAAGCATAGCCTTCAAAGAGGTTGACGACCTCTGGAGCAATCCTTTTCATCTTCTTTCCCATCTGCTGGCAGTACTTCTGGAGAAAATGATTGACAAGAAGAGGGATATCATCGACTCTTTTTCTTAAAGGTGGCATCTCAAAAGTAAGGACATTCAGGCGGTAAAAGAGCTCCTCGCGGAATTTCCCCTCCTCGATTCTTCTCTTCAGGTCTAGATTGGTAGCGGCCATGATCCAGACATCCACAGGAATTTCCTCTGTTCCTCCCACCCTCCTTATCTTTTTCTCCTGGATTGCCCGCAGAAGCTTGACTTGAGTCCAGGGTGAAGTCTCGCCAACCTCATCCAGAAAGAGCACGCCTTTCTGGGCGACCTCAAACATCCCTTTTTTATCACTGACAGCTCCTGTGAAAGAGCCCTTGACATGGCCAAAAAGCTCGCTCTCCAGGAGCTCCTCGGGAAGGGCGGCACAGTTTATGGAGACAAACGGGGAGTCCCGGCGGCGGCTGAGCAGGTGAATTGCCCGGGCAGCCAATTCTTTGCCTGTGCCGCTCTCTCCAGTGATCAGAACAGTCGAATCTGTGGCAGAAATCTTCTCGATCAGGCTGTAGACCTCCTGCATAGCCTTGCTCTTGCCAATAATATTCTCGAAGCTGTATTTCTGCTTGAGATCCCTTTTGAGGAGGATGTTCTCCTCCTTGAGCTTCTTTTTTTCCAGTCCCTGGCTGACAATAATCTTCAATTCATCAACATCAAAAGGCTTGACCACATAATGTTCTGCTCCTGCTTTCAAGGCCTCCACAGCTTGTTTGACACTGCCATAAGCAGTGATCATGACCACAGGAATGTTGGGTCTATTTTCTTTCATATGCTTCAGAATCTCTAACCCGCTTATCTGGGGCATCTTGACGTCGCAGATGAGAAGGTCGATCTCCTCTTTGTCAATGAG
>CAZPAX010000275.1:0-2271 GCA_964584535.1 uncultured Eubacteriales bacterium
ACATTAGTCCATCCATCATTCTTCTGACATCTACCTTTTCAGGAAAAAAAAGGTGCCTGTCCCCCAACTTTGTACGCATCCACTCGCCCCACTCCCCAAGCCTTTTGGCATGGCAGGAGGGGCAGAATCCTCTTCTGCATCCTCTTCGGTCTAAGAATGAATTTATTGTATAATATATATAAATCCAAATCCTTTAAGAAAATAAAATCAATGAAGCTTTTAAAGATCAGCATCTCAGGAGTTAGAGGGATCGTTGGAGAGACAATAACTCCTGAGCTGGTCATGAATTTTTCGAGTGCTTTCGGCACCTTTGTCAATTCAAAAAGAGTTCTCCTTGGAAGGGATACCCGCATCTCAGGTCCCATGCTCCATTCGGCCTCGCTTTCAGCCTTGCTCGCCACTGGATGCGATGTGCTGGACCTCGGTGTCTGCCCAGCTCCTGTCCTCCAGTATATGGTTAAAAAATTCAAAGCTAAAGGAGCCATCTCCATTTCTGCAGGCCATAATGATTCCAGCTGGAACGCCCTGACCTTCATCAACCAGGAAGGAACTTATCTCAATGAATATCAGGGAGAGGAGATGCTGGATATCTACCACCTCAGGCAATTCAAAAAAGTGCCTTTTGAAAAATTGGGAAAACTCATAACCAGTACTGATTATCTTGATACCTATTTCAAGCACCTCATGCAATTCCTTGATCGAGAATCGATCCGAAAAGCAAAATTTAAAGTGGTCATTGATCCTTGTAATGGCGCAGGCGCAAAAATCATCGATAAATTCTGCGATTCTTTAAATTGTGAACTCATTCCTGTCAATAACGAGCCGACAGGATTTTTTCCTCATGATCCAGAGCCAAGACCGAGGAATGCATCAGAAGTCTCTTCTATAGTCAAAATAACCAAGGCCAATGTCGGCTTTCTCCTGAATTCTGATGTCAGCCGCGTTTCTGTTGTCGGCGAGGATGGAGAGACCTTATCCGAGGAATACACTCTTCCGCTTGTTGCCAATTATTATCTGGAAAAGCAACCTGGCCCGGTGATCACTAATTATTCTACTTCACGGATGATCGAAGATGTGGCCAAAGCCAAAAACGTTCCTGTTATAAAGACAAAAATCGGCCAATCCTATTGCATTCAAACTATGTTCAATGAGGATGGAGTTATTGGCGGAGAAGGAAGCGGAGGGGTAGCCATCAGATCTTTCCAGCCAGCCTTTGACGGCTTCTCAACCATGGCCATGATTCTGGAGATGATGGCTGTCTGGAAAAAGAAAATTTCAGAAATCGTGAAGTTGCTGCCCAAATACCATATTGTCAAGGAAAAAATCTATTGTTCTCCAGTAAAAGTCCATTCCATTGTCAGTGAAGTGAAAAAATTCTATGCCCATCATGAGCTCATCCTAGTCGATGGCATAAAGGTCGAGAAAGAAGATGGCTGGATTCATATTCGGGCTTCGGCCACAGAGCCGATGATCAGAATCATTTCTGAGAGTAAATCAAGAGAAAAGGCTCAGGAAAGACTGGAAAATGTCTTAGCTTTTATCTCTGGGCTGGTTTAAGATGAAGAAAAGACTTTCTTTAAAAATTGGAATTTCTGGCGTGAGGGGAGTTGTGGGAGATAGCCTCACCCCTCAACTTTCAGCCAGCCTGGCCCAGGCATTTGGCACATATATCGGCCGGGGCAAAGTGATTGTTGGCCAGGATTCAAGGCTCTCAGGCACTATGATCAAAAATGCCGTTCTCTCTGGCCTCCTTTCTGTTGGCTGCCAGCCTGTTGATATCGGCATCTGCCCTATCCCTTCAATTCTTATTCTTACTAAGGAAAGTAAAGCTGCAGGAGGAATAGCTGTGACAGCCAGCCACAATCCGAGGGAGTGGAATGGCCTCAAATTCATTAGCGAAAAGGGCCTCTACCTCAATTCCTCTCAATTTGAAGAATTTCTGAATATCTACCACCAAGGGGATTTCTCTTTGGTTGATGTTGAAAAATATCGAAGCATTCTTTTTGAAAAAAATCCGACAGAAGCGCATCTTAAAAAATTGTTGAGCTATCTGGATACTCGGCTCATCCAGAGAAAAAAACTCAAAGTGGTGGTGGATTCAAGTAACGGAGCTGGGGCAGTGCTCATTCCTCAATTCCTGGAAGCTCTTGGCTGTCGAATGACCTTGATTAATACAACCCCGGATGGAGCATTTGCCCATCATCGAGAGCCTGTCCAGAAAAATATTATCCGGCTCTGCCGAACAATCAGGGAAAAAAAGGCTGATGTTGG
>CAZPAX010000276.1:0-2267 GCA_964584535.1 uncultured Eubacteriales bacterium
TAGCCTGCCGGACTATGCTTGAATCACTCGAATCCTCAACTATTGTCTTGGAGCCTCTGCCAAACTTGGAAATCCAGAAGGATCTGATCGTCGATATGGAACCCTTCTGGGAGGCTCTTGAGCAGATTGCTCCTTACCTTTTTCCAGGAGAGGAGTCCCTTAAAGAGGGTTATCGAATAGAAGAGAAAGAAATGGAAAAGATTGAGCAGTTCACAAACTGCATTTTTTGCGGATGTTGCTACAGTGCCTGCCCGGTGATTGCCAGGGATCCCAGTTACCTGGGACCGGCCGCCCTGGCCAAGCTTTGCCGTTTCGTTCAGGATCCAAGAGATAAAAGATCATTTTCCAACTGGTCCGCAATAAACAAGGAGTCTGGAGCCTGGGGATGTGACACAGTCTTCAGGTGCAACGATGTCTGTCCCAAAAAAGTCAGGCCTGCTGATGGCATAGAAGCTTTGAGGAGGAAGCTGGTCATTGAGAAAATCAAAAGGCTTTTCAGGTTTAAAAGATGAAGCTTGAACATTCTCTTTTTACCAGACGTCAATTTCTGAACAGCCTCTTCGGAGGCTGGCTCGGTGTGCTGCTTGCCTCTCTCCTTTATCCGGTCATTAAATTTGTTTTCCCTCCTTATAGGGAGCCGGATAAGGTCATCCTGCCTTTTTCAGAATTTAAAGACGTGGAACCTGGATCAGTCAAAAATTTTGCCTGGGGAACTAAGCCTGCTCTTTTGAAAAAGAATGGAGATGGAAGCTATCTAGCCTTTGTTGCGGTCTGTACTCACCTCGATTGCACTGTCACCTATTTGCCTGAGCAGAGAAAATTTTTCTGCGCCTGCCATGATGGCTGGTATGATGAGCAAGGCCGGAATATTAAGGGTCCTCCTCCTCGGCCCCTTCGCCAGCTCGTCGTTGCCGTGGAAGGGGAAAATTTGATTATTAAAAGAGAAGGAGTGGAGTGAAAATTAAAACCTTGCTGCCTGGGATTGGGGCATGGCTTGAAGAGCGCTTTGGCTTTCGAGGTCTGAGCCGTTTTCTGAATGAAAAGAGAGTTCCCCAGCACAGGCATACGATCTGGTACTATACAGGAAGCTCAATTCTCCTTTTCTTTTTTATCCAGGTTGTGACTGGAATTATGCTTGCCTTTTATTACAAGCCAACCATAGAAGAAGCAAACAAGAGTATAGCCCGGATAATGACCGAAGTGCCTCTGGGCTGGATTATCCGTTCAGTTCATTTCTGGTCATCTTCTTTTATGATTGCCTTAGTTCTTTTCCATATGACCAGCATCTGGATTATCAAATCCTATCGGAAGCCAAGGGAATTGACCTGGATGAGTGGGGTTTTCCTGCTTATCCTCACTCTCTTTTTTGGTTTCACTGGATATCTTCTACCCTGGGATGACCTTTCTCTAGCAGCGACCAAGGTTGGAACTGATATTCCTCGCTCTATTCCGTGGGTGGGAGCCTGGGTCACTAAACTCCTCCGCGGCGGCGAGGATGTCACTGGAGACACTTTGACCCGCTTTTTTGGCATTCATATTACTGTCCTTCCTCTCTGTCTTCTTTTTATTCTGGTTATTCATATCTACCTCATCCAGAAGCTGGGAATGAGCCTTCCGCTTGGCCTGGATAAGAAAAAAGAAGAAGTGAAGGAACTTCCTTTCTGGCCAAACTTTGTCTACAGGGAAATGGTCGTCTGGCTCGTCCTTTCCGGCATCCTTTTCTCTCTGGCCATTTTCCTTCCTCCTTCTCTGGGTAAAGAAGCAGATTTAATGGCTCCGGCGCCTGAGGGAATAAAACCTGAATGGTATTTTCTTTTCTTATTTCAGACACTGAAGATTTTTCCGTCCAGGATTCTCCTTGTTACTGGGGACACTCTGGCTGTATCTCTGATTCTTCTGGCTGGCCTCCTCTTCTTCTTCCTTCCTTTGATAGATAACAGGCCTGAAGAAAAAAAAGGGAAGGTCATTACTTTTATTGCCTATTTCTTCATCATCTATGCTGTGGTGATGACCGTCTGGAGTCTTGTCCAATGATGAAGATAGAAAAGCTTGCAGCATTCATTTTGATTTCTTATCTTCTGGTCTTTTCTATCTTTAGCTCGAGCTTTGGCCAGCAGGCTTCTCCTCAGGAAAAGGCTAAAGAGACTGAGGTCAAGAAGGCACCTGAAAAAATTGTTCCATCGCCTCACAATATCAAAGAGAAAACAGCCATCTATGTCTTTCTTGCCTGGATGTGGGTTTCCATCCTGGTCCTCATCTATATCCTG
>CAZPAX010000277.1:0-2239 GCA_964584535.1 uncultured Eubacteriales bacterium
GGCCAAGGGCAGCTTCCTGCACCCGATTGAATCACACAAAAAGAGATGCTTCCAAAGCCCCAAAACAGATAGTTGAGAATAGCTTTATCTGCCAAAAAAAATTTATATGTTTTCCACCCGCTGGAGGCGCTCGCCAATGGGAGGATGGGAATAATAAAGAATTTTGACCCACCAATCAGGATAGGCATTGGATAAGTTTCGGTCAGCCAGGCCAGCCAGAGCAGTCGTGAATGCTTTCTTATCCTCGATGTTTTTCAAGGCATAAAAGTCGGCCTGCTTTTCAAAATGCCGGGAGATGACTTTTCGGAAAGGGCCAAAGAGAAAACCTGAAACACCTCCCAGAAGAATGGCAAAGACAGGAAAGAGAGTGAGATTTGAGCGGACTGAAAATAGAAACTGAGGGAAGAGCGCCTTCATGGCCAAGTCTATGATGTAAAAAACAGCAAGCTCTTCAATCGTTCCAAGAGCAATAGTTTTCCAGATATGCCTATGTTTGAAATGGCCCACCTCATGGGCAATAATGGATTCAATTTCGGGAATTGTCATATTCTCCATCAGATTATCAGCCAAAATAACTCTCCTTGTTTTTCCAAGTCCAGCCAGGAAGGCATTCTCCTTTTTAGTCTGCCGACTCATGTCCTCCTTGAAAAAACCAGAGCTCCTGAGTCCTCCCCTGCTGAGAATCTTTCCTAAGGCATCAATCAGTTCTTTATTCTGGATAGGAGTGTATTTGTTGAAGATGGGAAGAATGAGAACAGGAGTGATCGTGGCAAATAGAACACTGATTAGAGCCATGGAGAGTCCAGCAATCAGCCACCAGAGTTGAGCAAATTTGGCCATGATCGACAAAAGCAGGCCGAGGAGCACAATCAGAATAATCAAGCTGACAAAAAAAGATTTTGCCTGTTCCCATAGCCAGCTCTTGACAGTTTGATTTGAAAAATTCCATTTGTGTTCATAGATATAGTTGACATAAAAGTTCAAGGGAAAAGTGCAAAAGAAAAATAAGGCCAGAAAAGAAAAAACATAAAGGAAGAAGGTCCCGGCGAGAGAATTTCGAAGAGCGGAGTTGGACAGCCAGGAACTCAATCCGCTCGAATAAAAGGTAAGTCCTAAAATTAGGGACCAAAGAGAGCTCCCCAAGCCAAGTAAGCGCTTTTCTTTTTCATAGCGCCTGGCCAGCTCCTGCCTTTCCTTATTCAAAAGGATATGGATCTCTTTCTTTTTTTTTGCCATGGCTTTTATTCTCGGCTCTATCTGATTTTCCTCTCCAAAATAAAAATATCTCCTGACACTCCCGCGGCCTGGCTTTTCTTAATAAAATAGGCAAAAGACATGCCCAGGCATGCTGGCCAATGAGAAGGTGTAACCAGAACGCTAAATACCCGAGATTGAAAAATCTCTGTCTTCGCCCACAAATTCTTGATATCTATCTGTATTCGTCAACAATTTTTATCATCTGCTCCATCTTTCTCTCCATGTCTTCAACCATCTTAAACTGGGTTCGGCAGCGGTCAAGATTGTGCTTCTCTCTTCTGATCTTAAAATAAATATCCCCATCCAGGTAGTCAGCGAGAAATCTCATTCCGCATTCAAATGTCATCAATTTGCTGGCAAAGGCAAGATAATCAATTTCAATGGAAGTCAGGAAAGAGCGAGAGGCATCAAGATATCCATGAGCCAGCTTATCAAACATGCTGAGGTCCAGACTGACCCTGGAGAGATCTTCTTCATCCTCAGCAGCGGTACTCGCTCCAATCCGAACACAGTCGCCAAAATCATAAATGGAAAAGCCTGGCATGACTGTATCCAAATCTATGATACAGATGGCTTTTTTGGTCTGGTCATCAATCATCACATTATTGAATTTTGTGTCATTGTGGGTAATACGCTCGGGAATTTTTCCCTCTTTATAGAGATTCAGGATATGAGAAACTTCATCGGCATGTTTTCTGACGAATTCGATTTCTTCTTTCACTCCTCTGGCTCTATTCTCGACATCTTTTTTCAAAGACTCAATAAAACTTTGGAAGCGCTTCTTGGTGTTGTGAAAATCAGGAATGGTTTCATGGAGAGGTGAACCAGGAAGGTCAGAAATCATCTGCTGAAATTTTCCAAAAGCATAGCCGACTTCATAGGCCATCTCCAGATTCTCGACTGTATCGTATGTCCTTGCCCCTTCGATAAAAATAAATGTCCGCCAGTAGCTACCGTCACTGGTCTTGTAATACCACTTCCC
>CAZPAX010000278.1:0-2182 GCA_964584535.1 uncultured Eubacteriales bacterium
ACCCTATTTAATCACATAAACAGAGATGCTTTCGCTAGGAGGATAGTTCTTGACAAGGGAGCGGGTTTTGATATGATTTTTTTAAAATATTGATCTTAATATTTTTATAGGCGTGACCTGAGATGTGTGGCATTTGTGGAATCTATGGCTTCGAAGGGCTAAAGCCTGAAGACCACGACTTGGTTAGACGAATGTCTGCAGCTATGGTTCATCGAGGCCCGGATGATGAAGGCTATTATTTCGATGAAAAAGTTAGCCTGGGGATGAGGAGATTGAGCATTATCGACCTTATCACCGGCCATCAGCCTGTCCACAACGAAAGCCAGGATATCTGGACAATCTACAATGGAGAAATCTACAATTTCCCTGAGCTCCGCAGCCAGCTCATAAAAAAAGGGCACGAGTTCTACACCAACTCTGATACCGAAGTTATTGTCCATCTCTACGAGGAAGAGGGAGAGAATTTCGTCAATCAATTGAACGGCATGTTCGCCATTGCCCTCTGGGATAAAAAAAGGCTGAAGCTTATCCTTGTTCGGGATCGGCTGGGCATAAAGCCCCTCCACTACCTTATCATCAATAACCTATTCTTTTTCTCCTCAGAAATTAAATCACTCCTTAAAACTGGCTACAAGAGAGAGATAGATTTCGATGCCCTCTCGCAATTTTTTACCTTTGAATACATTCCAGCGCCTAAAACAATATTTAAGGGGATAAAGAAGCTTTTGCCCGGGCAGATGATGATTGTCAGCGATAAAGGCATAAAAACTCAGACTTACTGGGATATCCGCCATGAAGAGGAACCCAGAAAAGAGAGGAGCGAAGAGGATTATAAAGAAGAGATTTATGAGAGATTAAAAGAGTCAGTGAGATTGCGGTTGATCAGCGATGTCCCTTTGGGCGTCTTTTTAAGTGGAGGGATAGATTCGAGTACTGTCACTGCCTTGATGAGCGAGGTCTCTTCCTCAAAAATCAAAACCTTTTCCATTGGATTCAAAGAGAAAAGTTTTAATGAGTTAGATTATGCTCAGAAGGTGGCCAGTCTCTTTGGAACAGACCATCAGGAGTTTGTTGTCGAGTCAAATGTGGTCAAGGAACTGGTTCCAGTTTTGATGAACTATCTGGATGAGCCTCTGGCCGATGCTTCCATCATTCCCACTTACATCATTTCCAAGCTAGCGCGGCAGTATGTGACTGTTGCCCTGGCCGGTGAAGGAGGGGACGAACTTTTCGCAGGCTATGACACCTACAAGGCTTATAAAGTTGCCCGATTCTACAGAAAAGTGCCCAGATTTGTCCGCCAGAACCTTGTCAAGAAAGCTGTCAATCTTCTGCCTGCTTCAAAAAAGAGGTTGAGCTTTGAGTTCAAGGCAAAAAAATTCATTTTAGGTGTCGAGTATCCTCCAGAAATTGCCAATTTTATCTGGTGGGGAGCATACACGCCCAAGGAAAAAGAAAGGCTCTTTTCTGCGGAGCTCAATTCCCTCCTTCAGGAAGAACCCTATGCGCCTGTTTATTTCCATCTGCAAAATTGCAGGGCCCGGGAAACACTGAATAAACTGGGCTATCTCGACATGAAGCTTTATCTTCAGGATGACCTGCTGGTCAAGGCAGATAGAATGAGCATGGCCAATTCCCTGGAAATTCGTGTCCCTTTTCTGGACTATACTTTTGTTGAGTTTGCCGCCTCCATTCCCAGCTCTTTAAAGCTCAGCGGGTGGGATTCCAAATATATTCTTAAGAAAACCATTCGAAAACTCCTTCCTCGAGAAATCCTGAGCCGGAGAAAGATTGGCTTTGATATTCCTTTGGGAGTCTGGATCAAGAATGAATTGAAGGACTTTGTCAGCACTGTCCTCTCTTCCTCAAACCTGAAGAAGCACAATTTGTTCAATTCTTCCCACATCCAGAAGCTTCTGGATGAGCATTTTCAGGGAACGCATAACCACCGCCAGCTTCTCTGGCCATTGATCATTTTTCAATTCTGGTACGACCGCTACTTGAGATGATGGCTAAGATTCCTTCTGAAGGCAAAAATGATTTCTAAAAAGGAAGTCTTTAGATTCTACAAAGGCCAGAATCTTCTCACCAGGCTTTACATAAGGATTAAGCTCAGAATCTGCCCTTTCCTCGAGATGGAGACTTTTTTCCCTGAACAGGGAAAAATTGTTGATCTGGGCTG
>CAZPAX010000279.1:0-2138 GCA_964584535.1 uncultured Eubacteriales bacterium
ACTTTTCCTTAAAGATCATTCAAGCTTTTGTCAACTAATCGGGAGATGATCCTTATTTTTTAATAATGAATAAAGCAAAAGCTATTATTCTCCTTTTCCGCTTACCCTTCCTGCTGGTGACAGTGGGAGCTGTTTGCGTCGGAACAGCTTTTGCTTGGTATAGCAGCGGTCTTTTTGATCCGGTCCTATTCTTTCTGGCTCTTCTTGGAGCTTGCTTCCTTCACATCGCCTGCAATGTGGGCAATGATTATTTTGATTTTCGAAGCGGCGGAGACCTTCTCAACCGTAACGCCATAGCTCCTTTTTCAGGCGGAAGCCGGATGATTCTGGAGGGATTTGTCAAGCCTGGACAAGCCCTGGCTCTTTCCCTCCTCTTTGCCGCTTTGGGCTCAGCCATCGGCCTCTACCTCAATGCGATTTTAAGAGGGAATGTGATTCTCTTTATCGGACTTGGAGCTCTCTTTCTTGTTTATAACTACAATGGAGCACCAGTGCGGCTGGTCAACTGGGGAGTTGGTGAGGTGGGGATTTTTCTGGCCTGGGGACCGTTAATGGTTTTGGGCGCCTATTATGTTCAAGCCCAGAAGTTTTCCTCTTTCTGGCCTCTTGTCGCAGCCATCCCTTCAGGTATTTTGACAACCCTTGTTCTGTTGATCAATGAGTTTGCAGACAAGGAAGCTGATTTAGCTTCAGGAAGGAGAACCTGGGTCATTCTCTTTGGCTATGACAAGAGCTTAAGAATTTATCTTGGATTAGCCTTAAGCTGCTATCTTGTTGTGGCCTTGGGAGTTATTTTTGGAGGCTGGCCCCTTTTTTCCCTTCTTGTCTTCTTGACCTGTCCTCTGCCTTTCCTTGCCTATAAAATAGGCAAGAAAAATATGGGAAACTGGCCAGCCTTCCTTCCGGCTGTAAAAACAACCATATTGATGAATTTTGTTTTTTCCGCTATATTAAGTCTCTCTTTTGTGCTTTGAGATGAAGAAAGAAAAGAAAAAAGAGAAAAAAGGGTTTTTCCAGGAGATCCGCGAGCTCTTTGAGCTCATTGTTGAAACAGCTGCTTTTGTCTTCTTTGCCATGACCTTTGTCGTCCAGGCTTTTCAAATTCCCACCGGCTCCATGGAACCAACCTTGCTCATAGGAGATTTCCTCCTCGTCAATAAGCTAGTCTATGCCAAGTCTGTTTTTCCCTATGAAGATAAAATTCTTCCCAACAAAAAGATAGAGAGATATGACATTGTTGTCTTCAAATATCCCAATGATTTGGCCAAGGATTTTGTCAAAAGAGTTATTGCTCTGGAGGGAGAAAAGATTGAGATAAAGGACAAGCAGGTCTATATCAACGACCAACCTATTCCTGAGAATTATAAAGTCCATAGCGACAGCCAGGTTTACACCAAGAATGATTATTTCCGCTATGATGACTTGATCAGGGACAATTTCGGGCCAGTAACCGTCCCTCCTGGCCACTGCTTTGTCATGGGCGACAATCGCGATAACAGTGCTGATAGCCGCTACTGGAGCTTTTTGCCTCTGAGCTACATCAAAGGAAAGCCCTGGATGATTTATTTCTCTTACCAGGCTGAAGCAGATGCCTACCTCAAGACGAGTCTTAAAGACTGGTTGAAAAAGATTACAGTCTTTATTCCCAAGGCGAGATGGAATCGTCTCTTAAGAATTATCAGATAAATCCCGCTCAATTCTGGCGCTTAATAAAGACTTTACTCATCATTGAAAAAGCTGCAATAGAAGTCTAGAATAAGAGACTGATTTTGAATTTTTCGTCCAATTCTTCATAAAGAGATACAGAAATGAGAACTCAGAAACGCCTCTTCCTTGCACTGGCATTATCACTCAGCCTTGCCTCTTCTGGCTTCGCTGCTGAGGTCCAGGCTGTCCGCGTCAACCAAGCTCCCAAGATAGATGGCTTTTTGTCTGACCCCAGCTGGCAATCAGCTGTTCCTTTCACCGAATTGCGCATGGTCGAGCCGCAACCCAACCAGGAGCCCACAGAGAAGACCGAGGTGCGCATTCTTTATGACGAGGCTAACCTCTATATCGGTGTGCTCTGCTTCGACAGCGAGCCTGGCCGGCTTGCAGCCAATACCATGGCCCACGATGACGTAGGAGGCTTTCATAGC
>CAZPAX010000280.1:0-2137 GCA_964584535.1 uncultured Eubacteriales bacterium
GAACTTCTCACTGATATCTCTCTTCAAAAAATTGAAAAGTGGAAAAAAGAAGTCAAAGAGGAGAAAACCAATCCTCGCGATCTGAAGTCCAATTTAGCCAAGACAATTGTCTCTGACTTCTGGGGAAAAAAAGAAGCTGAAAAAGCTTCGCAAGAATTTGAGAGAGTCTTCAAGCACAAGGAAATTCCCTCGGAAATCGAAGAGAGAAAGATAGATTTGAGCAAGTATGGAGCTCAACCTGCAGATTTTCTCGATGTATTGATTGATTTGGAAATTTTCCCCTCGCGCAGTGAGGCCAAAAGAATGATCCGCCAGGGAGGAGTTTATCTTGATGGGCAGAGAATCGGAGATATCGCCCTTAAAATAGATTTCGGGAAAAAAAGAGAACTTGTCCTCAAAATCGGCAAAAGAAAATTCTATAAGATCAAGGCCGAAAGACCGAAATAACCAATTATCCTCTGGGGATCTCTAAAAAAGCATGAAGATGCTCACTCTTTATTGGGTAAAGGGAGGGGGGAAAAATTTGGGATTCCTACCAAAAATACGCTTGTAAAGGTCAGGATAGGCATCCTTGCCACCAAGGAGAAGACAGGTTAAGGGCATGACTCTTTTTGCCAGATTCGACATCCCTCCGACCAGAGCCCGGATATCCCACTGAGCAGTGGAATCTTCTCTGAGCCTTGAGATATGATAGAGCTCTCTCGCATTCACCTTGAGCAAGACTCTTCTTCGATGGGCATTGGTCAAGACATAATCAGCTGCCTGCCCAACTTCTCTCTTAAGATCGAAATAAACATCATTTGTCCTTTCTACAATATCCATGAAATCATTTCTAGCCTTGATTTCTTCTATCGAAGGCGGAACTGTCACCCCAAGCTGAGGATCATATCTCTGGCAGGTCAAAGTCGCCATCCGATGCCGCTTGAGCTGGGCAAAGGAAGAGGCTGAGACAATGAGATTATAAGTCAAGTCAGCAAACTCGAATTCGCGAAGAGGAAAATCATAAAATTCCATATACTGGAAGGCATGTTTGATAAGTTCTCTCTTTTCTCGTACTTTGAGCTTTCGGACTTTCGCGAGACACTCCTTAAAAGGCAAAGAAGAGGCTGTGTGCAAAAGAGAGGCTAGAATTCTCTCATCAGCCTCAGGAGTAAAATCAACGAGCTGGCACAATTCATCTTCCTTGCTTGCCCTTTTTCTTTTCAATAACGATTCTGCTTTCTCTTCGAGTTCATCATAAGTCTTGGCATCAAAGTCGCTGGATTCTGTGAAGAGAATAATCGAAGGGGCAACCTCTTTAGCCAAAGAATAAATCTTTGTATTTAGCTCTTTGAGCTCAGCCAGTTTTTTTGAGGCAAAGCGGCGGATGAGAAGCTCTAAGTTTCTGGCATTCAGAGTCATCCCCAGTTGCCCTTCTGTGGCCAGGCTGACAACATAGCGGGCATCCTCTTTTGCCCAGCCATCCAGAGTTGGATGATTCTTAGCATTGCGGGCCATGTCTTTGTTTTTCTCAAAAAAATATGGCCTCAGTTTCTCATAGAGCTTATGATAGAGGGCATTCTGGGCTCTAATCGTTCGGATGAAGATTTCCTCTTTTTTGGCCTTTTTTATCTCCTCAGGAAGAACAAAATCATCTTTCAGAGTGATGTAACGCTGGGACTTTTCTGTGTAGGAGCAGAGGCGAAACTTCTCTATCTCTTCTATAGCCAATCGGCTAACGCCAATAACGTCAAAATTAAAGACGGCATGCTCAGCAACAGAATGATGTCCCATTTTGAAAATGATGTTCTGGTTGGAGCGGCGTGCCTTCTCCACTTCTTCTCGAGCCACAGCCCGGAGCTCATCAACTGGACGGGGGTCTCTGGAAATACGGGCATAGGAGGCAGAAAGTATCTCAGGAGTAATATCCTGGCGCCGCGGAGAATGACGCTTGAGCTCCTCGATGACTTCCCTGTCAATATTGTAGCCAGAAAGAATGACTTTCATTGTTTTCACTCAACATAAAAAGAATCGCCTGAAATGTCAACAACGTTTATCATTCTGAATGCATCTCTGAATATGTGATCTTTATGATGGGTGCAGGAGGCTGCCCGGGAGCACCCGTAGCGGAGGGGGAACCGACGGGACTGGTTCCCGG
>CAZPAX010000281.1:0-2116 GCA_964584535.1 uncultured Eubacteriales bacterium
ACTGAGGCTCAAAAAGATATCAAAGGACAGTTGAAGGGAAACTGGATACCTCCCTGACTCGGTTCGAAGCGGATATCTCCAATAAAAGTTTTTTGCTCTTGACGAGGAAGTATCTCTTATGATAAAGCCTGACCGCGGGCCCCCTTAAAATTAAGAGCGAAGACTTGAAAAAGCGCAGGCTCAGCCTTGGGAGAGATCGGGATCAGACATTGCCATGGAAAAGAGAACAGAATATGTTCTTGATTTATACGCATCCCTATGATAATTTCTGACCCCAAAATGCTTGTCTTAAAAAAGGGAGCTTTTCTATCACTTTTTCTGGGCTTTTTACTTTTCTATTCAAGCCTGAACATTATTCATGCCCAAGACCAGGAAAAGATTATGGGCAGAATGATCTATTCCCTTCATGGAGAATGGGAGTTCAGGCAGATAGGCCAGGAGACTTGGTACAAGGCCCGCGTTCCAGGCTGTGTTCACACCGACCTTATGGAGAAGGGGCTCATTCCCGACCCTTATTACCGGGATAATGAAAGGAAAGTTCAATGGATTGAGAAAGAAGACTGGGAGTATAGAAAGGAATTTGAGCTCCCTGAAGCTATGTTGAAAAAATCCCATATTGAACTGGTCGCCAACGGATTGGATACATATGCCAAAATTTTTATTAATGGCGAAAAAATTGCTGAAACAGAGAATATGTTCCGTGGCTACAGGTTTGAGATTAAACCCTTTCTCAGAGCTTCGAAAAACGAGATAAGAATTGCCTTTGATTCTCCTCTGAAGAGGGCTCAAATTCTTGAGCAGAGATTGCCCTACAAGCTTCCAGGCGGTTCTCCTCATGTCCGCAAAGCTCCCTATCATTTTGGCTGGGACTGGGGGCCACGGCTTGTCACTTCAGGTATCTGGCGGCCCATTTTCCTTGAAGCCTGGGAGGGAAGCCGTATCGAGGAGTTTGAGATCAGGCAAGAGTTTAAGGAAAAAAACAAAGTGATTCTTTATCTCAAACTAACTCTTCTTTCTGACCACGATGGAGAAGTAAAAATAAAAGCCACAATCTCAGGAGCAGGTAAAAAATATTCAAAAAGCCAATCCATTCGATTGAAAAGAGGCTTAACTTCTCATCAGCTTTTTTTCGAAATTCGAGATCCCGCGCTCTGGTGGCCTCAAGGGCTTGGAGAGCAGAATCTTTATAATGTTGAGGTGAGCCTCTCGAAGGGAAAAGAGCTCCTTGACTCCCTTTCCAAAAGAATCGGAATCCGCACTCTTATCCTTGAGCAGAAGGATGACCAGTGGGGCAAAAGCTTCCAGTTTGTGATTAATGGCATTCCCTTTTTTGCCAAAGGAGGAAACTGGATACCGGCTGATATGTTTCTCAATCGCATTTCACCTCAAAAATATGAAAGACTTCTCAAGGATTGCGTTGAAGTTGGGATGAACATGATCAGGGTTTGGGGAGGAGGGAATTATGAGTCTCCCGAGTTCTATGACCTCTGCGACGAGCTGGGGCTAGTGGTCTGGCAAGATTTCATGTTCGCCTGCGCCGCCTATCCTGGAGATGAGAATTTTTTGGAAAATGTCAGAAAAGAAGTTGAATATGTCATCAAAGAACTGAGAGACCATCCCTGCCTTGCCCTCTGGTGCGGGAACAACGAGTGTGAAGAGGGATGGTTCCACTGGGGCTGGAAAGATGAACTTCCTGCTCAAGTCTGGGAGGATTATAAAAAAATCTTTGACGAGATCCTTCCCCAGGCAGTCGAGGCCTATGACCCGCAGCGAGCTTACTGGCCGAGCTCACCTCATTCCCAGAAAACAGGCGATCCTCGCTCTCCACAATCTGGTGACATGCATTACTGGGGAATCTGGCATGGCAAAGAGCCTTTTGAGGAATACAGGAAAAAGTTTCACCGCTTTATGAGCGAATTCGGGTTCCAGTCCTTCCCCTTGATTGAAACAGTCAAAACCTTTACTCTTGCGCAGGACTGGAATATCACCTCTCCGGTTATGGAGCATCATCAGAAGAATCCCGAAGGGAATCGACTCATTCTCCATTATATGCTCGACCATTATCGGCTTCCTAAAGATTTTGAGTCGCTTCTCTGGCTAAGTCAGATTCTTCAAG
>CAZPAX010000282.1:0-2112 GCA_964584535.1 uncultured Eubacteriales bacterium
GAGCTCGGGGCCAAGCTTCCTTTTCTGACCCAGATGGTCATCACCCTCAGCAATTTTATCCAGGGCTACATCTTCTATGTCTTTTTGGGCATGATTGCTTTTGTCTTTCTTTTCAGGTATTTTCGTAAAACACCGGGCGGGAGAGAGGCTGTTGACCGCTTTCTCCTCAGATTGCCTCTCTTCGGAAATCTCTTGGAAAAAGTGGCCATCTCCCGGATAACTAGAACTCTGAGCACTCTCCTCTCAGGAGGGGTTCCCATGCTCGAGAGCCTCAAGGTGACATCGACCACAGCAGGTAATGTCATCATAGAATCGAGTATCATGGCGGCACGCAAGCTGGTTACCGAAGGAAAGAGCCTGACAGATGCTTTGCGGGAAAGCGGAAAATTTCCCCTGATGCTGATTCAGATGGTCAGTGTTGGAGAAGCAACAGGGACTCTGGATGATATGCTGTCGAAGCTAGCTAACTTTTTCGACGAGGAAGTCAGCGTGGCTGTGGCTTCGCTGCTTGCCGTTTTAGAGCCTGTCCTTCTCATCCTGGTCGGTGGACTGGTTGGTTCTCTGGTTGTTTCCATGTACCTGCCCATCTTTAGCCTGATGCAGCAATTTTAATATTGAATGAAAACAGAAAAAAAGAATCTATTTTGGCTTATACTACTTCGCCTGATTGTTATCATTTCCCTTTTTGTTTCGGCTGTCATCATTCAATCGACGACATCCAGCTTTCTTCCCCTTGTCCCTTTCTATTATTTAATCCTCTTTTCCTATTTTCTCTCTCTCGTCTACCTGATTCTCTATTCCTGGGGTAGATATTATCATTTCCAGGCCAGTCTCCAGATTTTTTTTGACCTTGTCCTGATTACAGTTCTTGTCTATATTGCCGGTGGATTAACAGGATCGTTATACTTCCTCTATGTTTTCTCCATTATTGCTGCCAGCCTAGTCATCTCCAGCCGGGCAGCCTATATTACAGCGGCTCTCTCAGCTATTCTTTTTGGGCTGCTTGTTGATGGAATGTACTTCGGGATTATTCCCTATTACTATCCCGACCAGTCTAGGGAATTATCGCTGGGTGGTGTACTTTACACGATCTTTATTGCCTGGGCAGTCTTTTTTGTCATAGCTATTCTGGTCAATTATTTGGTCGGGAACCTCAAGAAGACAAGAGAGGCACTTCGCTTGGCCCAGAAAGAGCTCGAAATCAAGGAGCGGCTGGCTGCTGCTGGAAGGATTTCAGCTAACCTGGCCCATGAAATCAGGAATCCTTTGGCTGCCATCTCTGGCTCGGTTCAGGTTTTAAAAAATGAATTGAATTTGAGTGAGGAACATGAAGACTTGATGGAAATTGTTCTCAAGGAATCGAGCCGTGTTTCTCAATCCATCGACCAGTTCCTTGATCTGGCCGCTCCGCGCAAGCAAATTTTTTCCTTTATCAATCTCGGCGAAATCCTGAATGAAACCCTGACTATGCTTCAGGCGAGTGGTGAGCTTAATGGTCTCTATCGCCTGGAGGGAAATTATACAACCTCCAAAATTCGCTATTACGGGAACAGCAATCAATTCAAGCAGATTTTCTGGAATCTGACCAAGAATGCTCTCAAGGCCATGCCTGAAGGAGGCACCCTGACCATTGATTTCTTCCAGCCCAAAAAGAATGAACTTCAGCTCAGATTTACAGACACAGGCAGAGGGATGACTGAGGAGGAAAGGGAGAGGCTCTTTGAGCCCTTTTATTCCGGCTTTGAGGATGGAAGAGGCCTGGGCATGGTTATCGTTCGCCGCATTGTCGATGATTATGAGGGGAGAATTTATGTGGCCTCCGAGCCTGATCGGGGAACAGAAATTCTCATCACCCTGCCCGTCAAAGCCAAAGGCAAAGAGAGTTCAAGAGAAAAAAGAAAGGATTAAGGAAAGTGGAGAACATCCTGATTGTTGACGATGAAAAGAGCCTCCTTGACCTTCTCAGCGTCGTTTTTAAAAAAGAAGGCTACCGGGTCAAAACATGCTTGGCTGCTCCAAGAGTCTTTGATCTCATTGAAAAAGAGGACATCGACCTTCTCATCTGCGACATCAAGATGCCCCAAATAAGCGGGTTAGAGATTCTGAAGCATA
>CAZPAX010000283.1:0-2096 GCA_964584535.1 uncultured Eubacteriales bacterium
CTGTAAAATGTGCTATTAATTTCGATAACGTTGATGTACTAGGCCAGGAATTCTGTACCGATAAAATAGCGAGACATCAGGACTATATTTTAAAGAAATCACGCCAAATGTCCAATCTTTAATAGGAAAGGTCAGCTTGAATAATTCTAAGCAGATGATTTAGTATTGAAGACTAAAATAATGGATTTCAAAGAAAAAGTCTTGGATGCTTATCAACGGATAAGCCGGGATATCAAGAGAACTTCTCTCGAATATTCTCCTTCTTTAAGCCGGATGTTTGGAGCAGAAATCTTCCTCAAATGGGAAAACGAACAGGTCACAGGATCTTTCAAAATAAGAGGTGCCCTGAACAAGCTTCGCTCTCTCTCCCATCGAGAAAAACAAAAAGGCATTGTCTCAGCTTCTACAGGAAATCATGGTCTGGCTCTCTGCTATGCCTCCGAGATTGAAGGAGTGGGCTTAACTCTTATCCTTCCCAAAACCACAACAGAAGAGAAGATAAAAAAATTAGAAAAATACGGAGTGGCTCTAATTTTTTATGGCTCAAGCTGTGAGAAAGCAGAAATACATGCCCGCCAAATGGCTAAAGAGAGAGGTCAGGTCTACATATCTCCCTATAACGATATGGATATTATCTATGGCCAGGGAACCGCGGGAATTGAAATTATCGAAGATCTGTCAGATGTCGAGGCTTTGCTTGTCCCGGTTGGCGGAGGAGGATTGATTTCTGGAATAGCTGGCTATGGCAAAGCAGTTAATCCCAGTTTAAAAATTTTCGGAGTTGAGCCAGAAAATTCCCAATTCATGGCAGCTTCCTTAAAGGAAGGGAGAATTGTTGATATTGAAGAAAAAGAAACTCTGGCTGACGGAGTTCGAGGAGGAATTGAGCCAGGCTCAATAACCTTTCCCCTTTGCCAGAAATATGTGGATAAGATTTTCGCAGTAGAAGAGTCCCTGATTGCAGATTCAATGTCTTTGCTTTATAAAGAGCATAAGAAAATTGTTGAAGGTGCTGGTGCTCTTTCTTTAGCTGGACTGATAAAGGAGAAAGAGGTTTTTGAAGGGAGAAGAGTCGTTTTGATTATTTCCGGAGGGAATATTTCTCCCGCTTTATTCCAAAAAATTGTCCGGGCTTATTAAAGAGTTGCTCTCACCTAATATTTTGATTATTATGATTAAAGTAAATTAAGGATATCCTAGGTGAGAAAAGGATTTGTTCTTTTCCTCTTGCCCTTTTTCTTTTTCCTTTCCTGTCAGAAACAAGAAAAGAGCCTTTATACAATTGGCTTTTTTCAGGTCATTGAAGGTCCGACAGTCGCTGAGGCTCGCAAAGGATTGTTTCAGGCTCTGGAGGATTGTGGGCTGAAGGAGAGCGAGAATATTCATATTGAAATCAGGGATGGATCGGGAGATATCTCTCGAGTTCAGAAAATCGCCCAAGAATTTGTTGAGAAAAAAGTGGATTTGATTATTGCTCATTCTACCCAATGTCTTCAGGCTGCCTTGATTGCCACTCAAAGAATTCCGATTATCTTCACTGCTGTGGCCAATCCTTATTTAGCCGGGGCTGGAAAATCAGCCCAGGACCATCTGAGCAATGTCACGGGAGTTGCCTCCACTGGACCCATTAAAGAGAGTTTAGTTTTTATCAAGAAAGTTCTGCCCCAGATAAAAAGACTGGGAACCTTATGGACGCCCTCTGAGCTCAATTCAGAATATTATTTAGAACTTGCCAAGGAAGGCGCCTTTGAAATGGGTTTAGAAATCGTTGCTGTTCCTGTTGCCAACAGCAACGAAGTTCTCCTCTCTGCCCAAATTCTGATCAACAAAAAAATTGATGCCATCTATCCGATCTCAGATAACACTATCAATGCTTCTTTTGAGGCCTTGGGCAGAGTGGCTGAGGAAAATGCGATTCCTCTTTTTGGTGGCTTCCTTCTTTCTACTAAATTCGGGGCCTGTGCGGCGATGGGCTGGGATTTCTACGAAATAGGTTATAGAGCAGGCCAGATGGCAGCCAGAGTGAAAAACGGAGAAAAGCCCGTTCAGATTCCCTTCCAGTTGTTGAGCGATATCAAACTCCATCTCAACTTGCA
>CAZPAX010000284.1:0-2084 GCA_964584535.1 uncultured Eubacteriales bacterium
CGAAGCCAAAGATTCAGAGACAAATATAATAAAGCTAGATAATCGATCAAGCCAGAAAGCAGATTGCAGCCTTTATGTCTTTTTCCTTTGAATCTAGGTTAGGTAAAGAATCCAGAGTCCGAAAGCTAAAAGCAGGGAATAGTAGTCCCAGACAAGGTTACGTAAAAAAGAGTTCTTTTTTTGAAACTTATTGAATGAATTGTCTAAATCGACTAAAATTTTTTTGAGAAGGTCAGATGCAAGGGAAAAAAATTGGGCTTCTTCTGCTTGCTCTTTTTTTTGTCTGTAATGGCTGCCAGAAAAATCCCGCTGCTGAGTTCAAATTCTTCAGGTTCATCGACCAGTTAGAGAGAAAAAATATCCGCCAGAGCCCCTTCCTAAAATCAGAATTTGCCAGGGCGGCCAACTTTTCTCCGGCCAAGTCCTTTCCTCTTCTTGATCTGGGTAGCGGAGAAAATCCTTATGGCATAAAGAAAAAAATAAGACTGGAAGGAGCTGATGTGAATGCCCTTTTCTCCCCCCCGCCAAGTGAATATTTTTTTGAACTTAGTCTTCCAGGAAACAGCCTTCTTGAGTTTGGGATCGGAATTGTCAAGGATGAAAATTCAAAAAAATTTATGGTTCAGACTGAAAAGAAAAAAGAGGGGGTTAATTTCCTGGTCGCTCTTGAGGCTCGAGGGAAGAAAAAGGTTATCTTTCAAAGGTATCTTGAGCCTCCCTTAGAAAATGAAGATCACACTTTTTTCCAGTACTCTTTAGAATTGCTGCATAAACAGAAAAATGTACGCCTTATTTTTTCCACCGAGGGAAAAGGAAAAGACTTTTCCTTTTGGTACAACCCTGTCCTCTACGAAAAAGGGAAGAACAGGCGAAATATCATCCTTATCTCTATCGATACTCTCCGTGCCGACCACCTTGGCGTCTATGGTTACCCAAAAGAGACGAGTCCTCATATTGATGCCTTGGCGGCTGATTCTATTTTGTTCCTCAATACTTATGCGCCATCGCCCTGGACTCTGCCTTCCCATGTCTCACTCCTCACCTCACTTTTCGGCTTGAATCACCAGATTTACTACGAAAACGAAAAAATGGACCCTTCTATCCTGACTCTGGCAGACATCTTGAGAAAGGAGAATTTTTCCTGTTCAGCCGTCACAGGAGGAGGATTTGTTGGCTCTGCCTATGGCTTTTCCAAGGGATTCAATTTCTTCAATGAGGCAGGAGGACTTTTTAGACAGGATTCTGCAGCGCTCATTGCCCGGGCAGCCGATGATTGCCTGGAAAGGGATAAGAATAGAAATTTTTTCCTTTTTGTCCATACTTATCAGCCTCATAATCCCTATTCCTCGCCCTTTCCCTATAAAACCATGTTCCTTGATGAAAATGCCAGATGGGACGGGATTGACATTATCAACCATCTGGACGGAAAAAAAGGGATTTTCAAGAGCCTTCCCGAGGAAGAGCGCCGTAACATCATTAGCCTCTATGACGGTGAGATCCGCTATACCGACGTGAGGCTGGTGGGATACTTGATTGACAGACTCAAAAAAATGAACCTTTATGAGCAAACGATGATTGTCCTCACCAGCGATCATGGGGAAGAATTCTATGATCATGGAAGCTGGGAGCATGGGCAAAATCTGTATGATGAATCCTTGAAGGTGCCTCTCATTATTAAGTTTCCGGGATCAAAGTTCAAACAGAAGAGAGTCGAGACGATTGTCCGCCTGGTGGACGTGATGCCAACAATTCTGGATGAGTTGGGCATAGATATCTCCGATTTGGACCTGGACGGCAAGAGCTTGATATCCCTTTTAAATGGAAAAGAGAGAGGAGACAGAGAATTTCTTGCGGACCTGGGGGATAATGTCATGAATTCACATATCCCGAAAAAAATAGCCATAAATCTGAATCGCTACAAGCTGATTCTGAATAAGTCTTTTAGCCAAGAGGATAGGGAGTTTTTCCTCTTCCCGCCGCCAGCGATGCCTTCGGTAGAGCTCTATCGCCTTGATCTTGATTCCCTGGAAAAGAATAATCAAGCTGAGAAAGAAAGCAGAGTAGCGAAAGAGCTGGCCCTGAAA
>CAZPAX010000285.1:0-2082 GCA_964584535.1 uncultured Eubacteriales bacterium
CTTCCTCTGAATTCAAAAAATCCCGCCATTTTTTTGGTTTTTTTGACTCTTTCCTGGCTATTTTTATAAAATCAACGAATAAATGGCCTCGAAATGAACCTTTTCTGGAGGTAAAAGAAAGTGAATAAGGAAACTTTTAGGCACTTTGGCTATAAATTCGTTGATTGGGTGGCGGACTATATGACTGAAGTTTCGAAATTCCCTGTCGTCTCAAAGGTAAAGCCTGGCGAGATTAAAGCAAAGCTTGCTCCTGAGCCGCCTCTTCAATCCGAATCCGTGGAAAAAATTTTCTCTGACTTTAAGACAATTATTCTCCCCGGCATCACTCACTGGCAGCATCCCTCCTGGTTTGCTTACTTTCCTGCCAATGCGAGCCCCGCCTCTGTTTTGGCCGAGTTGCTGACTGCGGGCATCGCTGCCCAGTGCATGATCTGGCAGACCTCTCCCTCTGCGGCAGAACTTGAAGAAGTTGTCCTGGAATGGCTGCGCCAGATGCTTGGCCTTCCTGAGGGCTTGGCTGGAGTGATTCAGGATACAGCCTCGACAGCGACTCTGGTGGCATTGCTGACAGCCAGAGAAAAATTCACGGATTTTGAATCGAACGAGAAAGGCTTGAGAAAAACGTTGGTTGTCTATGCCTCAGAGGAAGTTCATTCCAGTATCGAGAAAGGAGTGAAAATAGCAGGCTATGGGAGAGAGAATCTCAGGCTTATCCCCACTGATAATGCCTTTGCCCTTATCCCATCCAAGCTTGAAGAAGCGGTAGTCGAAGACAAGAGAAGAGGGCTCCATCCGGCCTGTGTGGTGGCTACTGTGGGCACAACTTCTTCCACAGCCATTGACCCTCTTCTTCCCATTGGCAAGATCTGCCGCCGCTATAACTTGTGGTTTCATGTCGATGCTGCCTTCGCTGGAACTGCGGCCATTCTTCCTGAGAAGAGGTGGATCCTGGAAGGCGCTGAATACATGGACTCTTTTGTCTTTAACCCTCACAAGTGGATGCTGACCAATTTTGACTGCTCATCCTATTTTGTCAAGGATCCAGCAACTCTCGTCCGGACATTTGAGATTCATCCGGAATATCTTAAAACAGGTCTGGATAGGGAGGTGAAAAATTATCGTGACTGGGGCATTCAGCTGGGGAGAAGGTTCAGGGCATTGAAGTTGTGGTTTGTCATCCGCTCTTATGGAGTCGAAGGGCTTCAGGCAATAATTCGCGAGCATCTCCGTCTGGCCCAGCTCTTTAAAGGATGGATTGAAGAAAATGGAAATTTTGAGCTCATGGCACCTGTCAACCTGAGCCTTGTCTGCTTTCGGCTGAATGATGGACGGAAGGAAAAAGAGCTCAATGAATTGAATGCAAAACTCCTGGAGAGAATAAATGCCACAGGAAAAGTCTTCTTGACCCACACCACGCTGCGGGGAAAATATGTTCTGCGCCTGGTCGTTGGCCAGCGAACGACTGAAGAAAAGCATGTCCGCCAAGCCTGGGAGATCATAACCCAAGAAGCCAGAAAGCTTATCAGAAAGAAATAAATTTTTAGCAATTTGAGCCATGAGATTTCGAATCGAGGAAAAAATCTTCGAACGATTCGAGGGATTATCGATCGGCCTTGTCCATGCCTGGGGAATGGAGAATCGTGGCATAAGCGATGAAATCTTAGCTCTTATCCGAGAAAAGGAGGAAGAAATCCGAAGGACTCTTAGCCTGGAGGCATTGCCTGAGCAGCCAAAGATTGATGTCTGGAGAAGGGCTTATTCTTCTTTTGGGGCTAATCCAAAGAAATACAAAAGCTCTGTGGAAAGCCTCTACAGCATGATTCTCAGTGGACGAAGCCTAAGACCTATCAACAAGGTTGTCGATATCTACAATTATATTTCCCTCAAGCATATGGTCCCTGTGGGAGGCGATGATAAAGATAAGGTCAGAGGAGATATTGTTTTGCGCTTTGCCGCGGGGAATGAGAAGTTTGTTCCCCTCAATTCTCAGGCTAAAGAAGTTGCCAGAGAAGGAGAAGTCGTTTACATGGATGATGAGGAGGTTCTCTGCAGAAGATGGAACTGGCGAGAGTCAGAAAAAAC
>CAZPAX010000286.1:0-2034 GCA_964584535.1 uncultured Eubacteriales bacterium
GAAAGGCACTCTGTTTTCAACTAAAACAACGACGATGATGGAGGGAAGATGAGGCGGGGAATGTCTCTCTTTTGCCATGCGATCATTTTCTTGCTGGCCTGGTGTCTAACAGGCCGGCTTCCCCTGCCTGGCAGCGGCCGCTATGACAAGGTGCTGTCGCAAACGACGTACCACTATTTCCTCTACCTGCCGGAGGGATACGACCAGCAGCCCCAGCGACAATGGCCGCTGATCATCTATCTGCACGGTGGAGACCTCAGGGGTGATAATTTAAATGACCTGCAAGTCTACGGATTACCCTATCTGATCGCCAAGGAAAAAAAGGACTTAATGGATAGAAGGTGTTTGGTTTTCAATGGCCGCAGTACAGCGAGACGTTTTGTTATCATTTTCCCTTCATCCAACTAGAAGAGAAAATTCGTTCTACGATGACTGAAATCTTGGCCGAACCTCAAAGCCCGAGGATATTGGCACCTTTTGGATATTCCACTGTAAAATCAATTTGGATTTCGCGCTTTTCCTGTGGAGCGAGACTGAAAGTCCAGGTGAGAATTCCCTGCTCATCCTTCTTGGCTGGCGCAGGATTAATGGAGATATCCTTGATCTCGATCTTTGAGTTCTGGCTTATGGGAAGCTGATCAAGAATTTCTATTTCGATTTGGTTCTTTCTCAGATTCTGGAAGGTGATTTTGTAGACAAGCCTGACCTTTTCAGTTTTGCTCAGAAATCCGGCAGCAATCTTCTCCCTTTTCAGCTGCTCATATTTGATGCTGACCTGTCTGTCCTCGCCGAAAGGCATCTTTGTTTCTTCATCCGTGGCGATGTAGGGGATTTGGGTCGAGCCGACAAAATCCTGAATGATAAAAAGGTCAGCGCTCCCGGAAAGCAAAGGATAGGGAAGCATGTTGCGGATACTTCCCCTCAAATAGGCCGCCTCTTTTCGCTTAGGGACAGAGATATAGTCAAATTTCGCTTTCATCTTCTGGGAGTCGATCGGAACTTTGTGCGGTGCGCCGTCGCTTGGGATCTGGACATTCCTTTTTATCTCAAAATTCAGATGGATTCCTGATTCGAGAATGGCCGCAGTTATAGGTTCAGCCTCGACCATCTCTGCTTCCTCAGGTGCACGGGTGATATCCGCCTTTTTCACACCTCCAACAACTCCGCCTATAACTCCCTTGGCTTCTCTCGCAACTGGCGGCCTGGGAACATAGATATCCAGGAACCAGGGGTTGAGTTCAGGCGGCCTGGCTTCAAGAGCAGGCGAAGATGTGGAAAGAAGAGCCTTCACATCCTCCCAGTTTTCTCCAGTTTTCTGCTGGATGTTTCCAGAAAGGGAAAGTTCGATCTCAGAAGTATCAGGAAGGGCCCTAACCGTATAGAGGGGAAGCCAGCGGGCATTGACCGCGGTGTAGGAAAGGCTCAAGTTGAATTCTCCTCCTCGGCTTGCTTCAAGAAGAATTGTGGCTTTTCTCCCTTCCAGAGGCCTTTGTGGCTTTATGGAATCGAGTTTCTTTTTGAGAGCATCGAGCCGTGCTTCCTGGTCCTTGAGAATCTTTGCTTGCTCAAGTTTTGAGAGTCTAATTGCCTGGAGCTTTGTCCCCAGAAAATTTATCACTTTTTCCCAGGTCAGAATATCTGGCTTTCCAAGGGCAACTTCCTGGGAAGCCCGGGAGGTGCTTGCTGATTCGATCGATTTCAGAAACTTTTCCTGAGCATCAAGAACCTCAATGGCGTCCTTGGTTTTGGTGATTTCAAGAAGAAGGCCATCAATTTCAGCCTGAAGCTTCTTTATTTCGGGAAGGAGAGGGGATTCAAGAAATTGACTGATAAGATCAATGCCCAGGATTTTGACTATTGCTGTTCCTTTTCCCTGAACCCTGAGGGAATTGGGGATAAGGGTTGAGGGAAGGCCATCAAAAATGATTGAGTGTGTTCCAGGACTAAGAGAAAAGTCTGCTTCTCTAATGATTGTTGCCCGGTCAGGATAGATGGTCACAGAGTTAATCGAGCTTTTGGCTACAATTTCAGCCG
>CAZPAX010000287.1:0-2034 GCA_964584535.1 uncultured Eubacteriales bacterium
TTAAGCTTGCCAACTGGTCTCAAATTCTCACCTATTTTGAGAAACTCGCTTCTTCTTCAGATAAAATCAAAGTTATCAATTTAGGCCAATCAACCCTGGGCCGGAACCTCATTATGGCTATGATCAGTTCAGCTTCGAACATAGCTAACTTAGAGGAAATAAAAAATATCCAGAAAAAGCTCCATGACCCAAGAACAATCCAACCAGGAGAAAAAGAAAATCTCGTCAAGAAAGGAAAAGCTGTTGTTCTTATTTCTTGCTCTATCCATTCGACAGAAATTGCTGCCTCTCAAATGTCCTTGGAGCTCGCCTATAAGCTGTTGAGCGAAGACAACCCTCAAACTCAAAAAATCTTGGAAGAGACTGTCCTTCTTCTCCTGCCTTCAACAAACCCGGATGGGATTGACTTGGTCTCGGATTGGTACCAAAAGTATTTGGGGACTCCCTATGAAGCAAGTTCCATGCCCTGGCTCTATCATTACTATGCTGGTCATGATAACAATCGTGACTGGTTTATGCTCACTCAAAAGGAAACGCAGCTCGTCACTCGAGTCCTCTATCATGAGTGGTTTCCTCTCCTCGTCTATGACGTCCATCAAATGGGTTCTCGTGGAGCCCGCTTATTCATCCCTCCTTATGACGACCCGGTTAATCCAAACATTGACCCTCTGCTTCTGCGTGAGCTTCATATCCTGATGGGCAAGGTAGCTAGCGATTTAACCAAACAGGGAAAAACAGGAGTGGCCACTAATATTATCTATGACACCTGGTACAACTCAGCCAATCGGGCTGCACCCTTGCGTCATAACATGTTTGGAATACTTTCAGAAGCTGCAAGTGCCAACTTAGCCTCTCCAATATTCATCCGGAAAAATGAGATCGAGCTCAGAGAAGAAGGTTTTGAGACCTCCGACATCCAGTCCAGTTATCTTGAGCCTTGGCCAGGTGGGTGGTGGCGAATAAGAGATATTATAGACTATGAGGAAATCACAGCTTTCTCCTTGCTTAAGACTATTTCTCAAAATAAAGAGAAATATCTCTCAGACTTTTCTCTTTTTGCTGAAAGACAAATTGAAAAAGGAAGACTCGAGCCTCCCTATGCCTATCTTATCCCTCTTGACCAAAGAGACCTTCCCACTGCTTGCAAACTCCTCCAAATTCTTCAAGGAGGAGGTGTAGAAATATACGAAGCACAAAATTCTTTTGTAGCTGATGAAGTCACTTATCCTTCAAAAACGTTCATCATTCCCCTGGCCCAGCCTTTTCGAGCTTATGTCAAGGATTTGATGGAAAGAAAAGCTTATCCCATGCTCATGACTAGAGAAGGAGCACCAGACCTTCCCTATGATGAGGCCAGTTGGACTCTTCCCCTCCAGATGGGAGTTAAGGCTTTGGCAGTAACAAACTCTTTCCAGGCAGAGATGAAGCTACTGGCGAAGATAGAAATGCCGCCGACAAGATTTCTGGGAAAGGGATCAGGTTATTATCTTCTTAGAAACGAGACAAACAATGAATCTATTTTAATCAACCGACTGCACAAAAAAGGCTTAAAAGTCTATTTCTCAGAAAAGCCTTTTATTCACGACAGTCAATCCTTTCCTGCAGGCGCTCTTGTCCTCCGAGCTTCAGAAATTTCTGAATCCATGCTATCCGCTCTCGCTAAAGATCTGGGGATAAGTATCTTTGCCTCAAGCTCTGAGCCTAAGACAAGATTACTTCCTCTCAATAAGCCTAAAATTGGAATCTACCAGTCCTGGGTAGCAAATACAGATGAAGGCTGGATAAGATGGGTCCTTGAACAGTTTGAGTTTCCCTTCAAGCTTATTCACAATGAAGCGATAAAAGCAGGCAATCTCTCAAGCTCTTACACTCATATCAGTCTGCCCAGCATGTCGCGATCCACCTTGATTGAAGGTCGAAAGCAAGGAGATACACCTCCCCAATATGCAGGTGGAATAGAAAAAGAAGGGATAAGCTCTCTTGAAAATTTCGTCCAAAAGGCCGGGAGATTAATTGTGAGCGGCACTTCTTCGG
>CAZPAX010000288.1:0-2032 GCA_964584535.1 uncultured Eubacteriales bacterium
CCTTGAAGCCCGACGATTGATACTTTGGCCTTTTTCATTCAAACCAGCGCGCTGTGAATATCTGCAGAGAGAAGCCCTCAGGCCTGAAATATTTTTTCCCTCTCTATTTTGTTTCTTTAATCTCCTTGAGTGGCTTTCGGTATTTTTTCTCTCCTAAAGGCGACCACATCCCGTAGCTTTCCTCATGGATACGGCATTTACCCTCTGAGGTCCATTTGAAACCGTAATTATAGCCGAACCAGAGATATTTATCGCCTCCGCCATTTTCTGTGGTGATGATGTAGCGGTTGTCGACATTGCCGATACCCAGCACTTTGCCGCCTGCAGACTCGACATCTCCTTTGTTGGCATCAAAAGGAATCCAGCCATAGGGAGGCAAGTAGATTTCTGTCCAGCGGTGGAAAACATCGTCATAGCTTGCCTCATCTCCGCGGAGGCTGACTGCTCCTACATAGCGGATGGGAACTCCGAGACTTCGGCAGAGCGAAATCATGGAGAAGGTATATTCAGAGCAAGAGGCAGTTCCTCTTCTGAGAACAGTGGGAGCAGGATTCCAGCCGCCAAGGGGCTTGAGATTGTATGTCAAATGGCTGCCTAGGAAATCATAGATCTTACGGGCAATCCAGTAGGGATTTTTTTCGTTTCCGACAATTTTCCGAGCCAGTTCCTGAATGAATGGATCGTTGAGGCGATATTTATCCCCATCTTGGAGATATTTCTCTTTAATTTCAGGAGGGATATCTGCCAAGCTCCCGATCTTATCCGGATAAATAAAGTATTCAATTGAACAGACTTTTGCTTTTGCCCGCCAGCCAGGCTTAACAAGGCTCGAACTCTTTAAATCTTTATAGGCAAAGTGGGCAATCTTCTGGCCCCAACTATCCTCGATAATCTCTAAAGGCTTAGGCTCAAAGAGAACTGGCTCAAGAAGAATCTGGTTGTCACGGTTTTCAGGGATAGGGAGATAGATGTCGAGAGTCTTGACAGAGCCTGGGCCATAATTGCGGAATTCTTTTATGAATTGAAGCTCAAGCTGGCGCTCATCCCATTTGCTAAGAATATCCTCATCGAATACTTTTATGTTGTAAATCTCATCGTTTTCATAATCCACATTCCAGAGAGAATTTTCTCCCCAAGCCAGGCCATAGGGAAAAGGCCCATAGGAACGCAGGGAAGAAAGACAAAGCCCATCAGAGGGATTGACCAGATAGATGCGGTCAGTGCTGCGATCTGTGACCCAAAGATATTTGCCATCAAATGCGAGACCAGCAGGTTCTCCGGCCGGAGAAGGGAAATTTTGAACCATCATCCCATCCTGAGGTGACACTTTGAGAAGGATGTCGCTCTGATAATCGACAATCCAGAGATATTCACCGTCCCAGGCAAGATCACGGGGATAAGAGCTATTCGATTCGAGGATAGAGAGAGCTTCTCCTGTTTGTGGATCAAGGCAATACATGGATTTCTCTCCAGAATCGATATGCCAGAGATACTTGCCATCCCAGGCCAATCCTTCAGGCCTATGGCCAGGAGAGTCAAAACTCTTGAGAATATTCCCTGTTTTTGGGTCTATCTTGTAGATTTTATCTGTGTAAGAATCAGCAAGCCACAAATTCTGGCCATCAAAGGCTAATCCAGTTGGCAATGGGCCAGGTGTTTTTATAACCTTGAGAATTTCTCCAACCTTGGCCCAGGAGAAAGTTAGACTAAGAAAAACAATAAGAATAAATACAGTTAATTTTTTCACTTCTTCCTCCTTTAATATTTTTTATTGGCACAATTATAGATAAAAATAAAGACAATATCAAAATCTCTGAGTCAGACATCTGGGGATTCCCAATTTTTCTTGACCCTTAATATCAGGATGATATATCCTAAAAAAGCAACAAGACAAGGAGAAGGCGAGAAGGAAAATAGTCGAAGGAATTTGGCTTGAAAGGGTTTGGCCCAATGAGAAGAATTTCGCGGAGAAATTTTTTAAACGATTCCTTGCTTCTGGCCGGAAGCGCTCTTCTTTTTCCATCCAGGATTC
>CAZPAX010000289.1:0-1950 GCA_964584535.1 uncultured Eubacteriales bacterium
ATTGTCCATTTTCCAGGAAGGATATTGGATTTCATCCATTTCCCTTTTTTATCCGTGAGTATCTCGTGCTTTGTCCCATCTTCAGAAAAGATCAAGATTACCTTAGCTCCTTGGATAGGCTTCCCATCCTCAGACTTGACAGACCCGCTTATTCTGGCAAAAACACGGCAAAACAAAAGAGAATTACTGACCAAGATGATTAAGAAGGAGACAATTATTAGAAACATCCACGACTTTCTCATTACTCCTCCTCTTCTCTGGATTCTCTGGGATTCCTTTTGGCCTAATTATAACAACAAGGAAAATGAATGGCAAAAGACAAAAAAGCTTACTTTTTATTTTCTTGACTTCAGGAAGTCTTTGTGACTATAAATCTTTAAAGGCAAAATAAAAATTTTCTGGGAGGAAGTCATGAGAAAACTCAGCGCCGTTTTTATTCTTTTATCATTATTAGCCTTGGCTCCATTGAGCAACACCAAGCCACTCCTCATTCAGGAGGCAAAGAGGCCAATCCACACTTACTCCATCATTGCTCGCGATCCAGGTACAGGTGAAATGGGAGTGGCAGTCCAGTCGCACTGGTTTTCAGTAGGGCCACTTGTCCCCTGGATAGAAGCAGGAGTTGGAGCAGTGGCCACTCAATCTTTTGTTGAGGTTTCCTACGGTCCTCTAGGCTTATCCTTAATGAAAGGAGGAAAAAGTGCGGCTGAAGCCTTGAAGGCCCTTCTTGAAGTTGACCCAAATAGAGAAACAAGACAGGTGGCCATGATCGATCATAAAGGTCAAGTCGCAGCTCACACTGGAAAATTGTGCATCAGCGAGGCAGGCCACATTGTCGGCAATCAATTCTCAGTCCAGGCCAATCTCATGCTCAAAAATACAGTCTGGAAGGCCATGGCTGAAGCCTTTGAACAGACCAAAGGGGAGCTCGTTGACCAGCTGCTTGCTGCGCTTGAAGCTGCGGAAAAAGAAGAAGGGGATATCCGTGGCCGCCAGTCAGCAGCAATCATCGTCGTCACAGGAAAGCCAAGCGGACAGCCCTGGCGAGACCGACTGATTGACCTCAGGGTGGAAGACCATCCCAATCCTCTGGAGGAGCTCAAACGCCTGGTCAAAGTTCACCGCGCTTATAAGCACATGAATCAAGGAGATGAATTCCTGGCCAAAGGCGATGTGGAGGGCGCTCTCAGGGAATATAGCACTGCCGAAAAAATGACTCCAGACAATATGGAAATGGTCTTCTGGCATGCTGTGGCTCTTGCCGGCCTGGGAAGAGTTGAGGAATCTCTGCCTTTGTTCAAAAAAGCTTTTGAAGCCAACTCGAACTGGGCAATTCTCCTCCTCCGCTTGCCGAAAGCAGGCTTGATGCCTCCAAAGCCAGAGCTAATAGAGAAGATCTTATCCCACGCTCCTCGGAAAAAATAGATTTTTTACTTCTTTTCCTGTTTCAACTTAGCTTTAAGCTCAGGAATAGTGAGCCGGTCAACCAACCAGTTCTCTGGTGGAACCTCGTGAACTATGACCCAGGTGTAGTGTTGGGGCTGATTGGCTTCCTTAACCACTAAATCTGTAATCTTTCTTGATAACTCAGCTTTCTTCTCATCGGTGAGAGTTCCTTTTCCAAAATACATTTCGATAAGAGGCATGTCAATTTCTCCTTAATCTTCTTTTTCCATGATAATAATGCCTTCGACTTTACAAAAATCAAACTTCCCTGAAGGCGTCAAAGGAGGTGAAATGTCACTTTTCTTATAAAACTTGCATTCAAAAAATGAAACACCTCGCACTTCTCCAGCCCTGTAAAAGGGGCAGTCAACCGCACACCTTGTTGGCATTATGTGTGTGCTTTTCATTTTAATCCTCCCTTTTCTGACATAGCCATATAAACTCCAAAAGATTATCTATCATGATTATTATAAAACTAATCCTTTTCAGAAATAAATGAAAGTT
>CAZPAX010000290.1:0-1944 GCA_964584535.1 uncultured Eubacteriales bacterium
AAAAGACCCTTACAAGATCTGGGTCTCTGAAATCATGCTCCAGCAGACAACTGTCCAGGCTGTTATTCCCTATTATGAAAAATGGTTCACTCTTTTCCCTGATATAGAAACCTTGGCCTGAGCTCCTCTCCAAAAAGTTCTGCGAGCCTGGCAGGGATTGGGCTATTACCAGAGGGCAAAAAACCTTCATCAAGCTTCAAAGATGATTGTCAATCATTATAGCGGCCAGATCCCCCAAAATTATGAAGAATTGATACGACTTCCCGGCTTTGGCCCCTACACGACTGCGGCTGTGCTCAGCTTTGCTTTCAACAAACCTTATCCTGTTCTGGATGCCAATGTCCGTCGCGTTCTGATGAGGCTGGGAAGGATTGAGGGAGAAGCAGATAACAGAAATGATAAAATTCTGCTCGAGCATCTTGAACCTTTTCTCCCCCAAAAAAATCTCGGCCTCTTTAATCAAGCGCTGATGGAAATTGGGTCGCTCGTCTGCAAGGCGCGAAATCCCCTCTGCCTTCTCTGCCCGATCAGAGAGTACTGTAAAGCTTATAAAAGAGGGGAGCAGGAAATAATTCCCCGGCTCAGAAAAAGAAATTTTCAGAAGATTGAAGCTGTGGTCGGAATTCTGAGAAAAAATGGTCATTATTTGATTCAAAAAAGACCAGCCACTGGACTGCTGGCCGGCCTCTGGGAATTCCCGGGTGGGAAAAGAAAACGAGGAGAAACGCTCAGCCAGGCTTTCCGCCGGGAAATAAAAGAAGAGCTCGGCGCAGAGGTCAAGGAGGAAAAATTCCTGATTAAAGTTCATCATGCCTATACCCAGTTTCAGGTCACTCTTTATGCCTATGAATGCTCTTTGCGCCAGGAGCCGAAGCTCAAGAAAAATTTCCACCGCTGGGTTACACTCAGCGGCCTGGGCAAGTATCCTTTTCCCTCTGGGAGTGCAAAAATCGTCAATTATCTGGAGCAAAGGGATAAAATCAGAAAATAAAAAGATGGAAGTCAGCTATAAATTCGTCAATTACGGAGAAGACTTAAGCCCTGTAGAAAACACTATTGTTCTGGATGTAGGGATGAAGACAGTGCCGGGTGTTATTGACCACCATCATCCTCAAGCTGAAGCGGAATGCACAGCTTCTCTTCTCGTCAAATACCCTCACCTTGTTTTGGGTCACCTAAAAAATCCTCTGAGCCTCCAGGTTATTACCCATCGCCTCCCTGACTTCGACGCCATATCTTCCATTTTCCTCGCTTTAAAACTCATAGAAGAAGGCAGCATCGACATCTCCATGGAAAAAATAGCCCGCTATGCGCGGATGGTGGATTCCGCTTCTTTGCCCAGGGAAATAGATCTTACCTCCACACCCTATTCCATACTCCGCGCTCTTTTTTCAGCAATCAAAAAAGAAGAGGAACAAGCGAATTTTGAACGTGTCAAAGAGGGCTTGAAGTTCATGAATTTTCTCTATACAAAATCAGAAGAGGGCTATGAAATCACGGAGAACAGGCTCCTTTTCTCCGGCATTGAAAGATACGAGAGAGCAATGAGAAAAGCTGAAGATGACCACTTCAACTATCTCTCTGACCTCAGCCAGGGCCAGAAAATCTTGCTTTTTCTGCCTCTGGCTTCAGGAAAGGGAAAGAGGAAAGTCGATGGCCTTGTTGTCAGAAACCCAAAAAGCTTTTTGCTCAAGGAATGGGCAAGGCGAGACAGAATCAACTCTTCGCTCCACGAAGGTTTTAGCTTCTTGATGACAAATTTTGGGAACAAAAGATATATTCTGGGTGTTGACCCTGAAAAAGGCGTTAATCTCTGGGGCCTGGGCACTCTTCTCGATAAAAAAGAAGAGGATAAGAGGACTTCGAGCCAAAGACCTATGACTTTCCGATGGTATGAGGGAGACTGTCCTTTCTTTAACTACCGGATCATTGATTCACCCCAGG
>CAZPAX010000291.1:0-1932 GCA_964584535.1 uncultured Eubacteriales bacterium
GTCTCGATCTTCCTATCTGGAAAGAAGGAAAGGAGCACATATATTACCGATTTGTGATCAAGGCCAGAGAAGAGGCTTCTTCGTATCTTGAAAAATTGCAAAAAAAGAAAATCATCTGCCGGCGCCCTATCTATCTTCCCCTCCATGTCTACTTGAATCTTTCAGGTTTTCCTCATACAACAGAAGCCTGGCAAAAGGCTATCTCCATTCCCCTCTACCCAACTCTGACAGAGAGAGAAATTGAAAAAATTGTTGCCACAATCAAGGAAATTTTTTAGGATAATCAAAAAGATATGAGACAAGTCCTGAGAAATATTCTCGAGTTCATCTATGTTTTTCTCCCTCCCTTTCCTCTGAGGTCGTTTTTTCTCTTCATCTTTTCTTTTCTGATGACTTTCCTCTTAACTCCGATCGTCAGATTCGCTGCCCTCAAGCTTAAAATACTGGATATGCCCAGTGAAAGAAAAATCCATAGAGAACCGATCCCTCTTCTGGGAGGAATCGCTATCTATATCTCTTACGTCATCACCATCATTTTGAATTTTACTTTTTCCATCGAGCTCAAAGGAGTCATTATTGGAGGGACGATCATCCTCCTCCTGGGGATGATCGATGACATCTGGGGCCTTCGGGCCATCTGGCGGCTCCTTGGCCAGGTCGGAGCTTCAGCTATTCTCATCCTCTTCCACATCAAATTAGATTTTTTGCCCAATGTCTGGTGGGGAAGCGTGGGAGAGATAATTCTAACCATCATCTGGGTCATAGGCATCACTAACGCAGTAAACTTTTTTGATGGCTTGGATGGGCTGGCTGTGGGCTTGACCACAATCTGCTCCCTTTCCTTCTTTGTCGTTGCCCAGATCACTGACCAGCCTTATCTGGGTTTCTTGACACTCGTTCTGGCCGGTAGCTGTTTGGGATTTCTCAGATTCAATTTTAAGCCTGCTTCCATATTCCTGGGTGATTCAGGAAGCACTTTTTTGGGCTTTACCTTAGCTGAGATTGCAGTTATGGGAGGCTGGGCTGAGAAAAATCCAAAGATCGCCTTGAGTTTGCCAATCTTAGTTTTGAGTGTCTTTATTTTTGATATGGTTTATATCACTGTCGCCCGGGTGAGGGATGGCAGGGTTAGAAATTTTAAAGAATGGATCGAATACACTGGAAAAGACCATCTCCATCACCGCTTGGTGGATCTGGGATTCAATGAGATTCAGACAGTTTTATTGATTTATTTGATCGCTGCTTGTCTGGGAACAGGCGCCATTAACCTCAGGGCGACAGGTGATCTGAGGATTTATTTTGAATTTCTTCAGGCTTTTTTTATATTTATCCTGATTGTCATCCTGATGCTTGCTGGGAGAAAACTCAGCAAAAAATAAGCTAAAAACAAATATTTTTCTGGATCTTTAATTCTTTGTACAATCGAGAGATCTTCTTGATCATTATTTCATGGCTAAAATTCCCAGCCATCTCTCTGCCTTCGCGTCCCATTTTCTCTCTTTTTTCTTTATCCTCTAAAAGTATCTGAATATATTTTGCCAACTCTCTTGAGTTTTTAGAGGGAACAAGAAAGCCATTCTTCCCATGAATAACCAAATCAGGTATCCCTCCGACATTGCTAGCCACAATCGGTTTGCCAAGGGCCATGGCTTCTGCCAGCACCCTGCCCATTCCTTCGTTAAGAGAAGGAAGGACAAAAATATCTGTCACTGAAATAATTTTAGCAGCATCATTTCTCCATCCCAAAAAAACAACATTCTCTTTGATGCCCAAGTCAGAAGCTCTCTTCTCCAAATCGCGCCTCAGGTATCCATCTCCCGTGAAGACAAAAAAGGTATTTGGATATCTGGAGATAATCTCGCGAGCAGCCTCAATCAGAAATTTAAGCCCTTTCACAGGAACAAGCCTACCGACTGTCCCAACAATCAAAGC
>CAZPAX010000292.1:0-1895 GCA_964584535.1 uncultured Eubacteriales bacterium
TTGCCTTCTCACTGTTCTCTTTTCACTGGAACCTATCCCCTCTATCACCATGTCCATAACAATGGGTTTTATTACCTCAGACCAGAATACATAACCCTTGCCGAGATCTTGAAAGAAAATGGATTCAAGACAGCTGCTTTTGTGAGCTCCTTTTCTGTCGACTCGAGGTTTGGATTGGATCAGGGATTTGAGATTTATGACGATACGTTCAATGATGAGGAAATGTTCAAGAATTTTATGTCGGAAAGGAGAGCTGATCGAGTATCGGAATCCTTTTGGCGCTGGCTGGATGCAAACTCTCAAGAAAAGTTTTTTTGCTGGCTCCATTATTACGATCCCCATCTTCCCTACAACCCTCCCTCTCCTTTTAAAGAAGATTTTTCTGAAAGACCTTATGATGGGGAAATTGCCTATATGGACTCTTATATCGGAAAGACGATTGAAAAGCTGCGAGAGAAAAATATTCTTGAAAAGACACTGGTCATTCTGGTGGGAGACCATGGGGAAGCCCTGGGAGAAAAAAATGAAATTGACCATGGGTTGTTTCTCTATGAAAACACTCTCAAGGTTCCGCTCATTTTTTATTCAGAAAAATCATTGCCCAAAGGGCTGGTCATCGATTCCAGAGTCCGGCTGATCGATATCATGCCCACTCTCCTAGAGCTTCTGAATGTCCCGCTCGGCGATGAAATTCAAGGGCTAAGCCTTGTCTCCTATCTCAAAGGCAAAAAGAAGACTGACCTCCCATCCTACATTGAAACCTATACTCCCCGGGAGAACTATGGTTGGTCTGAGCTCGTCGGACTTCTTGACAGCCCCTGGAAATATATCAAGGCTCCCAAGCCAGAGCTCTATAACCTCCTCCAAGACCCTCAGGAAGAAAGGAACCTCATTCGAAAGGAAGAAAAGGTCGTCGCCTCCTTAGCAGAGAAACTCAAGACGGCGATCCGAGATTTCTCTTCAAGCAGACAAACGGGAAAAAAGAAGCTCACCTTCGAAGAGCAGGAAAGACTGCGGGCACTGGGGTACCTCGGAGGAGAGCCTTCAGAGGAGTCCTCCCAGAAGCCTCTTCCCGACCCCAAAGACAAGACTAGCGAATACAGTATCCTTGTCTATGCGAGAAAGTATGAATATGAAGGCAATTATGAAAGAGCAGCTGAATATTATAAAGAGGTTATTAAACTCAGCCCTGAGGTAGCCTGGAATTATGTCTATCTCGCTTTAATTTACAGAAAGATGAATAAGATCCAGGACGCCATTCAGATTTTGGAAGAAGGCAAGAAGATGATCCCCAATTCCCTTGTTATTCTCTCTCGACTCAGCAATTTTTATCTCCGGGGAGGAAGGTTGAAGGAAGCTTTGGAGACAAGCCAGGCAGTCTTGAAATTTGATCCCCAATATTTTGACGCTCTTTATGTCTCCGGTTTGGCATTAGCGAACTTAGGTAAATGGATAGAGTCCTTGGATTATTTTGAGAGAGCTCTGGAAATTGAGCCGGAAAACAAATCCCTCCAACTCCAGTATGCTTATTCCCTGGCTGCAAATGGTAGAGGCGCGGATGCGCTGAAGATCTATGAGAAGCTTAAAAAACAATACCCCAGCGACTATCAAATCTATCAAGACCTGGCGATTGTCTATGATTTCCTGGGAGATCTCAAATCTGCCCGTCAGAATCTTCAGCAAGCTGTTGAGCTCAACCCCTCTTTTGAGACTTATTTCAATTATGCCATTCTTTTGGGAAAGATGAATGATTTCAAAGAAGCGATTCACTATCTTAAGTTATATCTGGATACCACGCCTGAAGTTAATAGCCCCAGAAAAATCCAGGCGCAAAAAGTCTTGTCAGAATGGGAAAGTCGCCTCCGCTAACAATAGATTCCTGCCCAAGGAGAAAT
>CAZPAX010000293.1:0-1874 GCA_964584535.1 uncultured Eubacteriales bacterium
GTGGATTACCTTTTGAGTCCAAATGCCTCGATCTTTTCCTTCAGAAGGCTGAGCCAGGATCCATCAAAAAGAGGAAAACTCTTTTTTGAAAATTCGGATAAAGAAAACTATCAGGTCATAGTTAATGACAGAGTTACTGTGGAAAAAACCAATGATTCCGAGCTAAAAGTCGAGTTCGGACTCGATGACCGAGTCATTCTCAAGAGATTGGAGAATGGAAGATGAAAGTGCAAATCTGGAATAACAGAAGCCAGTTTCCTTGACAGGTTTGCACTCCCTTCTCTATAATTTGCTAAATTAAAGAAAATCATGAAAATAAAGAAAATAAAAGTTTGCCTTTTAGCCTTTGGCTTTTCTCTTTTTTTGACGATCCCCAATATATCAGCCTCTCCTTTAAAGCTCAAAGTCACTGCTGAGCTGGCTATCGCCAGAGTGAAGCCTGATATTTCGAGCCCTGTCATCTGCCAGATTCCCCATGGGACAATTCTTGAGTCCTTGAGCAAGGAAGGAGAATGGTATCTGGTCAAACTCGGGCCAAACGAGCTGGGGCTTGAGTCAGGCTATGTCCACGAAAGCCTGGTCATGGCTCTTGAGCCTATTCCGGCCGTGATTGAAAAAAAAGAAAAAGAGGCAAAAATGGAGCCAGAAAAAATTTTTATCCCGCCTGTAGCTCAAGCCCCTTCACCAAAAAGACCTCGGGAAGCTCTATTCTCCCTTTCGCTCCAAGGTGGAGGAAATTATGTCTTTGGCGGAGATCTGAACAAGGGAGCAGAGGGGCTAGCCCGCTTCTATAGTGATGACCTTGGAATCGAAGCCAAAGACAAAGTCGCTCCTTTACATCTCAGCTATCTCTTTGGCGGAGAGATAAGTCTTTCACTTTTTCCCCAATTTCTGGTTGGATTTGGCGGAGACTATTTCCTGGGAAAAAAAGAAAGTCTCCTTCAATACGAGAAAGGGCCGTTTCTAGCCTCTTTCTCAACCCGGCCAAAAATCCAGGCTATCCCTGTCCGCTTCTTTGTTTGCTATTATCCTCTTCGCTTTCTCTATCTTAAGTCCGGAATTGAATATTATTTTGCCGAATCGAGCTATTTCTACCGTTTTGAAAAAGAGAAATCCTGGCAGGAATGGGAAGGGAAAGCCAAAGCTCAGAGCATAGGAGCTCAGGGAGGAGCCGGGATCGAGTGGCGGATGGCAGGACTGGCCTTGTTCATGGAAGCATCTGGCCGCTTTGCTAAGATAAAAGGATTTGAAGGAAAAGATACCTTCCGAAGCTCTGAAGGCTTAGCCCACACTGAAGAAGGAAAACTCTACTTCTACGAGGCGAAAATCTCAGGACAAAAGACTTACTCCCTCCTCTTTATCAGGGAAAAAAAGCCTTCTGAAGCAGGAGTTACCAGCCCCCGGGAAGCAGAAATAGATTTTTCTGGCCTGACCATTAGAGCAGGAATCAAAATCAAATTTTAGATTTTTCAAGAAGCGCCAGTTTGTAGGCATGGATCCCTCTGAAGAGAGGGAAAATCCGCACTATCCGCAGACCTGCCTCTTGGACTTCTCTCTCCAACTGGCCGCGGGAAATCATCTTGATTCGCGTTTTACTTCGTTTTATTAAGCGCCTCAATTTTCTCTGCAGAGAATGGAGCCAGTTCATCTGGTAATAGGAAAGAACCACATATCTTTGGGAAACGCGGGAAAATTCCCTGAGTATTGCCTCTCTCTCTTCGGCAAGGTGAAGATGATGAAAAAAGCGGATGGAAAAAAGCAAGCTGAAAGAATCCTCTTTAAAAGGCAATCCTTTCTTTAGATCAGCCACAACACCCAAGGGCCATCCTGGATATTCACTTCTTTCTCTGGTCCGCTTGACCATGGACAAAGAG
>CAZPAX010000294.1:0-1847 GCA_964584535.1 uncultured Eubacteriales bacterium
AATTTGATACCTTGCTTGTGGGTTTCGCCAGAAAGTCCGAGCTTGAAGGCCAATTTTTTGGCCTGAAAACCTAAGAAGCCGGTAGCAGGATTGATATACTCTTTGAAGATGAGCTCAGGGGTTTCTGCGGCAACTTTTTCAATCTCAACTCCTCCTTGAGGAGAAGCCATGACAACTGCTGCTTCGCGAGCTCTGTCAATCACAATTCCGATATAAAGCTCTTTAGCGATATCCAGAGCTTCTTCAACTAAGAGCCTCTTGACCACTCTCCCTTCTGGCCCAGTCTGGTGAGTGACAAGGGTCATGCCGATCATTTTTTGGCTAAGTTGTTCAGCTTGGTGAGGATTGTCGGCCAGCTTGATGCCTCCTCCTTTTCCTCTTCCTCCAGCATGAATCTGGGCTTTGAGGACGACCCTGGAGCCGATTTTTTCGGCAATCTCACGGACCTTTGAAGGTGTATCAGCCACTTCACCCCGGGGAATCTGGACTCCATACTTGGCAAGAATTTGCTTAGCCTGATATTCGTGGATTTTCATTTTTTATTTCCTTTTATTTTTAGCCATATTGATTGGATCAAGGGCAAAGAATACAACAATACCTCTTTTCAGTAGGGAAAATAAAAATAGCTTCTCGAAAGTGCTTTAGCCTCTTCGATATTTCTTTTTTCCTTCTTCGTAGAGATCTCCGCCATACATATCGTTGATGACGATGCAGGGGAAATCTTTGACCTTGACTCTGCGTATTGCTTCAGGTCCCAATTCAGGATAGGCGACAACTTCTGAACTTTCGATGCTCTTGGAGATCAAGGCACCTGCTCCTCCGACTGAAGCTAGGTAAACCGCCTTGTGCTTCATCATTGCTTCTAAGACTTCTTTGCTCCGCGAGCCTTTCCCGATCGTGCCTTTGAGGCCAAGAGAGTGGAGGAGAGGAGTGTAGGAATCCATTCTGTAGCTTGTTGTTGGACCTGCAGAACCAATGGCTTTGCCTGGCCTGGCAGGGGTGGGGCCCACATAGTAAATAAACTGTCCTTTAATATCGACAGGCAGCTCTTTACCTTCTTTAATAAGGTCAGCCAGCTTCTTATGAGCAGAGTCCCTTCCTGTTAGAAGATAACCTGTGATGAAGACTTTATCTCCTGCCCTCAGTTTGGCGATTGTTTCATCTGTAACAGGAGTCGTAATTCTGTGTTCAGCCATTTTTCCCTAAAATTTGAGAATGTTGACAACTGATCGAACCGCAGCTTCGGACTTTTTGATCTTTTCCTTTTCTTCGTTGCTTAGTTCGAGCTCAATGATCTTTTCTACACCATTGGCTCCGAGGATGACTGGCACGCCAAAATATAGGTCTTTAATTCCGTATTCCCCTTCTAGATAGGCAGAGCAGGGGAGGACTTTCCGCTTGTCTTTGATAACGGATTCGACCATTTCCGAAATGGCCAGAGCAGGAGCAAAATAAGCGCTTGTACCCATCAACTTGACAATTTCGCCGCCTCCCATAGCTGTTCTGCTGACAATGGCATCGATTTTCTCTTTGGACAGAAAATGAGTGATCGGAATACCGGCAACAGTAGTGCAGCTCACCACAGGAACCATCTCATCTCCATGGCCTCCAAGGACTAAGGCTTGAATGGATTCCACAGAAACGCCAAGCTCCATGCCTAAAAAGCGTCTGAAGCGGGTTGTGTCCAGAATCCCGGCCATTCCAAAGACTCTGTTCTTTGGGAATCCGCTGACCTTTTTGGCTGTGTAAACCATTGGATCAAGAGGGTTAGTAACGACAAGGAGCATGGCCTTAGGAGAATACTTGATGACCTCTTCTGTGACAGGCTTGACAATGGCAAAATTCAC
>CAZPAX010000295.1:0-1834 GCA_964584535.1 uncultured Eubacteriales bacterium
GAGTGGGCATCTTCTCTAGCAAGACCCGACCCTAAACTTGTTATTTATCCTCTCTTTTTAAATTTTTCAAGGAGCTCAGTGTACCTATTGGAAAGGTCAACTTCTTTTCCCTCAATGAAGACTCGCTTGATGTTGGTTCGAAGTTCCAGTATGTCACTGTCAGCCAGAACAATATTGGCCTTTTTCCCTTTTTCCAGGCTTCCCATGATGCTCTCTACGCCAAATATCTGGGCTGGATAAATGGTCACTGCCTTTAAGGCCTCGAGTCTTTCAAGGCCAAAAGCTGCTGCTTTGGAGGCGTTATAAGGAAGGTCTTTGGCCAAACTCGCACTTTGAGAAGAAAAGGCGATTTTCACTCCAGCCTTGTGTAGGATGGAGGGATTGCGGTAGAGGGCATCATAGCCATCTTCCCACGTAGGGGGCGTACTGGCTAGAGTGCCAAAAACCACTGGAATTCCAGCTTTGGAGATGTCTTCAGCCACTCTCCAACCCTGACTCACACCAAAGAAAATAGCTTTAAGCTTTTCTTCTTCAACGAATTTAATGGCTGCTTTAATATCGTTATCCGCATAAACAGAGATCATGACCGGCAGCTCTCCATTGACAACAGGAACAAGGAATTCGAGTTTTTCATCAAAATCAGGAAGGGAAAGGAGAGAATTATTCTTGGCAAATTCTTTCCTTTTCTGATAGAAGCGAACGTTGTTCAAGATGTCTTTGAGCTCGATTATCTGCTTGGAAATTTCCTCTTGTGGCCTTGCTTCCCTTCGGAATCCGCGCCTGGGAATGGCTGGAAATTCGATGTGCATAGCAACCGGGCTTTTGATAATCATCTCAGGTGCAGTCCATCCAGCAAGCCTTATTAGCCCGCTCTGGCCGGCAATTAGACCACCTGAAGGAGCAACCAGGGCAGCAGTGATACCGGTTGACCTTGAAATGGGAATATGTATCGAGTCAGGCCGGAGACCTTCTACCGCTCTGACTTGGGGATTGATTCTTCCTGTCTCTCGGTAATCGATGGTCGCCTGGATTGAACCAATTTCTGAAAGACCTAAATAGCAATAGCTGTCAATCATTCCTGGATAGGCAAAAAGGCCAGCAGCATCGATGACATCTGCACCATCGGGAATGTTGATATCCTTTCCTATAGCTTCGATCAACCCGTCTTTGATGAGAATGATGCCATTTTCAATTTCATCTCCGACAACAGGGATGATGTGTGCTCCTTTTATGGCTATGAGATTCGAGTTTTTTTCCTGGGCCAATGAAAAAACAGCAATCAGAACAGAAATTCCAATGAAGAAGGCAATCTGTTTTCTCATTTTTCCCCTCCCATTTTCTTTTGCTCTTTCATTCGTTTTTCAATCTCCTCTCTCTCCTTGAGATATTGGGCTCGATCGAAATAAGTATTGCCTTCGATTATCGTCATTTCGCAGCGGGTGTAGGCGCTGAGAGGGTGTTCCTGGAATATAGCAATATCCCCTTGCTTTCCGACCTCCAGGCTTCCGACGATTTTATCGACTCCAAGCTGAAGAGCAGGATTATATGTGACGAGTCTCAGAGCTTCTTCCTCAGAGAGGCCACCATACTTCATGGCTTTTGCTGCATCATTGAAGAGGTGCTGCATTCTCTCCCCACCATCAGAATTGATGGAGACAAGGATTCCTTTCTGGGTGCAATAGGCAGCATTGTAAGCAATGCCTTCAGAAGCTTCGACTTTATAAGCCCAGCTATCGATAAAAACAGAAAGGCCGATGCCCTCCGCAGCTAGCTCCATGGCTATCTTGAAAGCTTCTGAGGCATGCTCAAAGCAGGCAATTTTGAATCCCAATTC
>CAZPAX010000296.1:0-1819 GCA_964584535.1 uncultured Eubacteriales bacterium
CCTCTACTGCTTCTTTGTGGCCGGAGATAACAATCTGATCCTGGCTATTCCAATTAGCAATATCCACAACTCCCCTTTCTACTCTAGCTAAGGCACCTTTAACATCCTCATAGTTTGAGCCCAAAATAGCTGCCATTGCTCCTATTCCAACAGGCACAGCCTCCTGCATGTATTTCCCTCTTTTATGGACAAGAAGTAGAGCATCTTCAAAGCTCAAGCAACGAGCTGCCACAAGAGCTGAATACTCTCCCAGGCTATGGCCAGCAGCAATCGAGGGCTCTTTTCTAAGCAAAGTAAAAGCGATGAAGCTAACAACAAGAAGAGCGGGCTGGGTGTTCTGGGTGAGCTTCAACTCCTCCTCCGGGCCTTCAAAGCAGAGCCTGGAAATCTTAAAACCAAGAATCCGATCAGCCTGATCAAAAATCTCCTTAGCCTCCAAGGAGCGCTCATAGAAATCTTTTCCCATGCCCTTTTCCTGAGAGCCCTGTCCGGGGAATAAAAAAGCCAGGCGACCCATATTCAATCCTCAATTCCTGATTTTTTACCCAGACAGTCATCTCTGATCTCGATTTCTGCCTGTCTGCGCAGATTCTCTATCCAGAGAGCCACTTGCCTTTCCATTTTTTCTCCCTTTACTCTGGCTTCAATTTCATCTAGAACCTGCACTATTAGCTTCGGCTCCAATCCCAATTTTTTTTGGGAAGGGATATAGACATCCTGGTAATAGGTCTCGATTTCCTTTAAGCTGACAATCACGCTCTGGCCGAACCTCAGAGAAATAATTTTTTGATAGAGAAGTTTCTCTCGAAGATAGCCCTTTAAATAATTTAAATCAAGATCAAAGTCTCCAAGCTTCATCTGCATCCTGTCCTGGCCAATTTTCTCCCTGATATCCTTGAGATTAGCCTCCACTTCTTCCTCTTCAACAGAAATCTTTTCCCGGGTGAGGTCAATAACGACTTTCTGGTCGATCAGCTTTTCCAGGACAAGACGGAGAGGATTCTCCGCATTGGCCACAATCTCTTTTTCCAAAAGGCCAAAGGCTAGGGCTATTTTTAGGTCAACTAGAGTTATCACCTGGTCATTGACTACAGCCGCGACACAATCGACAGTTTCCTGAGCTCTTGAAGAAGCGAAGAAAAGAAAGACAAGAGAGAGAAGGAGAAAGGCATTGAATCTTTTTTTCTTAAAAAACATTGCCGATGGTGATGAAAGCTAAAGGCTTTCGCTTCCCTTCTGGGGCATCCAGATTCCAGCCGAGGTCGAAACGCAAGGGGCCCAGAGGAGTCCGGTAACGAATTCCAAGCCCAATTGCATCCTCAAGAGAGGCGAGGCTAAATTGGCTTCTTTTGGCAAAGACATTGCCTTTATCATAAAAGATTGCTCCTCGAAGATCCTTCAATGCTGCGACAAGAGGAAATCTAAATTCAAAGTTAACCAGGAATACTGCTTTTCCTCCAACTGGCTTCAAGGAAAAGGAATCTTTTGGCCCCAGCTCATCAAACTCCTGGCCACGGAAAGAACTGCTGCCCCCAGCGAAAAACCTCTCATGGATGGGCATCCTGCCCCTTCCCAGGCCAAGGCGGGAAGTCAAACTCAGATTGAACTGAGTTAAGACAGGGAAAAAATGCTGGTACTTGATGAAGGTTTTCTGAAAATTTGATTCCGCTTTGAAGAGAGGATAAGCCCACTCAAAGGCCAGGCTTAAAAAAGAGCCTCTGGCAGGATTAAAAGTATCATCTCTTCTATCCCAGATGATACTCCCCGAGGCTGATGTGGCAGAAAAGGGAAAATACTGGCGATCCACTTCTGATTCGGC
>CAZPAX010000297.1:0-1782 GCA_964584535.1 uncultured Eubacteriales bacterium
TGATCAGGTTATCTGAATTGAGGGGAAGATTGAGTTTTATTTTGAAACTTTCTTGTCTCGAATCACAAATCCCATCTTCAGGAAAAATGACGTGCCATTCATCAGGTCGGATGAGAAATTTGGCTTCTTTGATATAGGAGAAGGAATCTTCGACCTGGAAACTCGCTTCCAGTTTATTTTTATCTCTGACCACTAAAAAATTTTTTATGGTGGGAGAAGAATTGTCTATGGTCAGCGGCTCGCTGATTTTTTCAACCTCTAGCTCTGAGCCTTGAGGGTTGGAAGGAAAGTCAGAAGCTTTGACCTTGAGAAAATAAAGCCCATCTGGAAAGGAAACTGTGTCAAAGGTGAAAAGAGTATCTGTCCATTTCTCTTCCAGTATTCGCCAAACTTTTTCCCCTTCGTTTCGGATGGAGATCGTGTAATGGAGGCTGTCTCCGTTCTCATCTTCAGCTTTCCAGGAAACAGTCTGAAATCCCTTCCTCTCAACTTTCTTGGCCATGATGAGCGACTTCGCTTCCTCTTCTTTTTTTGCTTTCTCTGGAAGATTTTTTTCTATTCCCCATATGACTTCCTCTTGTTCAAGAGGCTTTAGGAAAACCTCGTTTGCGGCCAGCAAATTCAATTCCGTGATCGCTGGAGCCACATTTGACTGAATATAGAAAAGGGAAACTTTTTGAAGGAGAGGAGAAATCTTTCCTGATTGTGTCTTAAACAATATCTTGAACTGAATATAACGGCCTCGTGGGCTTAAGATTTGCTCCCCTTCCTTTTTCTGATAAGGAGGAGACCAATCACTCCAGCTCTTAGTTGGCTCAGCCGAATTGCCACTTCGCGTCTGAAGCTGGAGGCTCACTCCTTGAGGAAGCTCAGCCTGCCATTCTATTTTCCCCCAGGATGAGATTGTCCTGGCATCCTTCACAGAGCTCAAATACTCTCCGCTAAATCTTTGTTCAGGAAAGACGAGGCTCAACTGAGGAGGATTATTGACCAGCATGTAGATTTTCGAATCAGTAGCAAAAAGGCAATAGACCTGTTCCGAGCTCTTCTGGACGAGGAGTGATATTTTCTCGTCTTTGTCCATGCTGTAGACTCTCCCATTATTTCCAGTTCCAAAAATTACTTTTTTCTCTCCTTCATCGCAGAGTAAGGTATAAATCAATTCTTCGTTGGAATTCCAGAGCCTCTTGGCCATCCCTTGGCTATCTATCCTGTAAAGAGCGCTTGGCTCTTTTTGGGCTGGGGAGGGAATCCGGGCAGTCTCAGAAGAAACCCGAGTTGGAGTCACTGTCACTTCGACCTCGGTCACAACAGGAATGGAAATCACTTCTTCTTTTTTTGCTCTGGTGAAGGTTCCTCCAGCCGCCGCATAAACATTTCCTTCCGCATCCAGAGCAATACTTTTTATCTCCTCATAGGGGGACTCAAACAGGACCGACCCTTTCCCAGATTTGGAAATTTGATAAACCAGGCCTCCTCCTCCACTGCCAGCAAGAAGATTGCCGTTCTTGTCCATTTTCAGGCAAAGGATATGGTTTTCTTCAGCTTTAAGGATGAGCTTTCCCTCTCCCTGCTGATTGATCTCATAGATACCTCCGCTCTCCCCTACGGCAGCCAAAAGATTGCCGTCTTCTTTAAAAAACAAATCCCAAATATATTTTTCGTCAGGATTAAAAAAAATGGCCGATTCCTTTTGACCAGTAATCTTGTAGATTTTGCCGTTTGGCGATGTCCCAGCAAAAAGAACGCCTTTTTTGTCCTGAGCGAGGCAAGTGATATCCA
>CAZPAX010000298.1:0-1753 GCA_964584535.1 uncultured Eubacteriales bacterium
CCCCAAAGATTATATCAATTATTCTGCCTTCAAGCTGATTGATAGAGCACGCGAGCAAAGCTTTGATGCTCTTGCCATTACCAACCACAATGCTGTCACTTACGATCCTAAACTAAGGAAATATGCAGAGAAAAGAGATATCCTTCTCATTCCTGGAATTGAAGCAACTCTTTCCAAAAAGCATGTCCTCATCATCAACCCTGATTTCCAAAAGACTCCACAAGGAGGAACACTTAAGGATCTGACAAAATATAAAAATGATCGAAGCCTGATCATTGCTCCCCATCCTTTTTTCCCTGGATTCAGGTCTCTAGACTCTGATCTCTATTCTTATCTTCCTTTATTCGATGCCATTGAATTTTGTTCTTTCTATAATCACCTGATCAATATGAACAAAAAAGCTGTTCTCATTGCCTCTGAGAATAATAAGCCCCTCGCTGGAGGCTCAGACTGCCATAACCTCTGGCAATTCGGAAAAACCTATTCTCTTATTGAAGCCGAGAAAGACCTTATTTCTATCATCGAAGCTGTCAAAGAGGGAAGAATTGAAGTTAAGACTTACCCACTCTCCATGTTCAACATGTGGAGGTTGGCCACAAACTTTATTCTCAATGACAGATTGAAAATTCCCTTAAAAATATAAATCCATTTTATAAGGAGGACATGATGAAAAGAAATTTAAAATTTTTCCTTTGCCTTTCTCTTATCCTAGTTTTCAGCCTTGCTAACTGGGGAGCAAGTCAGCAGGCTCAACCTTCTCAGTCCAGACAAGAGCCTCCTCCTCTTACAGTTCAAAAAGTGAAGGGAAATATCTATTGGGTGAAAGGGGGAAGCGGTGCCAATACCGGTTTCTTTATAGGAGAGAAGGAAGTTCTGGTTATAGACGCGAAGATGAGTGCAGATTCGGCCAAAGAGATGATCGGAGAGATCAAGAAATTGACCTCAAATCCCATAGCTTATGTTGCCCTGACGCACAGCGACGGCGACCATGTCAACGGCCTTTTCGGCTTCCCTGAGAATATAAAGATTATTTCTCATTCCCAGACAAGAAAGGACATGGATGAGGCCTTCAAAGAGCCAGCCCAAAAAGCCTATCTCCCAAACATTACCTTCACAGAAAAATTAAAGCTCTATCTTGGAAATGGTAGCCCAAAATTTCTTAACTTTGGCCCAGCTCACACCTCAGGCGATGTCGTCATTTATTTCCCTGAAGAAAAAGTCGCTTTTCTTGGTGATCTTCTTTTTCTGGGAAGAGACCCTCTCATCCATCGCCAAAAAAACGGAAGCTCCTTTGGCCTAGTCAAAACCTTAAAATCTATTCTTGAACTTGATGCTGACACTTTTGTTCACGGCCATGGCGATATTGCCGCAAGAAGCGATGTGGAAGGGCTGATAAAAATTCTTGAAGAGAGACAAGCGAAAATAAAAGCTCTAATCGGAGAAGGAAAATCTCTGGAGGAGATAAAGAAAATATTCAATGTCGAGGACAGGCCGCCTCAACCTGGTGGAAGACGCTTTATGAGCTTGGTCGAAATCATCTATCTTGAGCTGACCGAGAAAAAATAGTCTCTTTTCTCAGGCAACACGTGTCAAATCATTTATCTGGGTAACCAAAACTCAGGCTGTTGAATCATGAAAAAAGTAACAGGGGGAAGGCTCCCTTTTTTTTAGCGATTGACAGAGCTTCTAGTTTTTCATATGATTTGCCACCCAATTCACTGGATTTAAAAAAGGTAAATTATATAAGAGGAGG
>CAZPAX010000299.1:0-1721 GCA_964584535.1 uncultured Eubacteriales bacterium
AAATGTTTTATGTGCTTTTATGCCCTGGAGAGGTTACAATTTTGAGGATGCCATCATCGTCAGTGAGAAATTGATCAAAGAGGATATTTTACTTCCCTTCATGTTGTCGAAGAAACAATAGAAGCTCGGGATACAAAACTTGGGCCAGAAGAAATCACAAGAGATATTCCTAATGTTCCCGAAAACCTCCTTCGCAATCTAGACGAAAACGGGATAGTGAGGATCGGAGCTCAGGTAAAATCCGGGGATATCTTGGTTGGCAAAGTTGCTCCAAAAGGAGAAACTCAACTATCTCCAGAAGAAAAGCTTCTTAAAGCCATATTTGGGGAGAAAGCTCTAGATGTCAAAGATGCCTCTCTCTATTGCTCTCCAGGCATTGAAGGCACCGTGATCGATGTCAGGATTTTTTCTCGAAGGGGAATTGAGAAGGGAAATCGGGCAAAGCTCATAGAAAAGGATGAAATCGCCAAGATGAAGAGAAACCTGGATGATGAGATAAGTATCCTTGAGGGAGAGAAATGGAGGAAGGTCAAGAGTCTGCTCAGAGGAGAGAAAATCGAAAAGGATCATAAAATTTCTGAATTAGTCTTGGAAAAAGGGAAAAAATTAACAGATAAAATTCTCGATGAATTGAATCCTGATGATTACACAAAGTTGAAGCTCGAGGATAATTCAGTGCGAGAGAAAAAAATTAAGGATATCGAAAAAAAGGTTAAACGACAGATAGAAGCACTCCGCACCATCTTTAAAGAAAAAGTTGACACTCTTAAAAAAGGCGATGAGTTAGCTCCAGGCGTCATTCAGGCCATAAAAGCCTATATTGCGATGAAAAGGAAACTTTCTGTCGGGGATAAGATTTCAGGTCGACATGGGAATAAAGGAATTGTTGCCAAAATTGTCCCAGAAGAGGATATGCCCCGCCTTCCTGATGGAACACCTGTAGAAATTGTTCTCAATCCCTTGGGAGTCCCCTCCAGAATGAATGTTGGTCAGATTTTGGAAACGCATGCGGGTTGGGCAGCAAAAAATCTTGGCTTCTGGATTTCAACGCCTGTCTTTGATGGAATTTCTGAAACTGAGATAAAAGACCTCCTGAGAAAGGCAGGTTTGCCGAATTCAGGGAAGATTCCTCTTTATGATGGGATAACAGGGACATTATTGGATCAGGAGGTTACAGTTGGCTATATTTACATGATGAAGCTCTACCACCTCGTCGATGATAAAATTCATGCTCGATCCACGGGACCCTATTCCCTTATTACCCAGCAGCCTTTAGGCGGAAAAGCCCAGTTTGGTGGACAGCGTTTTGGAGAGATGGAAGTCTGGGCTCTAGAGGCTTATGGGGCTGCTTATACTCTTCAGGAGCTATTGACAGTTAAATCAGATGATGTGGAAGGCAGGGCAAAGATATATGAGGCGATCGTTAAGGGTGACTTGGATTTTACTCCTGGACTTCCCGAGTCTGTCAATGTCCTCATCCGCGAGCTCCAGAGCCTGTGTTTGAATGTGGAACTGGAAAAAGCGGAGAGGGAAGAAATTTTGCCTTGGGGAATAGAAGTTCCTCAAGTGCTTAAAGGAGAAAAATGATGGAAACCAGGCAATCAATAGCAGGAAAACCAAGGGTCGATTTTGACCGGGTAAGAATCAGCATTGCCTCCCCTGAGAAAATAAAAAGCTGGTCTTGGGGAGAGGTGACTAAGCCTGAAACCATCAACTACAGG
>CAZPAX010000300.1:0-1675 GCA_964584535.1 uncultured Eubacteriales bacterium
ATATTAAAAGAAGCAGGTCGTGGCTGTGCGCCGGGATACACAGCAGAAGGAGATTCTTGATCTAAACTCTTTAGGCCAGAGAGTGAGAGAGATTCTCAAAAATATTCAGAAAAATCTTTTCCAACAGACACTTGACTTTCAGCGTGAGAATACTCGCTTTGTCCAGAGCTGGGAGGATTTTAAGGAGACTATCGAATCCAAAAGAGGATTCATAAAAGCTTACTGGTGCGGTAACGCTTCTTGTGAGGAAAGAATCAAAGAAGAGACAATGGCCACGATTCGGGTCATTCCTTTAGAACAGAATAATAAAGAGGATTCGAAAGGGGGTTGCATTCTCTGCCAGAGGAAGGCAGAGACTCTTGTCTATTTTGCCAGAGCCTATTAAATGCCCTACTTGCCTCAAAACTTAGAGCTCTGAGGCTGGGGAAGAGATGAAAGAAGATTTTGAAGCCCAGAGAGAGAGAATGGTTGAGGTCCAGATTAAAGCCAGAGGGGTAAAAGAGGAGAGAGTCTTGGAGGCAATGCGAAAAGTTCCCCGCCATGCCTTTGTTCCTGAGGATATGAAATCCTATGCCTATCAGGATGAACCTCTTCCCATAGGAGAAGGTCAAACGATTTCCCAGCCTTATATTGTTGCTTATATGACAGAAGTCCTCAAGCTAAGAGCGGATGAAAGGATCTTAGAAGTGGGAACAGGTTCTGGTTATCAGACAGCTATCCTCGCGGAACTGGCGAAGGAAGTTTACACGGTGGAAATCATCGGCACGCTTTCTCTCAGAGCTCAAGAAGTCTTGAGAGAACTTGGCTATCAAAACATCTTTTTTAAAATTGGAGATGGCACTCTGGGCTGGAAGGAATACGCTCCGTATGATTCAATTATGGTGACTGCAGCTCCTCCTTCGGTGCCAAAGGCTCTGCAAGACCAGCTAAGAGTTTCGGGGAAAATGATCATCCCTGTCGGATCTGAGTTTCAGGAATTGATGCTTATCATCCGAGAGAAAAAAAATTATAAGAAGAAAAGGCTTTTGCCTGTCCGGTTTGTCCCCTTGATTTCTGTTCATTAAGAGTATGAATTGTGGAGAAAAAGTGAGGAGCTTTCTTTTTTCCTGTTTTGCTTTATTCAGCCTTCTTTTAGTCATCAGGCCAGCGAAGGACAAATTCACAAAAATTTATCTTCTCGATGGATTTGCTGTCACTGCCGAGCTGGCACTGACAGACGAGGAAAGACAACAAGGGCTCATGTATCGAGAAAAAATGAATCCTGACCAGGGTATGCTCTTTGTCTTTGAAGAAGAGGGATTTTATTCATTCTGGATGGCTAATATGAAAATGTCCCTTGATATTCTCTGGCTGGATAAAGAGAAGAGAATTGTTCATGTTGAAAAACACGTTCCACCCTGCAGACAATTTCCCTGCCCTTCTTATTCTCCAAAATTTCCAGCCAAGTATGTTTTAGAGCTAGTCGACGGGACAGCTGATGAGCACAAGCTCAAGCTCTACGATCGGCTTGAGTTTATCGTGCGGCGAGATCTGGAAGAATCTCCAAATATGTGATTTCAAAGAGGAGTTGGAATCGTCCCAATTGGAATTCTTCAGCGAACTTCAAAATCAGATATTTTGGTTGCCGATTTCCCGCTGAGTTTATCCTTCAGAACTGCTTTGAATTTGTATTTTC
>CAZPAX010000301.1:0-1655 GCA_964584535.1 uncultured Eubacteriales bacterium
TGCAGCCAGACGTTTTCCTATGGCATGAGCTCTTTTGACTGGAACGGAAGTCCTCTCGCCAAGGGAGAGAAAGATTTGGAAAAGGCTTTTTCCTACTTTAATCGCTATGTCGATGAAAGAGAATTAAAAGGAAATTTTGAAGAGAAAAGAAGGAAAATATTGTCTGGGATTCATCCTGCCTCTGATCAAATGTTCATCAAAGTTGGTTCTTTTATGGCCTCAACTCTCAAGGAAATCCTTGGCCCTGAAAAGCTTCAATCCTACCAGAAAAGCGGACCTTTAGCTTTTTTTAGCGATTATATCCAGGCGAGCGAAGATAGTTCTGCTCAGAAAAAATTTCCTCGATTCGAAAAAAATTTCAGCCGGATGATTTCAATCTGGGAAAAAGACTGGAAGAAAACATATACAGATTATGTTAGCCATTTATTTATCACACCTCATACAGACTTCGCTGAACTTGAAACAAAACTCAAGGAGACTTTTACTGGAGCTAGCTTTTATCCCAATTTCAGTGAAGATTTGGCTAACACTGCTCAGCACTTCCTAGAAAAAGCTGAGCCTGAAAAAGCCTTTCGGTTCCTGAATCTGAGCCGTGAGCTCTATCCTAACTCTCCTCTTCCCCTTGCCTCCCTGGCTGGGGCTTTTCTCTGGACAGGGAATGTGGAGAAGGCTCGCAATCTCTATAAGGAGGCCCGGGCTTTAGATCCTTATCACTCTGCTAACAGTTTAAACCAATTCTACGGGCTTGTAAGTCGATTAGTCAGGGCAAATAAGCTGAAGCATGCAATGGCTCTTCTGGGAATCGTCATTGACCTCTTTCCTAAAGAACCAAGCCCTTACACAGATCTAGGTGATATGTATCTTAACCCTGGAGAAAAAGAAACGGCTATCGAATACTACAAGAGATCATTAGAGCTTGATACCAACTTTACCAAAGCCAAAACAAGGCTAGCAGAGCTTAAAAAAGGAAAATGAAGATGATCAATAGCTTGAGGAGAAAAAAATGAAAAGCGGAAAAGGAGATATCTTCCAAAAAGAAACTAAATATTACAGGGGAAGACTCTCGGGCGGTTTCCTTGATTGGCAGAAGAAACCTGAGACATACAAGAGATTTCCTGGACTGCCAAGAGTCAAATTGGAAGCGCCGCTTGCTGAAGGAGGAATGCCTCTCTGGGAAGCGATAAAGCGGAGGCGCAGCATCAGGAGCTTCCGGGATGAGCCCGTGAAGAGAAGCGAACTTTCTCAACTCCTCTGGGCTTCTCAAGGGATCACAGAAAAATCAAAAGGTTATGAGCTCAGGGCAACTCCCTCAGCCGGCGCCCTTTACCCAGTTGAAACTTATCTTGTCATCAATAATGTCGAGGGCATCAAGCCTGGAGCCTATCATTATGATGTCCAAAATCATGAACTCGAAGAGCTTCGCAGAGGAGACTTGCGGAGACAAATCGCAGAAGCATCTCTGGATCAGGATTTTGTCGGCGAGGGTGCTGTAGTTTTTGTCTGGACAGCTGTCTTTAATAGGTCAACATGGAAATACGGGGAGAGAGCCTATCGCTATGTCTATCTTGACGCCGGTCACATCGCTCAAAATCTCGCCCTCGCAGCTGTCTCTATTGGCCTGGGCACCTGCCAGGTGGCTGCCCTCTATGATGACG
>CAZPAX010000302.1:0-1639 GCA_964584535.1 uncultured Eubacteriales bacterium
CATCCAGTGGAGGGGCCGTCACATGATAGGCATCCCCGCTCATCCCATAGCCAATGATCTCGGCATAGATTTTTGCTCCCCGCTTCAAAGCCATTCCCAGTTCTTCGAGAACCAAGATTCCTGCTCCCTCGCCCATGACAAATCCATCCCGCTTGGCATCAAAGGGACGGGAAGCCTTTTCTGGCTCCTCATTTCTTGTCGAAAGAGCGCGCATGGCGCAAAAACCGGCAACACCTAAAGGCGAAATAGGAGCTTCTGATCCACCGGCTAGCATGATGTCCGCATCTCCTCTCGCAATAATACGGAAAGAATCGCCGATGGCATGAGTGCTGGTCGAGCAAGCTGTGGCTGTAGCTGAATTGGGGCCTTTAGCTCGATAACGGATGGAAACCTGACCAGCAGCTTCATTGATAATGGACGCTATCAGAAAAAAAGGAGATACCCGGTCTGGCCCTTTGGTCAACAAGATTCTATGGTTTTCTTCAATAGAGGAAATCCCTCCTATTCCAGAGCCAATGTAAACGCCGCAGCGGTCCCCTTCCAAAGCCCCGAGCTCCAGGCTGGAATCTTCGACAGCCAGGTGAGCTGCTGCCAGGGCAAATTGAATAAAGAGGTCCATCTTCCTCACTTCCTTTTTATCAATGAACTCCAGGGGGTCGAAATTCTTAACTTCCCCGGCGATTCTGGTCGGATACGAAGACGCATCAAACCTAGAGATGAGGCCAATTCCACTTTTTCCCTCGACCAGGCCCTGCCAGTTTTTCTGGGCACCTATTCCTAAAGGAGAAAGAAGGCCAATCCCGGTAATAACCACCCTCCGCCCAGAAAGAGATTTTTTGGAAGGGAGAAAGACATCCATGAGGCTATTTTTCTTTTTTTTAAGAGACGCGGGAGAGGATATAATCCATGGCCTTGCCGACAGTCGCCAGTTTCTCTGCTTCCTCGTCAGGGATATCCAGACCAAACTCATCTTCCAAAGCCATGACCAGTTCCACCTGATCCAGAGAATCTGCACCCAGATCTTCAATAAAAGACGCTTCTTCTGTCACTTGATCCTCACTGATGCTGAGCTTGTCAGCGACAATTGTCCTTATCTTCTTAAGAAGTTCCTCTCTTTCCATGTTTACCTCCTCTCTAATAAAAAATTTGATTGTGGATATACGAAAGCCTTCTCATCCAGCTACATATATATCCCACCGTTGATGTTTATGACCTGCCCCGTGATATAAGCAGCATCATCTGAAAGAAGAAACTTGACCGCCTTGGCCACTTCCTCCGGTTCCCCGAATCTTTTCATGGGAATAAGCTCAATGAACATTCGCTTGATTGGCTCCGCAAGATTTGCTGTCATTGAAGTGGCGATGTAGCCAGGAGCGACACAGTTGACAGTGATCCCTCTGGAGGCAACTTCCCGAGCAAGTGACTTTGTGAAGCCAATCACTCCTGCCTTTGAAGCAGCGTAATTTGTCTGCCCCGGATTTCCCATCAAGCCAACAACCGATGAGATATTGACTATCCTTCCCGAGCGGTTATTGATCATGCTTCTGATTACAGCTTTAGAAAAATTAAAAATGCCTTTGAGGTTGACTGCCAAAACCGAATCCCAATCCTCCTCTTTCATCCGCATCAGCAAATTATC
>CAZPAX010000303.1:0-1630 GCA_964584535.1 uncultured Eubacteriales bacterium
ATTATTTGGGGAAAGATTTGATCAGGGAGAAAAAACAATGAAGTGGAAAGCTTTTATAATTCCTTTATCTCTTTTCTTAGTCCAAGCCTATATCGCCAATGGACAGTTCACTCCCTCAGAAATTGCCCAGAGGGAAGAAATGGAAGAATTCCTCTTGACTGCAGAAATCATCGGGCATAAAAAGATCGGGGAAGGTGTGACAAATCCAACTCGTCTTTTTTTGAAGAAAGGCGATGTGGAAAGAAGTGGCGTCTGGAAAAACCCGAGCGGCATGCAGCAAGGATTCCTCGAGGGGTGGCAGTATGAGATCGCTGCCTACAGGCTGGATAAGCTCCTAGGATTGAATATGATCCCACCCACTGTCGAGAGAAAATTCGAGGGAAAGGGAGGTTCTCTCCAGCTTTGGGTTGAACATCAATACAGCCTTCTCGAAATCATGGAAAAAAATATTCCCTTTCCAAAAGGCGGACCTGAGGCTGATAACGTGGAGAAAAGAAAATATCTGGCAAGAGCATTCGACAGCCTCATTGGCAACGAAGACAGAACTCAGCAGAATACCTTCTACACCAAGGATTGGCGTATGCTTCTTATCGATCATTCTCGCGCCTTTCGCTCTGCAGAGAAATTCACCAAGCAACTCCTTTATGGCAGAGATCCTTCTGCTGGAAGGCCCATGCCTTTCAGGCGCTTGCCCCGGAAATTTGTGGAAAAAATTAAAGGTCTGACCTTTGAAAGCGTCAAAAATGCCGTAGGCCCATATTTGAATGACAAAGAGATTAATGCCATTCTCATCCGCAAAGAGCTCGTTCTTAAGGAAATCGATGAGATGATCAAAGAGAGTGGCGAGGATAAAGTCTTGTATTGAGGAGGAAAAAATGAAAAAAAGACTTTTTATCTTCTTGTTCTTTTTAGTTGTTTTCAGTTTCCAATTATTTGCTCAATTCACTCCTGAAGAACTGGCTGAAAGAGCTAAATGGGAAGAATTTCTCAAAACAGCCAATATCATCAAAGAAGAGCAGATGTCCGGTCGAGAGGCAGTAACCAGCCCCTGGAAACTCACTTTAGAAAAAGATGGCGTCACAAGAAATGCTTTGTGGAAAAATCCAGAAGGTATGCAAAAAGGCTATATTGAGGGCTGGAGGTATGAGATCGCTGCCTACCTCTTTGACAAGTATTTGGAGCTGAACATGGTCCCTCCCACCGTAGAAAGAAGATTCCGCGGAGATAGGGGGTCCTGCCAAGTGTGGGTGGACTATGAGATGAGCCTTAAGCAGAAAGCTGAGAAAAATATCAAAACTCCATCCATCAAGATCTTTAATTGGAACAGAGCCACTTATCTGCATAGGGCTTTTGATAACTTGATTGCCAACGAAGACCGCCATCAGAACAATATCCTCATCACCAAAGACTGGCGGATGATCCTCATTGACCACTCCCGTTCCTTCCGGTCAAGCAAAAAATTCACCAAGGAGCTTATCTTTACCGAAAAACACAAGGAAGGGCCAAAGCTGATGAGTGAGCTTCCTCGGGCCTTTGTCGAGAAAATCAAAGCTTTGAATTTTGAATTGATGAAAAATATTGTCGGAGAATATCTGAAAGATGATGAGATCAATGCTGTCCTGGCCCGCAA
>CAZPAX010000304.1:0-1619 GCA_964584535.1 uncultured Eubacteriales bacterium
TTTATTATTTTTATTATCCTCACCCTAATGTCCACAAACAGATGTCACTATAAGCCTCAGCTGACAGATTGCTCCCAAGCAAAGCCTGAAATAAAGAGCACGGCTTCAGTTCTATCACTTTTGTCTACAGAAACATGAAAAATAAAATCGGTATCCTTAGGAAATTTTTTCACAACGATCTCTGAGGCATATTGAACATTGGCCAGCCTTTCTTGACTGGAAACCCTTAGAATGCAAATAACCTTTCGGGCTCTACTGAGCGGGACATCCTTTAAAAGAGGGTAATCGGTGGCCGTCTGGACAGCTCTTAGGATGCTTTTCTCTGGATCACTTCCAATTCCTGCATAAGCTAGGCCAAGCCGAGAGAACAAATTTTTTACATCCGAGAAGTACAGACAACCTGAGGCGGAGGCCAGGAAAAAGTCCAATAGATTCTTAACCGAAGATGAGATGATATCAATTGATTTATTAAGAACATCTATGAGCAGTACTTGAGGAGGGAAGAAATTGATGACAAAGTCATTGGGGACCATAATAATCAGGTCACTTGCTTCTTTGAGCTTTTGAAGGCCCTCTTGAGCATTCCTCAGACGCCATTTGCCCTCAAAGCTGAAAGGCATTGTCACTACGCCTATGGGCACTGCACCAAGGTCCCTGGCAATTCTAGCCACAACAGGAGCTCCTCCTGTGCCTGTTCCTCCTCCCATCCCGGCCACAATAAATACAATATCGCTCCCCCTGAGAATTGTAGTGATTGTCTCCTGGCTATTTAGAGTATAGGTATACCCTAATTCTGGGTTCATTCCACATCCGTTCCCTTTGGTCAAACTTTCACCTAAGTGGACTTTAGAAGGGCACAAGCTCTGGAGCAAGGAAAACTTATCCGCATTCATAACGGTGAACTCGATATCCTTTAGTCCCATTTGAATCATTTGGTCAAGACACCTGGTTCCAAGGCCTCCCAGGCCAATCACTTTTATAGTAAGTTCATTATCTTTTGCCAGATCTTTTCTACTCTTTCGCTGGCAAGTTGAAAGAGAAAAGGGCAAGTTCAGAAGCAGTCCTGCTGTTCCGAGGCCGAGGGTCTTGCAGAATTCTCTTCTGTTGAAATTCATCATTTCCTTTATCAAATCCTATAATGAACTAAAATAGCCTGGCCTGGCAAGCATAAGGTTACCAGGGGATAGCATCTATAAATATGTGATCTTTATGATGGGTGCAGGAAGCTGCCCGGAAGCCCCCGTAGCGGAGGGGGAACCCGTCGGGTCCTCCGACGGGGGGAACCGCCGGGACTGGTTCCCCGGGGTGCGGGGGGCCAAGGGTAGCTTCCTGCACCCGATTGAATCACATAAAAAGAGATGCTTCCTTACCAGGGGAATCATTTCTTTTTTGAATACAATGTTATATAATGAAATAAACAAAATGGAGGGGAAAAGATGCCAAAGGTGAGGACATCCTGGAGGAGTGCTCAAACAGGCAGGTTTGTTAAAAAATCTTATGCGAAGAAGTATCCTGAAAAAACCACCAGGCAAAAATTTCGAATCACCAAAAAGAAGAAATAAAGAATTTTTGGTTGATTTAAATCTCATTTTCATTTAAAAAAATCATGAAATGATTCC
>CAZPAX010000305.1:0-1596 GCA_964584535.1 uncultured Eubacteriales bacterium
TGATATGCTTTTTTGCAGCAGCGGAAGTTTTATAGACTTTGCCTTTTTCAGCGACAAGCTTTTCGATCTTCTTCCATTCTTTTGACGTATAAACTGGTTTCTCAATTATTTCACAGGGAGAAAGGATGACACCCCTTTCGGTGACTTTGAACATCACGGTTGATCCAGGCTCTAGCTTGAGGATTTCCCTTATAGTCGAGGGAATTGTCACTTGGCCTTTGGACGTTATTTTTGCTGTTTCTGAGTGTTTCATGTATCTCCTTGATTCCTTATATTCTTACATACTTACTTTAGTAATATAAATCTTATCGGGGAGCATGTCAAGATTAAAACCTCAACCCAAAATTGCCGATAGATATTTGTCTTTGCGAGCGAAGCGAAGCAATCTCAGTTTATTTTGATGAGATCGCCACGCACCCAATGAGTGCTCACGATGACAGCGATAGCGTCTTTCTAATGGCAATTTTGGGTCTCAATCAGATGAAGGAAGCTCTTGGTCTAACTCGATCCTTTAATTTTGAAGAGCCTTGCCCGGGCGTCTACTTCAGAGAGGCCGGGATCGGCATCCTTCCAGAGGGAGAGGCAAAAGGACCCTGACCTGTTACCATCTGATAGAGGACGACACCCAAGGAGGAGATATCCGAAAGCTGGTCGACTTCCTTTGCTTCTGCCCCAGGTCTTGCCCTCAGATGTCTGACCACGAAAACTAATTTAGCGGCGGGATTGGCGGAGCAAAAACATGCGGAGAAGCTGAATGGCGGCCATGGCTGTAGCTGCCACATAGGTCAGGGCAGCAGCAGAGAGAACCCGGCGAGCACCATCAAGCTCATCAGCCTTTAAGTATCCTCCATCTCGAAGAAGAGTTAGGGCACGGCGAGAGGCGTTGAACTCGACAGGAAGAGTTAGTACTGTAAAAAGCACAGCAACACTAAAAAGGAGGATACCGATGTCCATTAGAATACTGGGTCCCTTTCCTGAGAAAAGAAATCCTATAAAGAAAAGAGGAAAAGCAAGGGATGAGCCAAAACTGGCAACCGGATAAATGAGATTTCTGATGTGGAGAGGAAAATAACCCGCATGATGCTGGAGGGCATGTCCAGATTCGTGAGCAGCTATGCCTAAAGCAGCCAGAGAAGGACTTCCATAGACACCTTCAGAAAGGCGAAGAACTCTTTTCCTCGGATCATAGTGGTCAGTGAGCTGGCCAGCTGTTTTTTCAATTTGGACTTGGCCAGCACCGCTTGAGGAAAGGATTTCCTGAGCGACCTCAGCGCCTGAAATTTGAGAAGAGGCAAACTTGCGGCTGAATTGAGCGTAAGTGCTTCTGACCTTATACTGGGCATAGAAAGCTAAGATGAGAGCTGGAATCAATAGAAGAAATGTCGCGTCCCCAAAATACATTTTTTTCCTCCTTTTTGATGATAGCCTGAAAGTCAGATTTAGTCAAACGCATAAAGACCGGGACAGGCACCTTTTTCAGGGAAAAAAGGTGCCTGTCCCCATTCCTTTTGGTTCTGATCCAAAATTGCCATTAGAAAGATGCTATCGCTGTCATCGCGAGCACCCATTGGGTGCGTGGCGATCTCATCAAAATAA
>CAZPAX010000306.1:0-1585 GCA_964584535.1 uncultured Eubacteriales bacterium
TGACTTTATCTGGCGCATGCCTTCTGGGTTTAGAGTAAGTCCAAAGGAGTATCTAAAATATTAATAAAAGATGCTATCCAGAAGAATGAAAGGAGCCTAATAATGAAAAAATTGTCATGGTTTTTAGCTTTTTTCTTCATGGCTATTAGCTTTTTCTTTATTGAGCTGAGACTTCAGCCAGCACAGCTTCCTGGCCACAGCGCTCGGATAGAGAAAAAAATTGATGAGCTTCTGGTCAGGATGACGCTTGAAGAAAAAATTGGTCAGATGGTCCAGTACTCCTACCGGGACACAGAAGACCTGAAGTGCCTGATCGCAGAAGGAAAAGTCGGCTCTCTTCTCAATGTCAGGGGCTGCGAAAAAGCCAATACTCTCCAGAAGCTGGCTGTGGAAAAATCACGTCTGGGCATTCCTCTTATCCTTGGCAATGATGTCATCCACGGCTACAGAACAGTTTTCCCCATTCCTTTGGGAGAGGCTTCAACCTGGGATCCAGAGCTTATCGAAAAAGCCTGCCGCGTTGCAGCTAGAGAAGCTCGCTCAGCAGGGACTCACTGGACTTTCGGCCCCATGGTCGATATTGCCCGAGACCCGCGCTGGGGACGGATTGCTGAGGGAGCTGGGGAAGACCCTTTTCTTGGATCAACTATGGCCAAGGCCCGAGTGCTCGGCTTCCAGGGCGAAAGTCTCTCAAATCCCTCAAGCCTTGTGGCTTGTCCAAAGCATTATGTGGGATACGGTGGAGCTGAAGGCGGCCGCGATTACAATACAGTGGAGATGTCGCTCAACACTCTCTATGAAATCTATCTGCCTCCTTTTGAGGCTGCAATAAAAGCCGGCGCTAGCACCCTGATGAGTGCTTTTAACGAACTGAATGGCCTGCCCTCTTCGGCCAATTTCTTCACCCTGACAAGAATCCTGCGCCAGGAATGGGGTTTTCGAGGATTTGTTGTCAGTGACTGGAACGCTATCGGCGAGCTTATCCAGCATGGATTCGCTGCTACCCCATCTGAAGCAGGCATCAAAGCCCTCCAGGCTGGCGTGGATATGGACATGGAAGGAAATGTTTATCATAACCAGCTCAGCCAGCTCGTCAGGGAAGGAAAAGTTTCTGAAAAAGTTATTGATGAATCCGTGCGGAGAATCTTACGCATTAAGTTCTTGCTCGGGCTCTTTGAGCAGCCCTATTCTGACCCAAAGCTCGAAAGACAGGTTACTCTCAGCAAAGAAAATCGGAGTATCGCCCTCGATGTAGCCCGAAAATCTATTGTCCTCTTGAAGAATGAAAATAATCTTTTGCCTCTCTCCAAAGAGCTCAAGGCCTTGGCCATCATCGGACCATTAGCTGAGAGCAAGATCGACCCCCTTGGCACTTGGGCCTGCGCGGGAAGGCCTGAGGATGTGGTCACAGTCCTTGAAGGCATCGTCAGCAAAGTCCCAACTACGACAAAAATCCTCTATGAGAAAGGTTGCGATGTATCAGGCCAGGATATTGAGGGCTTTGAAGAAGCAATAAATGCAGCTAGCGGCGCAGAGGTTGTGATCGCTGTTCTTGGCGAGAGCGCGATTATGAGCGGTGAAGCTT
>CAZPAX010000307.1:0-1538 GCA_964584535.1 uncultured Eubacteriales bacterium
GACCAGTTCTCTCTTTCCTTTGATGGATATGACAAAACAACCTATGAGAGAATCCGCGTCAATGCCAGCTTCGAAAAAACAGTAGGAAATCTCGTCAGATTCTTGCAGATCAAAAAAAGTCTTAATGCCAAAAAGCCTGTGACAATCTTGGAGCTGATCAATTTTCCTGATTTGTATAAGGGCATAGACCGGGCCAAAAAGAAAGAATTTCTGAATCATTTTAAAGGACTTCCCCTTGACAAGATTGAAATCAAAGAGATGCACAACTGGGCAGGGGAGTATGGAGAAGCCCAAAGGTCAAAAAGATACTCCCCCTGTACCTTTCTCTGGCAGGCCTTGATCATCTTCTGGAATGGGTCTGTTCTTCCCTGCACTCAGGATTATCATGGCTATTATGTTCTGGGAAATGTCAGAGATTCCTCTATCGCTTCGATCTGGAATAATGAGAAAATGGTGAAATTAAGGGACAAAATCATCCGCCAGGACATCGCCGATTTAAAGACATGCGCTCAGTGTGACAGATTGTGGAGGCAGCAAATTCTGGGAATTCCTAGAGAATATCTCTGGAAATTTCTGCTAAAGCGAATGCCTTAGACTTTCTCTTCAATACCAGTCAGGAAAAAGGTCTTTTCCCGGGCTCTTCAAGAGAGGAATAATAGTCTTTGTGCTGACTCTCACTAGGTTCAGAGCCCAATGGCCTTTATCAAGGGAGTGCTGGGTGTCTGAGCAAAAGACAATATATTTCCCGTCAGCTGACCAGGAGGGAAAATAATCATAAGTCTCATTTCTTTCTGTTATCCTCAGCTTTTCGCTTCCATCAGGGTTCATCAGCCAGATATCTCCTTTTCCGTCTGCTTCGGTAGAGACATAGGCGATTTTTTGCCCGTCACGGGAGAAATGAGGCCGGCAGGCCTTTCCTCCTTCAGTCAGGCTCCAGAATTTCTTCTTTTCAAGATCGAACATGAAGACATCCCAGCCGATCATTCTTTTTCCAGTAAAGGCCATTAAAGGTGCGATTGGAGAAAAGTTGGGCAGAGCATTAGAGCCTGGGAAATCCGGAATGATTTTCTCTGATTTTCCTGTTTGCAAATCTATTTTCCAGAGGGTGAAGGACCTTCGGAAACCTCGCTTGACCTGCTCGGTATAAGCCATTGTCCTCCCATCAGGAAACCAGGCATGCTCAATTTCATCCTCGGGAAAGTTTGTTATCTGAGTGATATCCGATCCATCCCCATTCATGACAAAAACATCATAATTCCCTCTTGGATTAGCTGTAAAAGCAATTTTTTTCCCATCTGGTGACCATTTCGGGTATTCATCGCTCCAGGAATTATCGGTCAATTTCCGAAGCGACATTTCTGTCAGCAAATAGATTTCATTATCCCCATCCATGTCCGACTGAAAAATGATCTTTCCCCGGAAAGGGAATTCTGCTTTGAGACTGCTGAGATCCGGGCCTTTCTCATCCGTTCTTTGCTTCGAGCTTTCCTCTTTGCGGGAGCAAGAGAGGAATGTCCCGATGAGGAGAATTACCAAAA
>CAZPAX010000308.1:0-1508 GCA_964584535.1 uncultured Eubacteriales bacterium
GTCTGACCCCACTAATGCCCCACTAATTTACTTGACAGGGGAGATTTTCGATTTTAAAATGAGCCCACATTTAATCAAGGAGGGAAAATGGTTGAGACGCTCGCCCAGCTTTTTTTGAACACAATCAAGACTTATCCGAAGGACGAATTTATGCTTTACAAGAAGGAGGGACGTTTTGTTCCCATTTCTACTCGAGAGTTTGGAAATCTTGTCAAGCACTTCAGCCTCGGATTAAGGGATCTGGGAGCAGATGAAGGGGATAAATTGATTATCCTCTCCGAAAACAGGCCAGAATGGGTTATTGTGGATTTTGCCAATCTGTGCTTTGGGGGAATAACAGTCCCTGTTTATACTTCTTTAGTTGCCGAGCAAATCAAATACATCATCGATGACTCTGATACGAAAATTGTCGTCTTTTCCAACGAGGAACAATGGAAGAAAATCAAAGCCATTAGACCGCAACTTCAGAAGGTAAAGCATTACATCAGCCTCTCATCTCAAGCACCTAATGGAGTCTTGACCTATGAACAGGTTTTGGAAAGAGGCAGAAGAATCGATCAAGAAAAACCAGATCTTTTCGAGAAGCTAGCTCTACAAATAAAGCCAGAAGACGAGGCTTCCATCATCTATACCTCTGGAACAACCGGAATTCCTAAGGGAGTTATCCTCAGACATAGCAATTTTCTGAGCAATATCAAAACTGCTTCAATGATTATTGAATTTTCTGATAAAGATACTGTTCTTTCTTTCCTGCCTCTTTCTCATGTTTTAGAAAGGATGGTGACTTTTACCTACGTCTATAAGGGATGCACGATTGCCTATGCGGAGAGCATAGAAACAGTGGCCGAAAATTTACTTGAAGTTAAGCCTCAGATTATGGTCAGTGTTCCGCGAGTCTTCGAGAAAATCTATTCAAAGGTCATGGACAACGTCCTTTCGAGCTCCGCAGTGAAGAGAAGGATTTTCTTCTGGGCTCTGAAAGTAGGAAAAGAATACGGCCGAAGAAAACTTCTCAAACAACCTCTCTCAAAGTTTCTTCAGTTTAAAAGGAATTTGGCTCATAAGCTTGTCTTTTCCAAAATTATCGAACGAACAGGAGGAAGGATTAGATTTTTTGTCTCAGGAGGAGCGCCTCTCTCTAAGGATATTGCTGAATTTTTTTATGCTTTAGGACTTGTTGTCCTGGAGGGGTATGGACTGACTGAAACATCTCCTGTCATTTCTGTCAATACATTTGAAAATCTAAAATTTGGAACAGTAGGCAAGCCTATTCCTGGAGTCGAAGTAAAGATTGCTCACGATGGAGAAATATTAACAAGAGGGCCTCACGTGATGAAGGGCTATTACAAAAAAGATGATGAGAATAGGGAAGCATTTGATGGAGATTGGCTTCGGACAGGCGATATCGGGCATATCGATGAGGATGGCTTCCTGGTGATCACAGATAGGAAAAAGGATCTCATTGTCACGGCTGGAGGAAAGAATGTTGCTCCCCAGCTGATTGAGAA
>CAZPAX010000309.1:0-1500 GCA_964584535.1 uncultured Eubacteriales bacterium
CTCCCACTCAGCAACTCAAAAAGAAAAAACCGAAGGAAAAACCTATGTGGAGAGCCTTTTTGATTTTTTTAAAAAAGGAAATGTCATAGAATTGCCCGATTTCCCTCAAACCGAGGCCTTTAAAAATTTTCTTGAAGAGGAAGCTGCTCATGAAAAGCTGAGCGGAGAAGAGCTTAAGGAAAAAATGAAAAAGACGGGAATCACCACTTATCTCCTCAATCTCCTCAAGCAAGGGCAGATTTCTGCTGTTGAATTTGCCAACCTGATGGACATTGGCTGGATTCAAGCTTTCCAAATGGCTTATTCCTTCGGAGCTCTCAAGCTGTCCGATGAATCGCTGGATATCCTGAGAGGAAAAATAACCAGAACAATAGAGAATATAAGGAAAGATAAGGAGATTGTTGTCAAAGAAATTGCCTATCCGAGCAGTGTCGAAGAGCTCTATCCCCTTTATGCTGAGGTCGCCTACAATCCAAAGCTAAAAAATAGGCCTGTTCTAGTTTATCAGCACGGCGATTATCCCGGAACCCGGCTTGGTACTGTGCCCGGAATTTATAACTTGGCTAAAAATGGGATTTTTGGCATCTCCGTGAGCAAGCGAGGCAGGGACAGATCAGCAGGAAAGGGTGATGGATGGACCAAAGAAATCTACGATATTTATGATGCTGTCGAATACGCAAAGAATCATTTTGCTCCTTATCTTGACCCTGATAATATCAACATCACAGGAGGAAGCGGAGGGGGGATGGATACTTTCTCTGCCATTGTCCATTTTCCAGATTATTTCCGAGTGGCTGCTCCCTTTGTTGGTCCGCCTGACCTTGATCACTGGTTTCGCCAGATGGAAGCTTCCCTCAAACTCATGGAACAGCTAGCTAAAAATATTGGAGGACAGCACGAAGGAAGCTGGAGTCTATTCTCCCATATAATCAAAGATATCGGCGGGATGCCCTCTCAGGCGCCTGATGAGTATTTGGCCAGAAATTGGGTTCTGGCTGCCATGAACAATCCCTATACTTTAACTCATATCTTTTTTGATGCTGAGGATGGAGCTTCGCCCTCAATTATCGAGAGAAGCAAGGCTTATCTGGAAGAAACAAAGAAGATGGGCTACACCAACGTCAATCTCCACTTCAGCCAAAGAGGGGATAGACTTCGTTTCCTCCACTGGGGAGTGGCGGATAATACCTTTGTTTGGCATTATTTCTTGCCTTCGATTTTCAGTAAATCTCAGCCAGCTCCTGTTTTATCTGATGCAGGGAGGTTGGTTATTCTCGGTTTTGTCAAAACGAAAAAATTCCTCATCTGGCTCGCAGAAGGGAACGATGCTGTGGCCAGGCTGGACTATGTTTTGAGTCCATATGGCTCAACTTTTTATTTTCGAAGGCTGAGCCAGGATCTATCAAAAAGAGGAAAACTCTTTTTCGAAAATCCTGATAAAGAAAGCTATCAGGTCATAGTTAATGACAGAGTTACTGTGGAAAAAACCAATGATTCCCC